>JAFRVZ010000066.1 GCA_017438265.1 Bacteroidales bacterium
CCACAGCCCGCGCCCGCTGCACCGAGCGCCCCCCCTGTCATTCCGAGCGCCTCCCCTGTCATTCCGAGCGAAGCGAAGGAATCTGCGGCCCCCGCGGCGCCGCCCGCTCCCGAAGCCCCGGCGCCGCCGGAGGCGAAGCGTGCCGTCAAGGGCGCGGCCGCCCTTTCCCTCTCGTCCCTGATGGACGAGAGCGCCGCGGCCCCCGCCCCCGCCGAAACCCGCCGCCACGACCAAACCCCACCCGCCGACGAAGTCCTCACCGAAAAATGGAAGGAACTCGCAGCGCAGTACGCCTCCCAGCCGCGCCTGTCGAGCGCGATGCTGAAGGCGGACCTGGAGATCGCTGAGGACGACGGGATGAAGACCGTGACCTTCCGCGTGATGAACCAGGCCCAGCAGAAATGGATCCAGGAAAAGCTGCTCCGCGACATGGAAGGCCGCTTCCGCAAGCTGACGGATTCGGGCCTCGTGCGCCTCGTCGTGGACGTGACGCCGGACACGGAGACCGTCGAACAGATCTACATGCCGGAGGAGAAAGCCAAGGTGCTGATCGAATCCAACAAGGAAGTCCAGGGCCTCGTCATCGACCTGGGGCTGGACGTTAAATAATTACGGATATGAAGCTGCATTGCGAGAACCTCGTCAAGAAATACGGCGTCCGGACCGTCGTCAAGGGCGTCTCGATGGAAGTGGAACAGGGTGAGATCGTGGGATTCCTCGGCCCGAACGGCGCCGGCAAGACCACGAGCTTCTATATGATCACCGGCCAGATTGTCCCGAACGGCGGCCGCATCTTCCTCGACGACCAGGACATCACGGAACTCCCGATGTACAAGCGTGCCCAGATGGGCATCGGCTACCTCCCCCAGGAGGCCTCCGTCTTCCGGAAAATGTCCGTCGAGGACAACATCGTCTCCGTGATGGAAATGGCCGGCGTCCCGAAGGAGGAGCGCCTCCGCAAGCTCGAGCAGCTGATTTCCGAATTCAACCTCTCCAAGGTCCGCAAGAGCCTGGGGATCCAGCTCTCCGGCGGTGAGCGCCGCCGCTGCGAAATCGCCCGCGCCCTGTCGATCGACCCGAAGTTCATCCTCCTCGACGAGCCCTTCGCCGGCGTCGATCCGATCGCCGTCGAGGACATCCAGTACATCATCGCCAAGCTCAAGTACAAGAACATCGGCGTCATCATCACGGACCACAACGTCGGCGAAACCCTCGCCATCACGGACCGCGCCTACCTCCTCTACGAAGGCAGCATCCTCCAGCAGGGAACCCCGGAAGCCCTCGCCGCCGACGAGGACGTCCGCACCAAGTACCTCGGCGCCGGTTTCGTCCTGAAGCGCTCCGTCTCTTCCGAGCGCGCCCGCCTCGAATATGAGGCCTCCCTCGCCTCCCCCGCCCCGCAACCCGAGCTTGAACCCGAACCCGCTTCATCCGCGACCCAGCCGACCGCCCCGCAACCCGAGCCCGCTTCATCCGAGGCCCCCGCAGACCCCACCGCCTGACCCCCGGCGGTCTATACTCCCCCTGACGCTCCCCCGTACCTTTTTCCAGAACGAGGGGGCGCATCACTTGTCATCCCGAGCGAAGCGAGTGATGGCACCGCAGGTGGCAAAACCTCCTCCCAACCGATATCCGTCATTTTTAGTGTGATTTGTAACTAATTTAATACCAGCAAGTTAAACAAACCAACACTTCAAAAATCGGGCGTGTTCCTTTACGTAACCCCCATTACGCCAATACGTTACAAATCACGCTTAAATCCATCCCCTCCGCCTTCTTTTCTTCTCCTCCTTATCCTCATTCTCATCATCCTTGCCCTCCGCCAGCCCTTTGCCTCCATCGGCTTCACCTCCACGCCAGCCCTCGCCGGGCCTTCGGCGTTGATGAAATTCGCTTGGACGTCGCATCAGCCTCCCACGGCCCTCCAACGCCTATTGCCCATCCAAGCGCGGCCTTTTCGCCGCGCTTGGACACGCACCCCCTCTTCCAGCGCCCTCCGGGGCCCATCTCCCTTCCAAGCGAATTTCATCAACGCCGCCACCCTGCACTTTCCGCCTCTCGCCCTGCACCAGCGCCCCTCCGCGTACCCCAGCGCAGCCCTGCCGTTACGCATTTGCATCCCGACCCCCGCTAGAGCGCGCTGCAGAGCCTCCGCCCCTGCAAATGCGTAGTAGCCGCCGGGGTCCAGACGAAAAGAACGGGCGGCGGAGCAGGCGGAGGGCAGAGAGGAGAGAAGGGCGGGCGGGGCGAGGTGGGGCGGGGGGAGCGGAAAAGCAGTTTTTCTGAGGCGGCGTTTTTTTCGACGATCTCAGGAAAACTGCTTTTTCTGCGTATCAAGATGCCCGAACAGGTCAGGCATGACGGGAGGAGGGTCAGCGGATAAAGTGGAGGGGCGACCAGGGTTCGTCGCCGCGGCCGGGGGCGGGAGCGCCGCCGGTGGATTTCAGGAGCCAGGCCATGTTGTTGGCAAGGGCGCGGAGGGTCTGGAGACCTTCCGTGTCGAGGGCGGCCTGGCCGGGCTCGCGGCCGTAGATGATGTTCCAGTACTGGGAAGACACGACGGGCATGTTCAGCAGGTGGAAGGGCATGTTCAGGGTCTCGAAGCTGGCGGTCGCGCCGCCGCGGCGGCAGACGGCCACGGCTGCGGCGGGCTTGCCGGCAATCGCGCCGCCGGCCGAATAGAACGCGCGCTGGAGGACGGCGAGCAGGGCGCCGTTGGGCTGGCCGTAATAGACGGGAGACCCGACGACCAGGGCGTCGGCGCCGGCGAACTTTTCGCTGATGCGGTTGCAGACGTCGTCGTCGAAGGCGCAGCGGCCGTCGGCCCTGGACTTGCAGGTCCCGCAGACGATACAGCCCCGCACGGGCTTGTTGCCGATCCAGACAGTTTCGCTGTCGATGCCGTTTTTCTGCAGCTGTGCCGCCACCTCGCCGAGCGCGACGGCGGTATTGCCCTGCTGCCGGGGGCTTCCGTTGATCAGGAGTACTTTCATGTCCGTAAGGGTGCTAGGCGAAGGAGAGGATCGACTCGATGGCTTCCTTGGCGCTGTCGGTGATGGAAAGGAGGAGGTTCTTGTAGTAGCCCTGCTCCACGAAGGACTGCAGGAGCGGATAGACCGGGACCTCGCGGGTGTAGAAATCCTTGCCGACGAAAACCATCGGACTGGCGACGCCGCAGGTCAGGTAGTGGTTCTGGGCCGCATCCTGGAAGACTTCCTGGAGGGTGCCGGCGGAGCCGGGGAAGAAGATGATGCCGCCCTGGGCGATCGAGAGGATGCTGTCCTCGCGGATGCTGTTCTCGAAAAACTTGGCGATGTGGGTCGCGAACGGCGTCGCCGGCTCGTGGCCGTAGAGCCAGGTCGGGATGCCGAGGCTGCGGAAACGGGTCTGGGAGTACTTCTTCCGGACATGGAAGGCGGTCGAGAGCCAGCCCGGGTCCTGGTAGGACGGGGCGGAGGCGAGCATCGCGATCGCGTCCTCCGTCTCCTCCTTGGTGCGGCCGGCCATCCAGGCGCCGAGATGGGTCGCCTCCATCGCACCGGGTCCGCCGCCCGAAACCATCAGCTTGCCCTTCTCGGTCAGGACCTTGCTCGTCATCACCACCTGCCGGTAGCGCTCGTCGGTCCGCTTCAGGAAATGGCCGCCCATGATGCCGACCACGTCGTGGGCGTTGTAGCGGGACAGGAAATCCTGGAGCGCATCGCTCATGGAGTGGTCGTGGAGGGAGCGGGCAATCGTGACGCGCAGGTCTGCGCTCTTCTTGCCCCGCTCGAGGTAATCGGCATACACCCGCGAGTCGAAACAGCTGCTGAAGGTCTCCGGCCGCGCCGGGTCGAAGCCGTCGTAGAGGCTCTCCGCGTGATAGAGCGAATTGTTGAAGACGTGGTAGATCATGCCCATCCGCGGCAGGATCAGGTTCGCGCCGAGGCGCTCCTCCATCCCGGGGATGAGCTCGCAGCCCATGAACACGCAGTCCACGAAATTCACCTGTTCCGCGTATTCCGGAATCTGGTTGAAGTCGATGTACTGGAAGGCATAGTGGACCACCAGCTTGGTCCCGACCGACGGCGAGGGCAGGTCCTCGATCCGGCTGACGTCGATGTAGGGGTAATGTTTCATTTTTCCGTTGCGATTTTGACACCCAGGCCGGCGAGCGTGCGGCGGACCTGCGCGGGATTCTCGAAGAGGATCGCGCGGATGCCGACCGCTTCCGCACCGGCCACGTTCTTCGGGACGTCGTCGATGAAGACGCATTCCTCCCGGTCCAGCCAGTAGCGGCCCAGCAGGCACTCGTAGATCTCCGGCTCCGGCTTCAGCAGCTTCTCTTCCGCCGACACGACCATCCCGTCCAGCACCTGGAAGATCCGCTTCCCGCGGACCAGGCGGAAAGTTTCGTTGTTCCAGTTCGTCAGGCCGTAAATCCCGTATCCGGCGGCCTTCAGTTCCAGTTCCAGTTCGTACATCCCGGGCGTCTCCTCCCCGATCATCTCGATCCAGCGGTCGAAGTACATCCGGATTTCCTTCTCCCATTCCGGGAACTGCGCAACCTTCTCCTCGGTCCCGACATCGGTCGGTTTTCCCTTGTCCATCTCGTCGTTCCACGCGCGGTTGCAGATGTGCTCCAGGAACCAGTCGCATTTCGCCTCATCCCGGAAATACGGCGTGTAGAGGCGTTTCGGGTTCCAGTCCAGGAGGACGGTCCCGAAATCGAATATCACGTTTCTGACCGCTTTCATGTCAACCGATTTCGGAGCCGTTCATCAGGACTTCGGCGGGGGTGATGAAACGCATCGTGCCGTCGGGCTGCTTGGCCATCAGGATCATGCCCTTGGACTCGATGCCGCGGATCTTGCGGGGCTTCAGGTTCGCGAGGATGCAGATCTGCTTGCCGAGCATATCCTCGGGGCTGTAGTACGCGGCGATGCCGGAGACGATGGTACGCGTGTCGATGCCGGTGTCGATCGTGAGCTTGAGGAGCTTGTCGGTCTGGGGGACCTTCTCGGCGGCGAGGACCGTCGCGGTGCGGATGTCCATCTTCTCGAAGTCCTCGAAGGTCACTTCGTCCTTCTGCGGGGCGACGCGGCGGGCGGCCTCGGCGGCCGCGGCGGCTTCCCGCTCCGCGCGGATGGCGGCGAGGCGGTCGAGCTGGACCTGGATCACGTCGTCCTCGATCTTGGCGAAGAGCAGCTCCGCGGCGCCGATCCCGTGGCCTTCCGGCAGCAGTTCCTCTGCGCCCAGCTTCTCCCAGTCGAGGCAGACGGCCCCGTCCGGCGGGCAGCAGCGGAGGCCGGCGGCGTGGGTATGGAGCGCGGCGCCTTCGCCGTCACGGTAGGTATTGACGCTGACCTGCTCGCCTGCGCGGTGGTCCGTGCCGGCCTCGAGGCAGACGCCCAGCATCCGGCGGAGGCGCTCCGCGGCGAACGGGGTGAAGGGCTCGAAGGCCAGGGCCAGGTCGGCGCAGATCTGGAGGCTGACATTGAGGATCGTGGCGCAGCGGGCCATGTCGGTCTTGGCGACCTTCCAGGGCTCGGTGTCGGAAATGTACTTGTTGCCGACGCGGGCGATGCCCATCGCGTCCTTGAGGGCCTCGCGGAACTTGTAGTGGGCGATGTTGTCCTCCAGGGAGCGACGGAGCTCCGGAATCTGGGCGAGGGCGTCGCGATCCTCCGGCAGGAGCGTTCCGCGCGCGGGGACCTTGCCCTCGAAGTACTTGTGGGTCAGGACGACGGCGCGGTTTACGAAATTGCCGAAGACGGCGACGAGCTCGCTGTTGTTGCGCTGCTGGAAGTCCTTCCAGCTGAAGTCGTTGTCGGAGGTCTGGGGAGCGTTGGCCGTCAGGACGTAGCGGAGGACATCCTCCTTGCCCGGGAAGTCCTGGAGGTACTCGTGGGCCCAGACGGCCCAGCCGCGGGAGGTCGAGATCTTGTCGCCCTCCAGGTTCAGGAACTCGTTGGCGGGGACGTTCTCCGGGAGGATGAACCCGCCGTGGGCCTTCAGCATCGCGGGGAAGACGATGCAGTGGAAGACGATGTTGTCCTTGCCGATGAAGTGGACGAGCTTCGTGTCTTCGCTCTTCCACCACTGCTCCCAGGATTCGGGCAGGAGCTCGATCGAATTCGAGATGTAGCCGATCGGGGCGTCGAACCAGACGTAGAGGACTTTCCCTTCGGCGCCTTCGACCGGGACGGGCACGCCCCAATCCAGGTCGCGGCTGACCGCGCGGGGCTGGAGGCCGCCGTCGATCCAGCTCTTGCACTGGCCGTAGACATTGGTCTTCCACTCCTTGTGGCCGTCCAGGATCCACTGGGAGAGCCAGGATTCGTATTCGTTCAGCGGCAGGTACCAGTGGGTCGTCTCCTTCTTGACGGGGGCGGCGCCGCTCAGCTTGGAGCGGGGGTTGATGAGTTCCTCGGGGCTGAGGGTGCTGCCGCACTTCTCACACTGGTCTCCGTAGGCGCCTTCGTTGCCGCAGCGGGGGCAGGTGCCGACGATGTAGCGGTCGGCGAGGAAGGTCTGCGCCTCGGGGTCATAGTACTGCTCCGAAGTGCGGGTGATGAACTTGCCCTCGTCGTAGAGCTTGCGGAAGAACGCCGCGGCGTTCGCGCGGTGGACGTCGGAACTCGTGCGGCCGTAGATGTCGAAATTGATGCCGAGGCCCGAGAAGGAATCCTTGATGATCTTGTGGTACTTGTCGACGACGTCCTGCGGGGAAATGCCCTGCTGGCGGGCCTTGATGGTGATCGGGACTCCGTGTTCGTCGGAGCCGCAGATGTACAGGACATCCTCGCCGCGCATGCGGAGGTAGCGGACATAGATGTCCGCGGGGACATACACGCCTGCGAGGTGACCGATGTGCACCGGTCCGTTGGCGTACGGAAGGGCGCAGGTCACGAGGGTCCTCTTGAATGCTTTCTTCTCCATATCTCTTGGGTTTACTTGTTTCGTTCTCTGTCTCTGCCCAGCCGGACGCGGACGCTGCGCTGGGCGCTCTGGAGCCGCACGATGGCGGCCATGATCTTCGCCTCCTCTTCCGGGGACGCCTCCTTGAGGGAACCGCGCAGGAGCAGCAGGCGGTCCTCGATCTTGCGTTCGGCGTAGGAGAGGATGGCTTTGGGAACATACTGCACGAGCCAGGACGAGGTCGTCGTCAGGGCGCGGGCGAAGTTCTCCACGGTCAGTTCATATTTCTCGATGGCGAGGCGGGCCGCCAGCGCGGCGGTCCGGCGGTCGCCGCCGTTCAGCAGGTCCCGGATGATGTCTTCCTGGCTCAGGCCCCTGTCGTACAGGGCGAAATAGGCATCGTAGGCATCCCGGTAGATGCTGTTGTAAAACTGCGACCCGTCGGCGTCGAGCGAGGCGCGGATAAACTCCGCAACCGTCGGCTTCTCCGCCTCGGAGCCGGAATAGAATTCGGAGTCCGTGTCGAAATCCAGGATATCCCGGCCGTGGGTCAGGATGAACCAGAGGAGCTCGCGCTCGGCCTGGCCGACGGTCTTGTTCTCCTCCTGGCTCTCCCCCGCTTCCTCGGGGCGGTTCCGGACATAATACGGCTCGTCCTCCGGGAGCGGCGGGAGGTCGGCGGCCTGCCGGCGGCGGGCCCGCTCCTCCTCCTGGCGCTGCGCCGCGCGCAGCTTCTCCCGCGTCGCGGAAATCCGCTGGAAGAGGATCTTCGGATCCATCGCGAACTTCGCCGCGGCGGCCTCGACGTAGACGGAGCGCTTCACGGCGTCCGGAATCCGGGCGACCGTGTCGGCGACGCCGTTGATCAGGTTCGCGCGGCGGACCGGGTCGCGCAGCGCACCCGGATCCGTCCGGTCGGCCATATAGTCGATGAAGTCCTGCTCGGCGGACGCGATGAAGGAGCGGACCTCCTCCAGGGTATGCTTGCGGCAGAACGAGTCCGGATCATCCCCGTCCGGGAAGAGGACCAGCTTCACGTTCAGGCCTTCGCCGAGGAGCAGGTCGATGGCGCGGAGGGCGGCGTGGATGCCGGCGGAGTCCCCGTCGTACATCACCGTCACGTTCTCCGTGAACTTGCGTATCATCCGGACCTGTTCGACGGTCAGGGACGTTCCGCAGGAGGCGACGACGTTCCGGATGCCGAGCTGGTGCATCGTGACGACGTCCACGTTGCCTTCCAGCAGGTAGCAGCAGCCGGCCTTGGCGATTTCCGACTTCGCCAGCCAGATGCCGTAGAGGTTGCGGCTCTTGACGTAGATTTCCGTCTCCGGGGAATTGACGTACTTCGCGACGGCGTCGTCGGAGCGGAGGGTCCGCCCGCTGAAGGCGATCACGCGGCCGCTCAGGGAGTGGATCGGGAACATCACCCGCTCGTGAAAGCGGTCGGCCAGGCTGCCGTCGTCGTAGCGGATGCAGAGGCCGCTGTCCACGAGGTATTCCTCCTTGTAGCCGGCGGCGAGGGCGGCCTTCGTCAGCGCATGGCGGTCCGAGGGCGCCCAGCCGAGACCGAACTCGGCGAGGGTCCCGTCCTCGAGCCCGCGCCGGCGGTAGTACGCCCGTGCGAGGGAGCGGCCCTCCGGCGTGTCGAGGTTCTCCACGAAGAATTTCTGGGCGAACTCAGAGACCAGCAGGAGGCTCTCGCTGCGCTGGCGCGCGGCGATCTCCTCGGCGGTCTCCTCCTTCTCGACGATTTCGATGTGGTATTTCCGGGCCAGGTACCGCAGGGCCTCGACATAGGAGACGTGCTCGTGCTCCATCACGAAACTGACCGCCGAACCCGCCTTGCCGCAGCCGAAACACTTGAAGATGCCTTTCGACGGCGATACATAGAAGGACGGGGTCTTCTCGTTGTGGAACGGGCAGCAGGCGACGAAATTCGCCCCGCGGCGCTTCAGGCTGACGAAGTCGGAGACGACGTCTTCGATGCGCGCGGTATCCAGGATGAGGTCGACGGTCTGCTGGGGGATCATGACGCGATTTCACAGAGGAACTTGATCCGGACCAGGCGGACCTCCATTTCCTCGTAGTCAGGCCCGAGGGCTTCGATCGCGTCCGCGACCGAGTCGGAGGCCGCTTCCTCACGGAAGTATTCGTAAATGTCTTCCACGACATCCTCGTCGATGTTGCGGGAGATATAATAGTCCAGATTCAGCTTCGTCCCGGTCGCGACGATTCCTTCGATCTCGGACATCAGTTCGTCCATGTCGAGGCCGCGGGCCGCGGCGATGTCCTCGAGGTCCTGGCGGCGGTCGATGCCCTGGATAATGGCGACCTTGCCGGCGGACTTGCTCGGCGCGGACTTCACGACGAAGTCATCCGGGCGGCTGATGTCGTTCTCCGCGACATACTTGGCGATCAGCGCGACGAACTCGGCGCCGAACTTGCGCGCCTTCCCTTCGCCCACGCCCTGGCAGTTCCGGAGCTCCTCGACCGTGACCGGATAGAGGATCGTCATGTCCTCGAGGGCCGGGTCCGGGAAGATGATCCAGGGCTGGAGCTTCAGGCGGCGGGACAGGTCCTTGCGGAGGTCCTTCAGCATCGAGAGCAGCACGGCGTCCCCGCCGCCGCCCTTCATCGCCGCCGCGGCCATCGCGGTCTCGTCGTCATCCTCGTCGTCCCCGCCCGCGGAGAACGTCCGGTCCTCGACGAGCCGGAGCTCGTACGGGGCCGCGAGGAACGCCTCTCCCTCGGGGGTCACGGAAATCAGGCCGTAGGTCTCGATCTCCTTGTCGAGGAGGTGGAGGATGAGGCCCTGGTGGATTACGGTGCACCAGAACTTGTCGGAGTGGGCGGCGCCAGCGCCGAACAGTTCAAGCTCGTCGTGGCGGTAGGACTTGATCAGGGCCGTCGCATTGCCGGCGAGGATGTTGGCGAGGTGCTCGAGCTTGAACTTCTCGGGCAGGGAACGGATCAGGCGGATCACGAGGGCCATCTCCTCCCGGCCGTCGAAGACGGGCTTGGGGCGGACGCAGTTGTCGCAGGAGCCGCAGTTGTCGGGCAGGTAATCCTCGCCGAAATAGTTCAGCAGGAGCTTGCGGCGGCACTGGCTCGACTCGGCGTAGGCGACGACCTCCGCGAGGAGCTGCCGGCCGATCTCCTGCTCGGCAACGGGCTTGCCCTGCATGAACTTCTCGAGCTTCTGGATGTCCTTGTAGCTGTAGTAGGTGATGCAGTTGCCTTCCTGGCCGTCGCGGCCGGCGCGGCCGGTCTCCTGGTAGTAGCTCTCGATGCTCTTCGGGATGTCGTAGTGGATCACGAAGCGCACGTCGGGCTTGTCGATGCCCATGCCGAAGGCGATCGTCGCGACGATCACGTCGACCTCCTCCATCAGGAACATGTCCTGGTTGTCGGCGCGGACCTTCGCGTCCAGGCCGGCGTGGTAGGGCAGGGCCTTGATTCCGTTAATGTTCAACAGGGCGGCGAACTCCTCGACCTTCTTGCGGCTGAGGCAGTAGACGATTCCGGACTTGCCGGGGTTCTGCTTGATGTAGCGGATGATGTCCTTCTCGGCGTCGTTCTTGTCCCGAACCTCGTAGAAGAGGTTCGGGCGGTTGAACGACGACTTGAAGACGCGCGCCCCGGCGATGCCGAGGTTCTTCAGGATGTCGCTCTGGACCTTCGGGGTCGCCGTGGCGGTCAGGGCGATGATGGGCGCGCGGCCGATCTCGTCGACGAGGGCGCGGATGCGGCGGTACTCCGGACGGAAGTCATGGCCCCATTCGGAGATGCAGTGGGCCTCGTCGATCGCATAGAAGGAAATCCGGATCTCCTTGAGGAGGGCGATGTTGTCCTCGCGGGTCAGGGATTCCGGGGCGACATAGAGCAGTTTCGTCCGGCCCGCGAGCAGGTCCTCGCGCACTTCCGCAATCTGGACCCGGTTCAGGGAGGAGTTCAGGAAGTGGGCGATGCTGTCGTTGCCGGAGACGAAGCCGCGGATGGCGTCGACCTGGTTCTTCATCAGGGCGATCAGCGGGGAAATCACGATCGCCGTACCCTCCATCACGAGGGCCGGCAGCTGGTAGCACAGGGATTTCCCGCCGCCGGTCGGCATCAGCACGAAGGCGTCTCCGCCGTCGACAAGGTGGTGTACGATTTCTTCCTGTCCCCCCTTGAAGGCGTCGTAGCCGAAGAATTCCTTCATCTTCGCGCGCAATGCTGCCGGATCTGCCATGGTCTAGTCGAGTTTGTGGATTGCGAGGCCGGAACGGAGCTTCGGCTCGAACCAGGTCGTCTTCGGCGGCATGATGTTGCCGCTGTCGGCGATGGCGATGAGCTGCTCCATCGAGACCGGATACAGGGCGAAGGCGACCTGCATCTCGCCGCTGTCAACGCGGCGCTGCAGTTCGCCGAGGCCGCGGATGCCGCCGACGAAGTCGATCCGCCTGTCGGTCCGGAGGTCGCGGATGCCGAAGACCTTGTCGAGGACCAGGTTCGACAGGATCGTGACGTCGAGCACGCCGATCGGGTCGGCGTCGTCGTAACGGCCCGGTTTCGCGGTCAGCGAATACCACTGGCCCTCCAGGTACATCGCGAAGTTGTGGAGTCCGGACGGATGGTAAATGTCGGCGCCCTTGCACTCGACGTCGAAGTCACGGCCGATCCACTCGATCACCTCGAACGGCGAGAGGCCGCCGAGGTCCTTCAGGACGCGGTTGTAGTCGATGATCTTGAGCTGGCTCTGCGGGAAGCAGACGGCCATGAAGTAGTTGTACTCCTCCGCGCCGGTATGGTTCGGGTTCTGGGCGCGCTTTTCAGCGCCGACACGGGCCGCGGCGGCCGTACGGTGGTGGCCGTCGGCGACATAGAAAGCCTCGACGCGGGAGGTGAAGATCTCCGTGATGCGGGCGATGTCCGCGTCGTCGTCGATGACCCAGAAGCGGTGGCCGAAGCCGTTCTCGTCGGTGAACTCGTTCAGGGCGGGTTCGGCGACCTTGCGGGCGACGATCGCGTCGAGCTCGTCGTCGTCGCGGTAGGCGAAGAAGACCGGCTCGATGTTGGCGTTCTGGATCCGGACGTGGATCATCCGGTCGTCCTCCTTGTCCTTGCGGGTCAGCTCGTGCTTCTTGATCAGGCCGTTCTCGTAGTCTTCGGTATGGGCGCAGAGGACGAGGCCGTACTGGGTACGGCCGTCCATCGTCTGGGCGTAGACATAGTAGCAGGGCTTCGCGTCCTGCTGCAGCCAGCCGCGCTCCTGCCACAGCCGGAAGTTCTCGACCGCCTTGTCATAGACGCGCGGATCGTGGTCTTCCAGGATCGGGCTGAAGTCGATCTCCGGCTTTGTGATATGGAGGAGGGATTTCTCCCCCGCCATCGCCTTCGCTTCCTCGGAATTCAGGACATCGTAGGGCGGGGCGGCCACCTCGGCGGCGAACTGCGTCGCGGGACGGACCGCGGCGAAAGGTTTGACTCGGACCATGGCGCTGCTATTTGTTGACCTGGAAACGGGTATTGCCGGTCGCGAAATAGTCGCAGATCTGGCGGGCGGCGGCCAGGCCGGCGTTGATGTTGGCCTCGGCGCTCTGGGCACCCATCTTCTTCGGGGTCGCGAAGACGCGCAGGCCGAATTTCTCCTTCAGGACGGCGAGGTTGTCGGGAGCGACGTCGGTCGCATATTTCAGGTCCGGACGGTCCTCCAGGGCCTTCTCCAGGCCGGCCTCGTCGATCACCTCCTTGCGGGCGGTATTGACGAGGGTCGCGCCCTTGGGCATCGAGGCGATCAGGTCGTAGCCGATCGAGCCGACAGTCTGGGGGGTCGCGGGGATATGGATCGAGACGTAGTCGCTCGTCGCGTAGAGGTCCTTCAGGTCGCTGGCGGGCTCGGCGCCGCCGGCGCGGATCTGGTCCTCGCTGAGGAACGGGTCGATCGCCTTCACGGTCATCCCGAGGGCCTTCGCCTTCGCGCCGACCAGGCGGCCGACGTTGCCGAAGGCCTGGATGCCGAGGGTCTTGCCCTGGATCTCGGAGCCGGTCGCCGGGGTAAACTGCGTACGGGCCATGTAGATCATCATCGCGATCGCAAGCTCGGCGACGGCGTTCGAATTCTGGCCCGGGGTATTCATCACGACGATGCCGCGGGCGGTCGCGGCGGCGAGGTCGACGTTGTCATAGCCGGCGCCCGCGCGCACGACGATGCGGAGCTTCGGCGCCGCGGCGATCACGGCGGCGTCCACCTTGTCGGAGCGGATGATCATCGCCTCTGCGTCGGCGACGGCGGCCACCAGGTCTTCCTGGGCGGCATATTTCTCGAGGAGGGCGACTTCGTGGCCGGCACCTTCGAGGATGTTGCGGATGCCGGCGACCGCGGCTGCGGCGAACGGCTTCTGGGTTGCAAGCAGTACTTTCATGGCGGGCGCTTACTTGTGGAGTTTCTCAAATTCCTGCATGCAGGCGACGAGGGCGTCGACGTCTTCCTGGGTACAGGCGTTGTAGACGGAGGCGCGGAAGCCGCCGACGGAGCGGTGGCCCTTGAGGCCGACCATGCCGCGCTCCTTGGAGAAGGCGAGGAACTCGTCCTGCAGGTCCTCGCGGCCGGGCGCCATCACGAAGCAGATGTTCATGATCGAGCGGTCCTCGGGGACGGCGGTACCGACGAAGAGGGAGTTGCGGTCGATCTCGTCGTAGAGGGTCTGGGCTTTCCGAAGGTTGATCTTGTGCATCGCCTCGACGCCGCCGATGCCCTTGAGCCACTTCAGGGTCTCGTTCATCACGAAGATCGGGAAGACCGGCGGGGTATTGAACATCGAGAGCTTGTCAATATGGGTCCGGTAGTCGATCATCGTCGGGAGGTGGCGGGTCACCTTGCCGAGGGCGTCCTTCCGGATGATGGCGAAGGCGACGCCGGCGGGGCCCGCATTCTTCTGGGCGCCGCCGTAGATCATCGCATACTTGCTGACGTCGACGGGGCGGCTCAGGATATCGGAGGACATGTCCGCGATCAGCGGGACCGGGCAGTCGATGTCGGTCTTGATCTCGGTACCGTAGATCGTGTTGTTGGTCGTGATATGGAAATAATCCAGGTCCGTCGGGATCTCATAGCCCTTCGGGATATAGGTATAGTTCTTATCCTTGGAGCTCGCGATCGCATAGGCCTCGCCGAAGGCCTTCGCCTCCTTGAGGGCCTTGCTGGCCCAGACGCCCGTATCCAGGTACGCGGCCTTCTTCTCGAGGAAGTTCATCGCTACGCAGAGGAACTCCAGCGACGCGCCGCCGCCGAGGAAAATCACCTCATAATCATCCGGGATATGCAGCAGCTCCTTCCAGAGCGCGCGGCATTCATCCATCGTCGCATCCCACTCCTTGGTACGGTGGGAGATACAGAGCAGAGAGACACCGGTCCCCTTGAAATCCTTGATCGCCTCGATCGAAGCGTCGAGCGCTGCCTGCGGCAGGATGCAGGGGCCTGCATTGAAAACGTGTTTTTTATTCATGATGATAATAGTTAGACCTATAATTCATTTAAAGATAGCAAAAAATTCCGGGTTCTGGTCAAAAAATCTTCATATTGTGAAAGCCGGACGCGGACGTCCAGGCTGCACTCGTTGCCGAAGGACTGGCCGGACTGGGGGATGTCGAGGTCCTTCAGGACCCGCATCACGGCATTCATCGACAGGTAGTCGAACGTGATCCGGAAGCGGCGGGCGGCGGTCTTCTCGACCGCCTGCGCGGCCGCGAGCGCCTCCTGCGTCGCCGTCCTGTAGGCGCGGATCAGCCCCGGGATCCCGAGCTTCACGCCGCCGAAGTAGCGCACGACGACCACCAGCACATCGCTCAGCCCCGCGGAATCGATCTGGCCCAGGATGGGACGGCCGGCCGAGCCGGAGGGTTCGCCGTCGTCGTTCGCCCGCCAGCGCGCGCCGTCGAGGCCGAGGCGGTAGGCGAAGCAGTGGTGGCGCGCGTCATGGTACTCTTTCCGCAGCGCGTCCACGATTTCCTTCACCTCCTCCTCCGTCTCGACCGGGCAGGCGAAAGCGAGGAAACGGCTGCCGTTGTCCTTGTACAAACCCTCGGAACGGGCGGCGATGCTGCGATAAGTATCCTGAATCCGGTCCATCTATGTTCAAATTTAACGTTTTCTTTGTAACTTTGAAACCGCTAGGAAAAAATTATTCACGCGCTATGGCTCTTCTCTACAGAGTTACCCTTACGGGCATCAAAGGTTTCTACAGAGTCTACAAGATCAGCGGCACCGCGACCCTGTATTCCCTCCACCGGCAGCTTCAGTCCGACCTGGAATTCCCCCAGGACCAGCTCATCCTCTTCAAGGCGCTGGACGAGGGCGGCAGCGTCGTGGCCCGCTACGGCCTCTTCGACCTCGGCGACGGCGCCGTGGACGACGTGACGATGGCCCAGACCCGCGCGAAGGGGATCGTCTCCTTCGTGTATTTCTACGACGTGGCCGGCAAGAAGAGCGTGAACGTCACCTTCGACGGCGAGACGCCGGAGGCCGCTCCCTCCCCGACGATCGTGGAGGCCAAGGGCCCGAACCCGATTGAGTTCGAGAAGGGCTACGTCGCCTTCGAGGACCTGCCGGACGAGAAGCGCCACCTCCCCGGCGAGGAGCGCAAGCGGACCAAGCTCGAGGAACTCCTCAACATCCGCCTTGACGACGAGGACATGGAAGACGAGGAGGATGAAGACGAAAGCGCGGAAGAGGACGACGACGCCCCGGAGGAGGTCTACGACGAGAGCGAAAACGCCATCTTCTAGCCCCGCGCCGTGCCTGGGAAGCTCCTCATCGTCCTCGGACCGACGGCTGTAGGCAAGACCGACTACAGCATCTCCCTCGCGGAGCAGTACCACTCCCCCGTCATCTCCTGCGACTCCCGCCAGATCTACCGCGAAATGCGCATCGGCACCGCCGTCCCCTCGGACGAGCAGCTCGCGCGCGTCCCCCACTACTTTATCCGGACCAAGTCCGTCCGCGACTACTACACCGCAGGCCGTTACGAGGCGGAAGCCCTCGTGCTGATCCGCCGCCTCTTCGCCGAAGGCCACGAGACACTCGTGATGACCGGCGGCTCGATGTTCTACATCGACGCCGTCTGCAACGGCATCGCGGACGTGCCGGAAGCGGACCCGGCACTGCGGGAGCGGCTCACGGAGCGGCTGAAGCGCGAAGGCGCGAAGGCCCTCGCCGAGGAGCTGCGCACGCGCGACCCCGAAGCCTACGCGACGATCGACCGCAACAACGGCATGCGCGTCCTCCGGGCCCTGGAAGTCTGCCTCGGCACCGGAAAACCCTTCTCCTCCTTCAAGGTCACCCAGCCCCGCCCGCGGGAATTCGCCATCGAGAAAACCGGCCTCTTCCGCCCGCGGGAGGAGCTCGCCGCCCGCATCGAGGCGCGTACGCGCCGGATGGTCGCGGAGGGGCTCTTTGACGAAGTGAGGTCCCTGAACGAATTCAGGAACCTCACTGCCTTGAAAACCGTCGGTTACACGGAGGTTTTCGATTATTTCGACCATCCGGAGGCCGTCACGGCGGAGGAAACGGTCTCCCGCATCGCTGCGAACACCCGCCACTATGCGAAACGGCAGATGACGTGGTGGAAGCGGGATCCTTCCATCCGCTGGATCGGGCTCTAGTTGGCTTCGGCGGGATGGACCTCGGCGACCTGCACGTGGAAAATCAGCGTGGAGTTCGGCTCGATGCCCTGGTTGCCGGACTCGCCGTAAGCGAGGGCGGCAGGGATGAAGAGCTCGATGTCGCCGCCTTCACCCACCAGCTGGAGGCCTTCCCTCCAGCCCGGGATCACACCGCTCAGCGGAAGCTCGATCGGGTCGCCGCCTTCCGGCGTCTGGTCAAACACGGTACCGTCGAGGAGCGTGCCCTTGTAGTGCACGAGGACCTTGTCCTGCGGGCCCGGCTTCACGTTGTTGCCGGGGGCGATGATGCGGTACTGGAGGCCGGAAGCCGTCTCGCGGACGTCCGCCTTCTTGCGGTTGGCCTCGAGGAACGCATCCTCCTTGGCCTTGTTCTCGGACAGGACGGCCTGGCGGCGGACTTCAAGGAACTGGCCGAAAACGTCGTTCATCGTCTCCGGATTGATCTTGAACTGGCTCGTGAATTCCGGGTCGCGCATGTTGCCTTCCGCGTTCACGAAGTCCTTCAGACCTTTCATGATTTCGGAGTAGTTGACGTTGTCACCGAAGTTGTAGCCTTTGATGAAGCTGCCGAAGTTGACGCCGAGCAGGTAGCTGACGGTGTCGATCTGGCCTTTGGTAAAGTTGGCATCCGCGGAGCCTTTCGGGCCCTGGCCGCAGGAAGCGAGCAGGGCGAGGCCGGCGAGAAGGGAGAGAATCAGTGTTTTGGTTTTCATTTTCTAATGGGGAATCTTAAGGGTTACAGCTCCCAGGCGAGGGCGGACGCGCCGAGGATGGCGGCGTCGGACTCCTTGAGCTGGGAGAAGAGGATCTTGACTTTGCCCTGCCAGATCTTCAGGAGGTTCTCCTCCATGGCCTTCTTCATCGGCTCATAGAGGAACTCCTTCGAACGGGCGAGGCCGCCGAAGAGGACGATGGCTTCCGGCGCGCTGAACGCGACGAAATCGGCGAAGGAACGGCCCAGGAGCGTGCCGGTATACTCGAACACGCGCAGGGCGAGGGCGTCGCCTTCCTTGGCGGCGTCATAGACGTCCTTCGAGGTGATCTTCTCGACGTCGCGCAGGACGGAGGGCTCGCTGCTCATCTCCAGCCAGTCGCGGGCGGTCTTCGCCACGCCGATCGCGGAGCAGTAGGCCTCGAGGCAGCCCTGCTTGCCGCAGCCGCAGGTGCGGCCGTTGTAGCGGACGACGTTGGTATGGCCGAGCTCACCGGCGAAACCGTCGTGGCCGTAGACCAGCTGGCCGTTGATGATGATGCCGCTGCCGACACCGGTGCCGAGGGTGATCATGATGAAGTTCTTCATGCCGCGGGCGACGCCGTAGGTCATTTCACCGACGGCGGCGGCGTTCGCGTCATTGGTCAGCGACACGGGGATGCCGCCCATCTTCTTCGAGAGCTTCGCAGAGAAATCCACGGAGCCGTTGGCTGCCCAGGCGAGGTTCGGGGCATAGGCGATCGTTCCGGTATAGTGGTTGCCGTTCGGGGCGCCGACGCCGACACCGCGGATCTGGCCTTCCTTGCCGGACTCCTTGATCACGCCCTTGATGGCGGTCGCGAGCGCATCGATGTACGCGTCCGCGTCGTCGCCGAAGGTATCGGAACGGATGACGGTCTGGGAGAGCACGTCTCCACGCGCGTCGACGACGCCGATCTTGGTCGTCTGGCCGCCTACGTCAACACCGACTACATATTTCTTTTCTTCAATCTTCTCTGCCATAATATTTCTGTTTTTTTGGTTATCGTTTCGTGTCAATGGGTTTCGGGAATTAATCCACAGGGATGTCCTTGTTGACGTTCTTCGAGCCGATCAGGGCGTAGAAGAGCATGTAGCCGACGAGGACGAAGAGCAGCCAGTAGCTGTTGATGTAGCCAACGCTCTTGGAGAGGGCGTCCTGGACGAGCGGAATCACGCCGCCGCCGACGACCATCATCATGAAGATACCGGAAGCCTGCTCGGTGTATTTGCCGAGGCCGTTCACGGCGAGGCTGAAGATGCAGCCCCACATCACGGAGGTGCACAGACCGCAGAGCACGAGGAACAGCGCGCTGATCGGGACCTGGACCATCATGAAGCCCTTGTGGATGTCGAAGCCGGGCATCGAAATCTGGGTCGTCTTCGGGAGGATGATGGCGAGGAGGAGGAAGAGCATGGCGATGGAAGTCGTCGTGACGAGCTGGGTCTTCGGGGAGACCTTGCCGCTGATCGCGGTGCTGCTCAGACGGCCGACGAGCATCAGCAGCCAGTACATCGCGGCGAGCGCGCCACCGACGGCGGCACCGTTCATCAGGAGGCCGGCGCCCTTGGCGGTCGGGTCGGAGATGTAGAAGTTCAGCGTGCCGGGGATACCGACCTCAACACCGACATAGCAGAAGATGGCGGCGACGCCGAGGACGGTGTGGCGGAAGTTCCAGGGGCTGTGGCTGTAGCTTTCCTTCTTGGCGCCGAGGGCCGGTTCCGGGATGTCGACGAAGAGGATGATGAGGAAGGAAACCACGAAGACGGCGAGGGCGATGTAGAGCAGCGGAACCACGTCGGCCATCTTGGTGTCGTTCGAGACCGTGCCGATCAGGGCGCCCACGAAGAGCGGGGTCAGCGTACCGGCGAGGGAGTTCAGGGAACCGCCGGCCTGGACGAGCTGGTTGCCCTTGTTGCCGCCGCCGCCGAGGATGGTAAGCATCGGGTTCACGACGGTGTTGAGCATGCAGACGCAGAAGCCGCAGATGAAGGCACCGAGGAGGTAGATGATGAAGTTCAGGGCAACGACGTCACCGCCGACCTTGAAGACGGCCACATCGGCGCCGACCTTGCTGGAGAGCCACTGGACGAAGATACCGATGGCGCCCAGGGCGAGGGCGACGAGGGCGGTCTTCTTATAGCCCTTGGTCTGGAGCATCTTTCCCGCGGGGATACCCATGAACAGGTACGCGAGGAAGTTCATCATGTTGCCCCACATGCCGGCCCACGAATAGGACTGCTTCCAGATGTTGCCGACCGGAGCCGCGAGGTTGGTCACGAACGCAATCATTGCGAACAGGAAGAACATCGTCACGATCGCAATGACATTGGTTTTTTTCTTTTCCATGTGAATCAATTATAAGGTTAATATTTAAGTACAATCGTCGATTCGGAAACGGTCCAGCAAGTTACGCTTTTTTTTTCAAAAAAAGAACAGTTCCGCCCGCTTCCCTCCTTCCGGAGACTGTTTCTAAAAGGATGACAATTCTATGTCCAAAAAGGGAATGACCCCCGTTAGTTTTTATCATGTTGTCGAAAGTTTCGACTTTTTTATAATTTTTTACTATCTTAGCGGCAGCTAAAACAATAACCATGGAACAAGCACTGAGAGAGATCGGGATCGATGACCTGCGGAAGTATTTCCCGCAAAGCGAGAGCGGCAACCTGGGGAAGGACTTCTTCATTGCCGACATCAAGTACGGCCAGGAACTGGCCGACGCCATCAGCATCCTCAAGCACCCCTGCCGCTACAACGGCTACTTCGTCGTCTTCTGCGCAAAAGGCCGCATGTGCCTGGATGTCAATTTGAAAACCTTTGAGATCGGCAAGAATTCCGTCGTCATCAACATCCCCGGCAACATCTTCCGCGTCTCCGACATCCAGCCGGACGAGCACGAAGAGGCCCAGCTCGTGCTGATCGCCCTCTCCGCCGACTTCGTCTCCAACATCCACTTCAACTTCACCGCCCTCTACAACGAAAGCATGACGGCGATGAACAACCCCTGCTTCTACCTGACCGACGAGGAATTCGAGGCCTGCTCGCTCTATTACAAGCTGACCGTCAACCTGATCCGCACCAACAGCCCCCAGCTCAAGGACGCCATCTGCGCCCTGCTGTCCTCGGTGTTCTACTACCTCGGCTACAGCTGGTCGGAGAAGCTCCTCGAGGCGAAGCGCTCGACCTGGCGCCCTTCCCTCCGCTCCAAGGTCATCTTCGACACCTTCATCCGCCTCGTCACGGAATTCCACAACACGGAGCGCGGCATGGTCTTCTACGCCGACAAGCTCTGCCTGACGCCGAAGTACCTCTCGAAGCTCGTCAAGAACATCAGCGGCCGTTCGGCCCCGGAGTGGATCGACGCCTACGTCATCCTCGAGGCGAAGAACCTCCTGAAGTACTCCGACCTCTCCATCAAGGAGATCGTCTTCCAGCTGAATTTCCGGAACCAGTCCGTCTTCTACAAGTTCTTCAAGTCCCACACGGGAATGACACCGACGGAGTACCGCAAGAGTTAGGATTATCCTCTTTTTCGCTTCTTGGTTGAGAAAAAGGAGTATTTCGATTAAAACGTTTTGTGCGAGTCAAAAAATCGCTAACTTTGCACCCGGACCACGAAGAGATTCGCGTCTATTTGTTAAGTTCGTTTTATACACTGGGGAAGCGCTTTTGGGGAAAGGCGCTTCCTGTTTTTTTGTGCCCTGCACAAAAAAACAGGAAGCCGGCAGGACAGGGCTGGACCTGTCCTGCCGGTCTTTTCTCAACCCCCTGCACCCCCTTTCAGGGGGACTGCCGGAACCTGCTGCGCTCCGCTTGCAGAACCCGGGCGGCTCCGCTGCTTCGATGTCTTGCGACATCTCGCTGACGCTCCGCCGCGGCGCCTGATGGCGCCATCGCGGCCTTCGGCCGCTCCAACAGCGGAATGAATATTATGACCCCGCCACCCGCCCCCTCCGACACATTTCGAAGCTGTTGCCGTGTTGGGTGCTGGCGCGGAAGTGAGGGAGGCCTGCTTTTTTGGGGACCGTCTCCATCAAAATTGGCCGTTTTTGAGGGAGCCCTGCCAGATTTTGGACCGCCTCCCTCACTTCCGCCGGTGTTTCGGCGTCAATGACATTCGCTTGGGCTCGCTGCATCGCCCGGTAGCTTTTTGCTTCCATTCTTTTTTACCTTTTCTTGGTAAACTTTTTTCAGGACGATACACGGGCGCTGCCGCGGAAGTGGCTGGAACAGAAGGTGTTGGATGGGGTAGAAGTGCCGAAAAACGGGCACTTCTATTAGCTTTATTCCATTATTAGACAACGAGTTACGTGGCAGCGGCCGATGGGGCTTGGCGGTGTCAGCGGCAGGGGCAGCGGCGAAAGGAGGGCGGTCAGCGGCGGCGGAGGCGGGGGCGCTTCGCGGGAGCGGGCGCGGGCGGGGCGGTGAGGCGGCGGAATTCCTCGCGGGCGCGGCGCATCTGGTCGAGGAAGCGCTCGCTCGTGTGGAGCTTCGCGTAGGCGGCGCTGGCGGCGAGGTAGCCGGCGTCGACGTCGCTCTGCCAGTGGGCGCCGACGATGACGCGGCTTTCGCCGTACATCAGGCCGCGGGCGAGGAGCGTGTCGGCGCGGTCAGGGTTGATTTCCGTAAGGAGGAGGGCGGCGCTCCAGCCGAGGATGGTATGGCCGGAGGGATAGGAACCGTTGCGGGAGAGGCCGGGCTCGGAGGCGGGGGTCAGGGTGCCTTCCCGGAAGCGGACGAAGGGGCGCTTGCGCTTGTAGTAGGCCTTCGGGTAGGTGCAGATGCTGTCGCAGGTCGCGGTTGCTTCGCGGAGGAGCTTGTAGATCTCCGGGGTCCCCGCTTCCGAAATCTGCAGACCGAAGGGTTCGCTGAATTCCCGGACGATGCAGTTCATGCCGTATTCGGCGTCGCGGATGGCGATGGCGGCGCGCTCCGGGTCCTGGCGCTGCGCCTTGCCCCACATGTACTGGGTGATGTCGTAGACGAAGCGGGTGCCGGCCGTGTCGGGCGGGGCCGGGAGCCATTTCAGGAGGTCCGGCATTTCGGAAGTGGTGAAATAGGCGTCGACTTTGCGGCTCTGCGCGCCGGCGTCCAGGGCGCTGCCGACGAGGAGGGCGGCGGCCAGGAGGATCAGTTTCTTCATTTCGGGATCGTTTTCCCGAAAGATACGAAAAAAATCAGAGGCGGCAGGCGGCGCCGAGGATGAGCCAGAGGCCGGGCTGGGGGATGTCGCCGAAGTCGAACCAGGTCCGGTTCAGCAGGTTGTTCGCCCGGAGGTAGAGGTTCAGGCCGGGGAAATCGTAGCCGACCCTGGCGTCCAGCAAGGCGTAGGGGGTCAGGAGCTCCGAACCCGTGAAGCGGTCCACATAGCGCCAGGAGAGGTCCAGGGCGAGGTTTTCCCAGAAGCGGAAGCCGGCCTGGACGACGACTTTGTGGCGGATGTATTCCAGGGAATAGATCGAGCGCAGGCGGGGGTCGGGGACCTGGTCCTGCGACTGGTGGCTGTAGCCGAGGCTCAGGGAGCGGAGGAAGAAGCCGGGGCGCAGCAGCAGGTCGGGCGGGGTCAGCCGGAGCGAGACCTCCTCGCCGAGGGTCCCGACCTTCGTGTGGTTGACCGAGGTCCAGGGGGCGTCGTCGCCGGCAGCGGTGTCCTTGACCCAGTCGATCAGGTCGTAGCCGCGGTTGTAGTAGGCGGCGGCGAAGGCGCGGACGCCGCGGCCTGCGTACTTGACGCCGGCTTCGACGGCCCGCAGCTTCTCGGCCTTCAGGTTCGGGTCCGCCCGGTGGCCGCCGACCGAATAGTAGAGCTCCGTGAAGGTCGGCATCCGGTAGGATGTATTATAGGAGGCGTAGATGCGCAGGGCGTCGGAGAGGCGGACGTTGGCGTCGATGCCGGGAAACAGGCGGACGCCTTCCCGGTTGCCGGTGTTGCAGACCGTCGTGAGGCCGGCCGCGGCGGAGAGGCGGCCGAGCGTGAGGCGGTGTTCCAGGAAGAGGTTGTAGGCCGTGCGGGAGAGGCCGCGGACATAGACGCCGCGCGGCTGCGCGAGCGCCTCGCCCAGGTTCGTGCTGACAATGCGCTCGTGGCGCGCCTCGGCGCCGAAGGCGGTCTGACCGAGGCGGGAATCGACCCGGAAGTTCAGGTTCAGGCCTGCAACGTTGGTCTTATGGTAGTTGAAGGGATATTTTTCCGGGGCGCCCCGGAAGAGCTCGAAGCGGTCCTCGCCGTGGTTCCAGTAGAGGGCCGGGGTGAAATGCAGCGCGCCGGCGCCCTCCGAGCGGACGGAGGCGAAGGTCTTCAGGGTGTGCTCGAACTGGTCGTCGAAGGCGGCGCTGTAGAAGGTGCTGGAGCCGAAATCCTTGCGGCTGACGCCGGCCTGCCAGGAGAGGTCGCGGCGGGCGAAGGCGTGGCGGCCGTACCAGAAGGCCTTCAGGGCATCGAAATCGCTGTTGCGGCCGCCGGCGGCGTTGCGGTTGAAGCCGTCGCTGCGCTGCCAGCCGGCCGAGACGGCGTTGAAGCCGCCGCGGTGGGCGGCCGCCGCCGAGGCAGTCGCGCCGAGCGAGCCGAAGGAGCCGCCCTCGAGGCTGGCGGAGACCCCGCTCCCGGTGGGCCGGCGGGTCACGATATTGACGGCGCCGAGCAGGGAGGATGTCCCATAGACGCGCGCGGCGGGGCCTTCCAGGACCTCGATCCGCTCGATGTCGCAGAGGTTGACGGGGAAGTCGAAGGAGTTGTGGCCGGTCTGCGGGTCGGTGATGTTGATGCCGTCGAGGAGGACGGCGACCTGGTTGTAGGTGCCGCCGCGGATGCTGATGTCGGTCTGCATGCCCATCGCGCCCCGCTGGCGCACGTCGACGCCGAGGGTGTATTTGAGCAGGTCGTTGACCGTCTCCGCCGGCGCCGAGGCGATCGCCACGCTGTCCAGCAGCGTCACGATGCGCGCGCTGCTGTGGAGCGCCACCGGCACCCGGCTCGCCGTCACCTTCACGCTGTCAATCTCTTCCGCCCGGCCCTGCGCCAGGCCCGTCAGCCCGGATGCCGTCCCGAATGCCAGGACCAGCATCCCGATCATAATAACTCTCCGCATACCCTGTCTCCAAAAACGGTCCCAAAGATAGAAAAGATTTCTCGACTCCGCTGCGCTCCGCTCGAAATGACAGGAAGCGCTCCGCTCGAAATGACAGGAAGCGCTCCGCTCGAAATGACATTTGAAAAGCAGAAAGAAATGTTTTCCTGAGTAGCCCTTTTTTGGGATATCTCAGGAAAACATTTCTTTCTGCGAATAGATTCCTTCGCTTCGCTCGGAATGACAGGAATGTCTACAGGGCGGCGAGGTTCTTCTCGTTGAAGAGGTTCTTGCCTTCGGCGGTGTAGGCGTAGGCGATGCGGTCGGCATAATGCTCCTCGACCTTGCGGCGCACAATCTTCATCGTCGAATTCATCATCTGGTTCGCGATGGTATAAGGCTCATCGCAGACGATGACGGCGGCGGGGAGCCAGCGGTCCGGGAAGAGATCCTCGTGGGGGCCGCCGGTCTTGTAGGAATCAATCTCGGACTGGATCTTGCGGAGCATCGCCTCCTTCCCTTCGCGGCTCGCCGGGTCGAGGCCCTCGCCCTTCACGAAGTCGGCGAGCGCCTCCTTCTCGGGAACGAGCAGCACGACGGTGTACGGATTCTGGTTGTTGTGGAGGACGACCTGGGAAACGTACTTGGAGACCTCGGGGAGGCTGTCCTCAAAGCCCTCCGGCGAATACTTCTCGCCGTCGGAGCTGATCAGCAGGGACTTGAAGCGGCCCGTAACATAGAGGAAATCGGTATCCCAGGGGCAGATGTAGCCCATGTCGCCGGTATGGAGCCAGCCGTCGATCACGGTCTTGGCGGTCGCTTCCGGATTCTTCCAGTAGCCGGCCATCACGTTCTCGCCGCGGACCACGATCTCGCCTTTCTGGCCGATCGGGACTTCCTTGCCCTGGTCGTCGCAGATGATGCAGTCCATCGGGCGGACGATGCGGCCGGAGGAGCCGAAGATGGCGTGGCCGGTCGAGTTCGCGCAGATGATCGGGGTCGCCTCCGTCAGGCCGTAGCCCTGGAACATCGGCATCCCGACGGCGCAGAAGAAGCGCTGGAGCTCGATGTCGAGCAGGGCGCCGCCGCCGACGAAGAACTTCATGCGGCCGCCGAAGCTCTCGCGGACCTTCGTGAAGATCAGCTTGTCGAAGAGCCACATGAGGGGCTTGCGCCACCAGTAGAGGAAGCCGCCGCGGTTGTAGTATTCCTTGTTGTAGGCGATGGCGTTCCGGACGGCGAAGTTGAAGAGCTTCACGGTCGTGGGGCCCTTGGCCTTGATGCCGCTCTCGATGTTCTTCTTGAAGTTGCGGGCGAGGGCGGGAACGGAAAGCATGACGTGGGGGCGGGTCTCGCGGATTGCGACGGGGACGTTCTTCAGGGTCGCGAGGCTGTTCTTGCCGATCGGGACGAAGGCGATGCTGCCGCCGTAGAACATCATCGTGTACATGCCGGCGACGTGGGCGAAGCAGTGGTCGAGCGGGAGGATGATGAGCATGACGTCGTTCTCGCCGATCGTGATCACGCTGTTGCCCTGGGCGACGTTGGCCGTGTAGTTGCGGTGGGTCAGGAGGATGCCCTTGGGGTCGGCGGTCGTGCCGGAGGTGTAGCTGATGTTGGCGTAGTCGTCGGGGCCGACGGACTTGAAGCGGGCTTCGAACAGGTCGAAGTGCTCCTTCAGGAAGGCGTCGCCGGCGGCCTGAACCTCGGACATGCGGATTTCCTTTTCCCCGAGCTCCGCGTAGTCGAAGGCGGTGTCGTCGAAGACGATGACCTTCTTGACGGCGGGGCACTGGGGGAGGATCTTGCGGATCTTCGGGAGCTGGTTGCCGGAGACGAGGATCCACTGGGAGTCGGAGTGGTCGATGCGGAAGATCAGGTCCGCGTCGGCACCGAGGTTGACGGAGAGCGGGACGTCGGTCGCGCCGGCGTACATCGCGCCGAGCTCGGCGAGGATCCACATCGCGCGGCTCTCGGACAGGAGGGCGATCTTGTCGCCCTTCTCCAGGCCGAGGGACATCAGGCCGGCGCCGATCCGGTAGGCCTCGGCGCGGGTCTGCTCCTGGGTAATGGTCTTCCATTCGCCGGCAACCTTCTCGCGGAGGTAGACATGGTCGGCGAACTGGCGGGTGTATTTCTCAACGAAATCGATGATGGTAGGTCTTTCTGCCATAATATCTGTTTTTGTTTTATTCCTGTTTGTCGGAGAAGAGGCCGAAGAGCTGGGCGTCGATCATGTTCGTCACCTTCTCGAAGTCTTCGGGGCGGTTGCCGAACTTCACGTTGTCGGCGTCGATCACGAGGAGGTTGCCCTTGTAGCCCCGGATCCATTCCTCGTAGCGGTCGTTCAGACCGGTGATGTAGTCGATGCGGATGCTCTTCTCGTACTCGCGGCCGCGCTTCTGGATCTGGGAGATCAGGTTCGGGATCGAGGAGCGCAGGTAGATCAGCAGGTCCGGCGGGCTTACGAGGGACATCATCAGATCGAAGAGGTCCGAGTAGTTCTCGAAGTCGCGGGTCGACATCAGGCCCATCGCGTGGAGGTTCGGGGCGAAGATGCGGGCGTCTTCGTAGATCGTGCGGTCCTGGATGATCACGTCGCTGCTGCGGGAGATTTCCACGACGTCCTTGAAACGCTTGTTGAGGAAGTAGATCTGGAGGTTGAAGGACCAGCGCTCCATGTCCTCGTAGAAGTCGGCGAGGTACGGGTTGAAGTCCACGGATTCGAAGCGCGGCTTCCAGCCGTAGTGGGCGGCCAGCATCTTCGTGAGGGTCGTCTTTCCGCTTCCGATGTTTCCTGCGACGGCGATGTGCATATCCTCTTAAATTATAATGGTTTGCAAATATAATACTATTTAGGGAAAAGTCCGAACAAACGGGCGTCAATCTTGTCCGTGATGGCGTTGAAGTCCTCGGGGCGGTTCTTGAAGTCCAGTCCGTCGCCCTCGATCACGAGGACGTTGCCGGGATAGGCCCCGATCCAGCGCTCGTAGCGCTCGTTCAGGCCGGCGAGGTACTCGAGGCTGATCGCCTGCTCGTATTCGCGGCCGCGCTGCTGGATCCGGGAGACGAGCACGGGCACGGAGGTCCGCAGGTAGATCAGCAGGTCGGGGTACTTCACGGTCGAGATCATGAGCTCGAAGAGCTGCATGTAGGTATCGAAATCGCGCTTGGAGAGGTTGCCGAGGGCGTAATTGTTGGCGGTGAAGATATAGACGCCCTCGAAGATCGTGCGGTCCTGGACGACCGTCTTCTCCGAGCGGGCGATCTCGAGCACGTCGCGGAAGCGCTGGGCGAGGAAATAGGTCTCGAGGTTGTAGGACCAGCGGGCGATGTCGGCGTAGTAGTCCTCCAGGTAGGGGTTGCCGGCGACGGACTCGTAGCGGGGCTCCCAGCCGTAATGGGCCGCGAGCATCCCGGTAAGCGTCGATTTGCCGCTGCCGATGTTTCCTGCGATTCCGATGTGCATATCGCAAAATTAAGAAAAGGTTTTCGTATTTTTGTGGACAGTTTCTCAATTCGATGTTGAATATCGCCGTTTTTGTCTGCAACCCGTTCCGGGAGCGCTGCATGCTGGTCTGGGACCGGGGGCCGGGGGCCGTGATCGTGGATCCCGGTTTCTGCCGTCCGGAGGAGCGGGATGCGCTGTACGCGTGCGTGGAGCGGGAAAAGCTGCAGCCGGAGGCGATCCTGCTGACGCATACCCACTTCGACCATGTCCTCGGCGCGGCGGAGTGTGCCGCCCGTTTCGGCATCCCCGCGTACCTCCACCCCGACGACCGCGCCCGCCTGCAGGAATACGCGGCGATGGCGGCCCCCTTCCAAATCCCGGCCGCGGAGACGGACTTCCCGGTGCGGGACGTCGCGGACGGGGAGACGCTCGCGCTGGCGGGGATGGCGTTCGAGGTCATCCATACCCCCGGACATACCCCCGGCGGCGTCTGCTACTACTGCCGCGCCGCGGGCGACCTCTTCAGCGGGGACACGCTCTTCGCGGGCTCGATCGGCCGCTCCGACCTCCCCGGCGGGGACTATGACCGCGAGATCGTCTCCATCATGGAGAAGCTGATGCCCCTGCCCGGCGAAACGCGGGTCCACCCCGGCCACGGCGGCGACACCACGATCGGTGCGGAGCGCGCCGGCAACCCTTTCCTGCAGCCCTTCAACGAAGTGGACGCAGACGGCAACGTAGACGGAATCTCCATCGATGGATAATTTTCTCGAAATCCAGGGGGCCAGGGCCCATAACCTCCGGAATGTGGACGTCCGCATCCCGCGGGACCGCTTCGTCGTCGTGACCGGCGTCAGCGGCAGCGGCAAGAGCTCCCTCGCCTTCGACACCATCTACGCGGAGGGCCAGCGCCGCTACATGAACACGCTCTCCCCCTACGCGAAGCACTTCATGGGCATCCTCGAGAAACCGCAGGTCGAAAACATCGAGGGCCTCAGCCCGATCATCGCGATCGAGCAGAAGACGACCGGCAACAATCCCCGCTCGACGGTGGGGACCATCACGGAGATCTACGACTTCCTCCGCCTGCTCTATGCGCGGGCGTCGCGCGCCTACTCCCCCGAGACCGGCCGCGAGATGGTCCGCTACACCGACGAGCAGATCGTCAGCCTGATCCTGGAGCAGTTCGCGGGCCGGAAGTGCCTGCTGCTCGCGCCGCTCGTGCGCGGCCGCAAAGGCCACTACCGTGACCTGTTCGACAGCCTGCGGAAGCGCGGCTATACCCAGGTCCGCATCGACGGGGAGCTCGAAGACCTCGGCGCCGTCGATTCCGTGGACCGCTACAAGCCCCATTTCATCGAGGCGGTGGTCGACAAGCTCAAGCCCCGCGAGGGCGACGGGCGGCGGGTGCACGACTCCGTGCTCGCCGCGCTCGGCCTCGGCAAGGGGGCGGTCGCGCTGCTCGACATGGAAAGCGGCGCGATCCACCACTACTCGAAGCACCTCGTCGACCCGGAGAGCGGCATCTCGCTCCGCGAGCCCGCGCCGCACTCCTTCTCCTTCAACTCCCCGGAAGGCTACTGCCCGTACTGCAAGGGCCTCGGGATGGTCGTGGACGTGAATCTCGACACCATCATCCCGGACCGCTCCCTGAGCATCGCGGAAGGCGGCATCGTCCCGCTGGGCAAAGTCCGGGAAAACCGCAAGTTCGACACCCTCCGGGCCATCGCCCGCAAGTATAACTTCTCGCTCTACGACCCGATCGCCGCGATTCCGGACGAGGCCGTGGCCCTCGTGGTTTTCGGATCCGACGATTTCTTCCGGATCGGCGACGGCCCCTCGTCGGAAATGGTGACCTGGGGCGGCATCGTGGACGACATCGAAGACAAGGTCGTCTGCCCGGAATGCCACGGGACGCGCCTGAACCACGAGGCGGAGTGCTTCCGCATCGACGGAAAGACGATTTCGGAGGTCTCCGCGATGGAGATCACGGCGCTCGCGCAGTGGATTTCCGCGCTCCCGGAGAAGCTCTCGGAGCGCGAGCGCAACATCGCCCGCGACATCCTCAAGGAGCTCGGCGACCGCGTCCGCTTCCTCCTCGACGTCGGCCTGAACTACCTGACCCTCGACCGCCCGACGGGGACGCTCTCCGGCGGCGAAAGCCAGCGCATCCGCCTCGCGACCCAGATCGGCTCGAAACTCGTCGGCGTGATGTACATCCTCGACGAGCCCTCGATCGGCCTCCACCAGCGCGACAACCGCAAGCTGATCAACTCCCTGCGGAAACTCCGCGACGGCGGCAACTCCATCATCGTCGTCGAACACGACGCCGAGACGATGCACGCCGCGGACTGGATCGTGGATGTCGGTCCGGGGGCGGGCGCGGACGGCGGGCGGATCTGCTACAGCGGCCCCGCCGACGCGATCGGCGGCGTCGCGGGATCGCTCACGCTGGAGTACCTCCGCGGCGAGCGCAGCATCCCCGTCCCCGCCGTCCGCCGCCCCGGCAACGGCCTGACCCTCGAGCTCCTCGGCGCCCGCGGCAACAACCTCAAGAACATCGATGTGACCTTCCCCCTCGGCACGTTCATCGGCATCGCCGGCGTCAGCGGCAGCGGCAAGAGCTCCCTCATCAACGAGACCCTCGTGCCCATCCTGAAGGCCCGCCTGACCCGCGCGAAGCAGAAGCCCCTCCCCTACCGCGCCCTGAACGGCGCGAAGAACGTCGACAAGCTCATCGAAGTCGACCAGAGTCCCATCGGCCGCTCCCCCCGCAGCAACCCCGCGACCTTCACCGGCGTCTTCAGCGACATCCGCCAGCTCTTCGAGGACACCCCGGACGCGAAGGTCCGCGGTTTCAAGGCCGGCCGCTTCTCCTTCAACGTCGCCGGCGGCCGCTGCGAGGCCTGCAACGGCGCGGGCATCAAGGTCATCGAGATGAACTTCCTGCCCTCCGTGAACGTGGTCTGCGACGAGTGCCGCGGCCGCCGCTACAAGGAGGACACCCTCGCCGTGAAGTTCAAGGGCAAGAGCATCAGCGACGTGCTCGACATGCCGATCGCCGAGGCGTACGAATTCTTCCGCAACGTACCGGCAATCGCCCGCAAGCTGGGCGCGCTCGTCGACGTCGGCCTCGGCTACGTCCAGCTCGGCCAGTCCGCCGTGACCCTCTCCGGCGGCGAGAGCCAGCGGATGAAGCTCGCCGCCGAGCTGTTCCGCAAGGACACCGGCGACACGCTCTACATCCTCGACGAACCGACGACCGGCCTCCACTCCGAAGACATCAAGGTCCTCCTCGGCGTACTCCAAAAGCTGGTGGACCAGGGAAATACCGTTATCATCATCGAGCACAACCTGGATGTGCTCAAGAGTGTCGACTACATCATCGACCTGGGACCGGAAGGCGGTGCCGCCGGCGGCCGTGTGGTTGCACAGGGTACCCCCGAGCAGCTTGCGGCGGATCCCCGTTCCGTGACCGGGCCTTATTTAAAAGAAGTGCTATGACCAAAATTGAAGCGGCGCGCTACGAGTACAAGGACTGGTGCAGCGCCATCGGCATCGAAACGCTGGAAGCCGTGAACGAAACCTTCCGCAGCGGCAGAGGCATCGACCTCATCAACCTGTGCGAAGCCCGCCAGGAGCGCAAGTATGCGGAGATCGCCAACCAGATTTCCTACCGCCACCGCAAGAAACCCATCATCATGATCTCGGGCCCCTCGTCGAGCGGCAAGACCTCCTCGTCCCTGCGGATCGCGCAGCAGTGCCGCGTCCTCGGCCTGACGCCGAAGGTCATCGAGCTCGACAACTACTTCCTCCCCCGCGAACTGACCCCGCGGGACGAGAAAGGCGAGCTGGATTTCGAAGTGCTCGAAGCGATGGACATCGAGCGGCTGAACCGGGACCTCAACGCCCTGCTCGGCGGGGAGACGGTCGAACCGCCGAAATTCGACTTCGTCACGGGGCACCCCGCCCCCTCCGGCAAGCCGATGCAGCTGGAGCAGAACGACATCCTGCTGATGGAAGGCATCCACGCCCTGAATCCGGCGCTGACCCCCGCGGTCGACCAGGCCAAGATCTTCCGCATCTACATCTCCGCGCTCTCCTCGCTGCCGGGCGGCGAGAAGGTCCACAATTCGACCACCGACAAGCGCCTGCTGCGCCGCATCGTGCGGGACAACCGCACGCGCGGCATCTCCCCCGAAGACACCCTCCTGCGCTGGCCCAGCGTCCGCCGCGGCGAAGAGCGCAACATCTTCCCCTACGAGGAGAACGCCGACGTGGTCTTCAACTCCTCGACCCTGTACGACGTGCCGGTCCTGAAGTACTACGCGGAGCCGCTGCTGGAAGGGATCGCCGAGTCCTCCCCCGCCTACGAAAAGGCCCGCGCGCTCGTCGCGTTCCTCTCCCAGGTCGTCGCCATCCGCCCGGCGGAAATCGCCGCGATCCCGCCGACCAGCATCATGCGTGAATTCATCGGCGGACAAACCCTGTAGCCTATGTGGATCTGGACAACCATCCTGTCGGCCCTGTTCCTCGGCCTGTACGACGTCTTCAAGAAGCAGTCCCTGCAGAAGAACGACGTGCTGCAGGTCCTGCTCTGCACGACGGGCCTCTCGACCCTGCTGCTGAGCCCCTGGCTCTCCGCCGGGCCCTGGCAGGACCACCTGAAGCTGTTCCTCAAGGCCATCCTGGTCTCGGCTTCCTGGATTTCCGGCCTCTACGGCATCAAGCTGCTGCCGCTGACGACCGCCTCGACGATCAAGGCCACGCGGCCCGTCTTCGTGCTCGCGTTCTCCATGCTCCTCTTCGGGGAGCGGCTGAACGGCTGGCAGTGGGTCGGCAGCATCCTCGCCATCGTCGCGCTGTACCTGCTCAGCCTGTCGAGCCGCAAGGAGGGAATCCGCTTCTCGACCAGCAAGGGCATCCTCTTCATGGCGGTCTCCGTGCTCGCCGGCTCCGCCAGCGCGCTGTATGACAAGCACATCATCGCCTCGATGGAGCCGCTCTTCGTCCAGAGCTGGTGCAATTTCTACATTACACTGATCCTGGCGCTGTTCGTGCTGGCCCAGTGGCTGCGGAACAGGGAGAACTTCCGCGCCTTCCGCTTCGACTGGGTGCTCCTGGCCATCGCCGTCCTGATCGTCATCGCCGACTTCCTGTACTTCTATTCCCTGAAGCAGGAAGGCGCGATGATCTCCATCATCTCGATGGTGCGGCGCAGCTCCGTCCTGGTCCCCTTCCTCTTCGGCATCTTCCGCTACAAGGAAAAGAGCATCCGCGGCAAGGTGGCGGCCCTCGTCACCCTCCTCGCCGCCATGGCCCTCCTCGTTTTCGGCACCGCCTGACCCGCATGGCCATAGGCTTCCGTCCCGCCCCGCCCGGCAGCCGCTGCCACGCAAGTCGCTGATATGCGGGGATTTAAATAGAACAGAAGTGCCCAATTTCGGGCACTTCTGTTCTATTGATTCCGCTGATTCTCAACGCTTTGCGTTGCAGGTGTCAGAGCGAAGAGAGATTTCTCGACTTCGCTGTGCTTCGCTCGAAATGACAAAGGGCGGCAGCGAGCGTGGGCCAGCTGCGCGGCAGCGGCTACTTAAGATGGAAGAAACGGCGGATCTGGTCCCGGGACGGGTTTACCAGCCGCGTCAGCTGGCGGATCAGCTGGTTCTTCTCCCTGTAGTCCATCGTCTCATAATTGACGCCGCTGTACCCGAGCTTCTCCGCGGCGGCCGCCATTTTCATATAGCGGGAATGGTCTTCGTATTCCTCCGCCAGATCATATTCCGACCCGGCTGTGGACTTCAACGCCAGAACCAGGTTCTCGTGATTCCCGTACAATTGGTCCAACGACTTATAATCCAGAAAGTTATACTTACTGACAATGTAGTCCGTCAGCTGCTCCGTCTCCACTTCGTCCAGCCCGGCGAACAGACTGCGCAGGACAGTGTAGTTCAGGAACCAGCCGCAGGAGTAACAGTAATCCACCCGGCTCATCGCCTTTCTCATCCGGCCGCTGCGGTACTCCCGGTAAATCCGCTCCGAAAAGGGATTCCGGCAATCCCGGTATGCAAGCAGACTCCATCTGTACTCGGGCGCCGATTCAAACATCCGCCCGGCGACACAGTTGTTGAAGATGTAGGCCACATTCCCGAGGATGATCTTCGCGCCCGTCTTTTTTGAACGGCCATACGGACTGTCCAGCAGCGGACCGGTGCGCCGGTAATCCTGGTTGTACTGGCTGACGAGCGTACCGTTGAGCCTGCGCTGGAATCGCTCAAGCTCCCGGGAAAGAATATCGGCAAAACCGGCGTGCGTGTGATTGAACATCGGGGAGAAGGCGACGACGCGAAGATTCATCTCCCTGGAAATGACGCTGAAGAGGGTAAAATGGACCAGGTAATCTTCCCGGCGGTAAAAGAGGCCCCAGCCGTGGATGCCCCGTTGATAGACGTGGATCGTTTTCATAGCGAATCAAGTTTAAGTCGGTACACAAGGTACACATTTTTGTTATCTTTGAAAAAAAAGAGCGATGGACAGAAGACAATTCCTTGAAAGTATGGCGCTGCTCGGAGCGGCGGCAGGCGTGATGCCGGCGGCCCTGGGCGGCTGTTCGCCTGCCGGCGGCAAGGGCTGGCGCGGCAAATTCGACGAAAACCTCGTCTGCATCATTTCCGACCTCCACACCAACCCCGGCAGCTACCAGCCGGAAAAGCTGAAAAGGGTCGTCGCGGACATCCTCGCGATGAATCCGCGCCCCCGGAACGTGATTTCCCTGGGCGACAACGCCTACCTGACCGGCAAGGATGAGGAATATGCCCTGCTGAAGGAGATCCTCGCGCCGCTGGACGGCTCCGGCATCGTCTTCACGATGGCCCACGGCAACCACGACCGCCGGGAGAACTTCGTCAAGTTCTTCCCGGAGCAGGTGGCCTCCTCCGCGCTTCCGGACCGCCTCGTCCACGTCGTCGGAACCCCCCGGGCCGACCTGATCGTGCTCGACTCGCTCCAGGAGCCGGAGGACACGACGACCTGGATCACCCCGGGTGCGCTCGACGACGCGCAGAAGGCCTGGCTGGAGAGCCGGCTGAACGCCACGACGGACAAGCCTGTCTTCGTCATGTCCCACCACCCGATCGATGAGGTGAAGATCAACGCCCTCCTGACGGGCAGCCCGACCTGCTGCGGCTACATCCACGGCCACGACCACGTCTGGCGCACCGACTGGATCAAGAAGAGCTACGGCAGCCGCCGCATCGTCCGGACGCTCTGCGTCCCCTCGACCGGCCACTGGGGCGACATCGGTTACACCCTCCTGCGCCTGGAGGAAGACCGCGCCGTCGCGACCCTCCACGAGTACGAGTATTTCTTCCCGGAGCCGGCGCAGCCCGATGAGCCCAGGCCCGCCGAGTGGGCCGCCATCGAGGCGGACCACCGCGGCGCGACCTGCACCTTCGTCTACGCCCGATAGCCGCTGCCACGCAAATAACTGGAAACCAACATTTTAAATAGAACAGAAGTGCCCGATTTCAGGCACTTCTGTTCTATTTAAATCTCCGCATATCAGCGACTTGCGTGGCAGCGCCGACAGGGCAGACGGGCGGAGCAGGAGGGGCGGGGCAGGAGGGGCGGGGCGGCAGGAAGGAGTCTGCTGTTTCCGGAATCTATGGCCGCCCGCGGCCGTATGAGCGGGAGGGGCCCGCAAGCGCAGCGCAG
>JAFRVZ010000067.1 GCA_017438265.1 Bacteroidales bacterium
GCTTCGCCGCCCCAGGCCTCGCGCGCGGCCGCGGCCGTGACGGCTGCGCCGAGCCGGGCTTCCAGCCCCTCCGGCGCATCCTGGCTGCGGTCCTCGAAGAGCTGCTCCAGCTCCTCTGCGCTCATTTTCTCAATATCTTCTATCGTTTTCATATCGCTACAATTGGCTTTTGATGGTCTTGCGCGCACGCGCCAGGAGCACCCGGAGCGAGAGCGGGGAAAGGGCGGTCTTTTCGGCGATTTCCTCGTAGGAGAGGCCCTGCAGCAGCCGCAGCTCGACGACGGTGCGCTGGCTGGCGGGAAGCGCCTCGATCGCGCGGACGAGGCGGGCGCGCTGCTCGCGCTCCAGGGTCCGGGCGTCGGCGGAGCCGTCCGCCGCGACGTCCGCTTCCAGCGGCCGGACCGCCGTGCGGTTCTTCGCGCGCAGCCGGTCCAGGCAGAGGTTCCGCAGGAGCGTGATGCTGTAGGCGCGGGGGTTGTGGACGTGGTCCAGCGTGTCTCGGTCGTTCCAGAGTTTGACGTACAGGTCCTGCAGCGCGTCCTCGGCGTCGGCCTCCGCGCCGAGCAGCGCATATGCCACCCGGAAGAGACCCTCCCCCAGCGGGAGATACCGTTCGCTGAATTCCTGTCCCGTCATCGCCTTAATTCTGGAGGAAACGGGACAGTCTGCGCATCGACATCGACCCGTAAAGGCAGATCAGCTTGCACTCCGACGGCGACCAGACGATAAAATCCGAGATCTTGTCCCCGGCCTCGTCGACGACGCCGAACAGCCGCATGTCTTCTCCGTCATCCTTCGCCTCCATCAGCAGGTCCACGCCGTCCAGCATCCGGTCCAGCCGGCGCGAGAAACGCTCCCGGGCCTCCGGCGCAGCATCTTCGAAATCGACGACGGAGACGCTGCGGATGCCGCTGATCAGCGAAAGGACCGCTGCGGTGTCCTCGTCGCCGCTCTCCTGGACCGCCTTCCGGACAATCGTTTTGACGAGGCCCATCGTGAGGCGGCCGACGCGCACGACCTCGAAGCCGTTCGTCCGGGAGAAATCCCCCACCAGGGTCGTAATCTGCTGGCGCGGAAGCGCCTTGGCCTTTCCCTGGGCGGCGGCGCCGGCCAGCGGGACAAGGACGAGAAGAAGGATCACAAATAGCTTTTTCATCAGTAATATCGGGTTTCCGACTATAGAGACGATGACGGCAGGGGTTTGTTAACAGAAAAAAACGCTTATTTTTTCCGGAGGAGGAACTTGCGGCCCAGACGGACGGCGGGCTTGATGTACCAGGGCATCAGGGCGCGCTCGGCCTCCTGCAGCTTGTCGCGGATCGGGAGGGACTGCGGGCAGTGCTGCTCGCACTTGCCGCAGCGGATGCACTGCGCGGCGAAGGAAGGCTCCGCCGCCAGGGCGACCGCCTGGAAGAACTGCGCGCGGCCGGAGGATTTCGACTCCGTGTACATCGCATTGTAGGCGGCGAAGATGCCCGGGATGTCGACGCCCTTGGGGCAGGGCATGCAGTAGCGGCAGCCGGTGCAGCCGACCTTCTCCTTCTCCCGGATGATGCCGAGGATCCGCTGGAGGAACGCGCGGTCGTCCGGCGTGAACGCGCCTTCGGCGGCGTCCGACGCGACGCGCGTATTCTCCTCGACCATCGCGCGGGAGTTCATTCCGGAGAGCACGACCGTGACCTCCGGCTGGTCCCAGAGCCAGCGCAGGCCCCACTCGGCCGGGGTCCAGCCCCGCGCGTGCGCGGCCATCAGCCGCTTCGCTTCCTCCGGAAGCTTGCTGACGAGCTTGCCGCCGCGCAGCGGCTCCATGATGACCACCGGGATGCCGCGCGCCGCCGCGGCTTTCAGCCCGGCCACGCCCGCCTGCGTCGTCTCGTCCAGATAATTGTACTGGATCTGGCAGAAATCCCAGTCGTAATCCCCGAGGATCCTGAGGAAATTGTCCGTATTGCCGTGGTAGGAGAAACCGATGTTGCGGATGGCGCCGGAGGCCTTTTTCGCGGCGATCCATTCCTCGGCGCCGACCGCCTTGAGCCGTTCCCACTGGGCGACGTCGGTCAGGTGGTGCATCAGGTAGTAATCGACATAGTCCGTCTGCAGGCGCGCGAGTTCCTCTTCGAAGTACTTGTCCAGCGAGGCGGCGCTGCGGACCAGGTACTGCGGCAGCTTGGTCGCGACCCGGACCTTGTCACGGATTCCGTTGCGGGCGAGGATCTCCCCCAGCGCCGCTTCGCTGCCGGGGTAGATGTAGGCCGTATCGAAGTAGTTCACGCCCGCGCGGTACGCCGCCAGCAGTTCCTGTTCCGTCTTTTCGAGGTCGACGCCGCCGCCCTTCCTGCTGAAGCGCATGCAGCCGTATCCGAGAATGGAGAGCGCGTCTCCGTGTCTGTCTTTCCGGTATTGCATTCCAAAAGGTGATTGTTCAGTTCGAGATATGGAGCACGAGGTACTCCGAGCGGGTTCCGATGCGGATCTTGGGCCCCCAGATGCCGAGGCCGGAGCTGATGTAATAGCGGGTGTTGCCGCGCCGGTGGTGTCCCCAGGCTTTTTCGTAGAGAGCGTCGGTCAGCCAGGAGAGGGGCCAGACCTGGCCGCGGTGGGTGTGGCCGCTGAACTGGAAGTCGATGCCGGCCTGCTCCGCCTCCTCGAGGTGGTAGGGCTGGTGGTCCAGCAGGATCGTAAAACCCTCCGCGACGCCTGCCAGGTCGGCGAGCGCCTTCCTGTCCCGGTTGCTCCGGTCGTCGCGGCCGATGAGGGTGAGCCCTTCGAAACGGGCCACGGAATCGCGCAGGAGGGTGATGCCGGCGTCGGCGAAGAAGCGTTCGGCGTCCGGCAGGCGGCCGATGTATTCGTGGTTGCCGGGCACGGCGAAGACGGGAGCCCCGAGGCGGGCGAACTCCTCCGCAAAACCTCCTTCCAGGAGCGGGCGCACCCGGATATCGACGATGTCCCCGCCGAAGAGCACGAGGTCCGGATTCTCGGCGCCGATCAGGTCCACCCAGCGCGCAAACTCCCGCCGGCGGTTGCTGTAGCCCAGGTGGAGGTCGCTGGCCAGCACGACCGTGAGCGGCCGCGCCAGCGGCTTCTCCGTCCGCAGGGTCAGCTCTTCGCGGTATTTATGCCTGTAATGGATTCCCCCGGCGGCCAGCAGGAGTGCGACGGCCCCGAGGATGCCGGCCATCGCGGCGCCGTTCCCGGCAAGCGCGCCCCGGGGAATGAGGCGCACCAGGACCCCCAGGTCGGCCAGCAGGAACGCGATCATCAGATACAGGTAGGCGATCATCCACGGGTGCCCGACCTCATACAGCGCGCTGACCAGCGCCACGGGCGCGCGGTCCCGCAGTCCCATGCTGGCAAACGCCGCCCCCATCCAGACCAGGAAGAGGCAGACCACCCCCAGCTTCGGCGCCCAGCCTCCCGGCGTCACCCGCAACAGATGCCAGGTGACATACGCCACCGTCGCCACAAAAACCACCAGAACCCCAAGGAACCCTGCTCTCATGCCCCAAAGGTAACAATTAATGGATTATTTTCATGTCCCGGTTATCATAAACCACGACCCCTCCTGCAAACTCCTGCAAGCCTTGCAGGGATTTCTATCAACGGTTCCCCGAGAGCACGCGACAGTTTTGCAAGCGATGAGAGTGTATAGTTAGGGAATCCCCTCGTCCAGCGCGTAATCTGAGTTTCATTGCACCCGACTCTTTTCGCCAGCTCCCGCTGCGTAATTCCATCCCTTTTCAGGATTGCATCAATCCTGTCAATGATTGCGCAAGACCAATCCATCTCCTGCTTCACCTCAGGAGGCACCTTCTCAAATTGACTGTGGAGCAATTCGCTGTGTTTCATATCATGTATTCTTTGTCTTCAATGTTAGTGAGTTCCCTTTTCTCAATTTTCACAATACCTTCTTCAATGTCCTTTCGTAGTATTCTATCAAAAGACTGGAGATCTAAAGCATATCCCAATAATCGGGAATCATCCTCATAACTCGCGGTCCTTTTAATATCTCCGTTACCAAGAATGAGGATTTCATCTGAGATTCTCAAACAGTACAGGCGAATCCTTCCCGATTCTATTGGTAAAGCACAAAGATTATCATTAATGTGCCCCTCAGGGCGGAAGTATCTTTCCAGGGCTCCTCTATCAAGAATGATGGATAGCGCATACATAATCTTCTGATAATCAGTATTCAACGACGCCTCCGCCTCAAACTTTCTAATAAATCTTTCAAACTCAGTTGTCCGGTCCATCTCAAAACTGATTGAGTATAAACTAACCCTCTTCGATTGCTCTACCAACTCTAACGTAGTTCTCTTTTTCATTTTCTTCGATACAAAGTTATTAAAATTTACATAAATGTAAAGCATTTCACAACGGGAAACGCCGTCCGTAAAAATATGCGTTTCCTTCTTACGACACCGAAAGAAACATATATTTGTGACGAAATGTTGTTTTTTTGTCTGCTTTCATGCGGGTCCTCTTTCCCCAATCCCTGCAAGGCTTGCAGTTTTTATGCGGGAGGCTCGGTAAGGCCTATTTTTGCTCTCGGAAACCAATAAAAACTGCAAGCCATGAATATTTACAACGTGATTATCCTGGACGAAAGCGGCAGCATGTCGTCCATTTACAAAGAAACCCTCGCAAGCATGAACGAGGTGCTGAGCGGTATCCGTAAGAACCAGGAGGAATTCCCGGAGCAGCGGCACTATGTGACCATCGTTACCTTCGAAGGAAGCGGTATCGAAGGAGTCAAAACCCGCAGGGACCGCGTACCCATCGGCGCCGTAGAACCTTTCACGGAGAAAGATTACAGACCCGGTGGATGCACCCCGCTCTTTGATGCTATGGGAAAAACCCTCAACGAGATGGAAGGCCTGATCCTGCCTGATGATAAAGTCTTTGCGACCGTAATTACTGATGGGATGGAGAATGCCTCGCGCGAGTACTCCGGCAAAATCATCAAGAATATGGTGACCCGCCTTCGCGAGAAAGGCTGGGCAATTGCCTACATCGGTGCCAATCAAGATGCGATAGAGGTGGCACGGGAGATGAATATCAGCAGTGCCCTCAATTATGATGCTTCACCGGAGGGCATGGCGGTGATGACCGGACGCTACAGAAGGGTCAGCAGAAGCGTATCCAAGCGCGCTATGGAAGGGGTGGCGCTTGAAAAGAAGGACGCCAACATGTTTGAAGACAAGGGCGGGGACTAACCCCGCCTTTTTTGTGGCGGCTGGCGTCAGTGCTCCCAAATGACGAGGTCCCGGTCGATTGCCACTTTACGAACGCCACCCTGAGGTCCGTCGATGTAGTATTTCTTGGCGATTTCGTCTCCAACGATCCTGCGGAAGGCGGTTCGGATGCGGGAGACGCAGGAGTCGCGGCCACTGCTGTAGGAGGCGCACAAGGCGGAGACGCTGCTGCGGATGCCCTGGATGTCGTCCCGGCCGGTGATGTTCAGGTAGATTTGCAGGACTTCTTCTTCATGATCGGGAAGATCCTTGAAGGCTGCGCCTTCCGGGTTCCTCAGATAGAAGAAGTAGAGGGCTTTGGTAAGGTCGTCCAGCTTGACTTCCGGCCGGTCCTCCCAGTCGGTAAGGAAGATTTGGTTGGAGGCGGTGATGTACAGGCGGCTCAGTTTGGTGCGGTAGCCAAGCAGCGTTGCCAAATCCTTGATTGAAATATGGTATTGTCTTTCGAACCGGTCCCACGCATCAATGATATCCTCTACATCGGGATATGCAGTTTCCTCGTCAACAGCGTCAAAAAGAGTCCGGGGGAGATCGGCATTGCTTTCTTGCAGAACCTCCTGACTGGAAGGTTCAGGACATTTAATGTCAAATGACGAGTAAAGGATACTGGAACTTCCCTTTTTGGATGACTTCCTTAAACGAATCTCAAGGGATTCCTCCTGTTGACGATGATAGAGGGCATGAAAAAACTGATCGGTCGCCTCCATCAGGTCTCTTTCCGTATCAGCTTCAATCGCATGAAAATAGATCCGCCTATTAGCTTTGTAGAGGAAGCCTGCCTGGCCATTCAGATTTGCAATAGTCCGGATCTGCTGATACATGGCCTCCGGAGAAACAACTCCCTCCAGTCCAGGAAACTGGTATTGGACAAACCTCGAAGTCAGATACTTACAGATTTCCGGCAGATAAATAAAAGAATAACCGGTTTCCCGGGACATATACCGGATATCCTCCAGATTATAATCAGATAAATAATAAAACGGACCGTTCGAGTTATCCACGAATAATACGGTCTTCTTCCTCAAAAAAGGAATGGATTTCCTGATTTGCCTGTCTTCGCCCAGCTCCATATGAATGAGGTTTCATTATTGTTCGATTTCAAATATACTCATTTTATGAAACCAACGGAATGATTATATTTGTATCAGCGTAGCTTGTAGCGCGTTATATAATCGATTATGGATATGAATAAGAATGAATTACCGAGAGAGGTGGCGGGGAGGAAGAATTTCGGCGCGGAGCATGCGCTGATGACGACGCCGCAGCCTTGCGTGATGGTTGCGACGTGGGACAGGGACCGCGTCCCGGACGTGATGATGGCCGCATGGGCCGGGCAGTATGACTTCAAGCAGATTGTGGTGTCCATGTCCAGGCACAGGACAACGGAGAATCTGGAGCTGACCGGGGCGTTTACCGTGTCGTTTGCGGATATCCGGACCGTCGCGGAGTCTGATTACTTCGGACTGGTGAGCGGGAAACAGGTGCCGGACAAGGTGGCCAGGGCGGGTTTTACGGTCAGTCCCAGCCCCAACGTGGATGCGCCGATCATCAATGAGTATCCGCTCACGCTGGAATGCAAGGTCGTGCGCTGGAGCGACGGCATCCTTGTCGGCGAAGTTGTGAACATGAGCGCGGACGAAAGCGTCCTGACGGATGGAAAAGTGGATCTGGCCAAGCTCCAGCCCATTGTCTTTGATGCGGCAGGGATGTGCTACCGCGCCGTCGGCGAGGTGGTCGGCGGGGCGTGGAATGCCGGAAAGAAGTTTACGAAACAGTGATCCGGTTATGCTGAAAGCGGGTGATAAGATGCCGTCTTTTGAGGTCATGGACCAGGACGGGAAGATGGTGAAGTCGGAGGACTTCATCGGAAAGGGGAAGAAGACCATCATTTACTTCTATCCCAAGGACCATACGTCTGGATGTACGGCGGAAGCGTGCTCGTTCCGGGACAACTATGCGGAGCTGGCTGCCGCGGGATACAACGTGGTCGGCGTGAGCAAGGACAGCGCGAAGTCCCATACGGGGTTCCGGGCGAAGTACGGGCTGCCGTTCCGGCTGCTGGCGGATACCACGACGGAGATGCTCCGGTCGTTCGGCGCCTGGGGCGAGAAGAAGATGTACGGAAAAACCACGCTGGGGACGCTCCGGCGCACGTTCATCTTCAATGAGAACGGAATCCTCGAGCGCATCATCGAGAAAGTGGATACGAAGAATGCCGCCGGGCAGATCCTGGAAGGCTGATCGTTTTACGGACACAGGACCTGCTGGAGAAGTATCTGGCAGGAAAACAGATATCTTTCATTTGATTCATTCGAGATGCTTATGAAACGGATTGTTGGGATTGTTGTTGGTGTTGTTGCGGCTGCGGGGATGCTGCTGGTTTCGGGGTGCGGGACGATGCGGATGAGCCCGGAAGAGAAGCAGCGCGTCGCGGAGCAGGTGCAGCAGAAGCTGGATGCCAGGGAATATACGATTGAAATCAATTACATGATGCCGCTGCGCGGGGGCGGAAGGGCGATTACCGGGGATTACTCGATCGTGGTGTCCGGGGATAAGATCGATTCGTTCCTGCCGTATGCGGGAGCCGCGCGCAATGTGCCCTATGGCGGCGGGAAGGCGTTGATATTCAAGGATGATATCGACGAGTATGCCGACAGCGGGTTTATCAAGGACCGGCGGACAATCGTCTTCACGACGGACAATGACGAGGACAACCTGACCTACCGGCTGACCATCTTCGAAGACGGACAGGCTACTGTGCAGGTCCACTGCACGAACCGCGACGACATCAGCTTCCGGGGCGTGCTCAACCCCGATGCAAAGAAGGAATAGAAAATTGATTCACAGTTAGTCAGCCATGAAAAAGCTTGGGTGTATTACCGTTCTTGTCCTCGCGGCGGCAGCGTGCGCGGGACCGCAGGCGCCGGTCGTCGGCATCAGCTGCTCGCGGAACGGCTCGGGCGCGACGACGCTGGCGACGACCTACACGGAAGCCATCGGCAAGGCCGGCGGCCTTCCGTTCGTGATCCCGACCGTCGCGAGCCGGGAAGAGGCGGACGCGTACCTCGCGGCCGTGGACGGAATCGTCTTCTCCGGCGGAGAAGACCTGAACCCCGCTTGGTACGGGGAGGAAATCCTGAATGAAACCGTCTATGTCGATGCCGTCCGCGACCGCAGCGACAGCCTGCTCGCACGCGCGGCGCTGGCCTCCGGGAAACCGGTCCTCGCGATCTGCCGGGGCTCGCAGCTGATGAACGTGATCCTGGGAGGGTCTCTGTATCAGGATATTCCGACGCAGGTCCCGGAGACGGTCGGGCACGGCGCCGGCGCCAGGCACAAGATCGGCCTGGAGCCGGGAGGCACGCTCTATAAGTTGTTCGGGCCGGACTCCCTGGAGACCAATTCATTCCACCACCAGGCGGTCAAGGATCCCGCTCCGGGCATCCGCATTACCGCCCGCAGCGCCGAAGGCATCGTCGAGTCCTACGAGACGGACCAGGTCCTGGCCGTCCAGTTCCACCCGGAAAAGATGCTCCAGAACGGCGAGACGCAGTGGCTCGCGTTCTTCGAAGCGTATATGGACCGCCTGAAGCGGAAATAGAATCCCGATTAATAAGCCTTGGAGTAGATTCCGCCGTTGTGCGGGCCGGGTATGCGGCCGCGGACGGCGAAGAGGTCTGCGACCGTGAGGAAGGTGAAGCCGCGGCGCTGCAGTTCCGGGATGACGGTTTTCAGCGCCTCGACCGTGGCGTCATTGTCCTTGAAGTCGTGGAGGAGGATGATGTCGCCGTCCTGCACGCCGCCGAGGATCGCGTCGATGCGCTGCTGCGCGCTCACTTCGCTGTTCCAGTCGCTCAGGTCGAAGCCGTAGATGAAGCAGAGGTCCGTGACGCCGTGCAGGGTCGCGTCGTGCTCGATGTAGGGCGGGCGGAAGAAGCGCGGCTTCTCGCCGACCGCGGCTTCGATGAGCCGGTCGGTCTGCTCGATTTCCTCGCGCATCTGCGCTGCGGTGAGCTCCAGCATGTGCCTGTGGTTCTGGGAGTGGTTTTCGATGTCGCAGCCGAGGGCCTTGGCGCGCTGCAGGACGGGGATGGTCTCCGCGTCGATGTTGCAGCCGTTGACGAAGAAGGAGCCCGGGACGCCGTACTGTTCCATGAGGTCGAGGACCTGCATCGTGGTCGTCGTGTTCGGGCCGTCGTCGAAGCTCAGGGCGACGTATTTCGGGAAGGCGGCGGGATAGGCCAGGAGCTGGTACGCGAGGGCGTATGCCATCCGCCGGTGGCCGGGGGTGTTGGGATGGAGGCGGTCCTTCTGAGGGTCGCGGAAATAGCGGGAATGCTCGTCGAGCATCGGATAGAGGCCGCTCACGGCGTTCAGGTCGATGACGGGGACGGCCCAGACGTTGCCGGCCTCCTTGATCGCCGCGACATAGTCGTCGATGAAGGCGCCGCAGCCGTTGGCGAAGTCCTCGGGCTCCTGGTAGTTCCGCGGGCCGAAGATTGCGATGCCGCGGTGGATGGGCGTGAGGAGGATGATCTGCTTGTCCGGGAAATGGGTTTTCAGGTGGCGGAGCATCGCGTTCAGGCGGCCGCGGAAGGTGTCGGAATCGAAGCGGAGGGTGCGGTGGCCGCGGTCTTCCGTCCGCCCGTTGTGGTTGGCGGGGGCGGTGTCATAGGCGTACCATTCCCCGAGGGGGACGCTGGCGTTGTAGTCGTTGGTCCCGATGAAGACGAGGATCGCGTCGACGCCCTGGCCGTGTTCGGCTTCGAGGCGGTCCGCCTGGCCGGCGATGTGGAAGGTCTGGTGGCCGCTGATGCCGTAGACGAAGGGCTCGATGCCGAGGATGTCGACGAGGTCAGCCCAGTAGACGTTGTTCTGGGAGTCAATCTGCTGCACGTCCGTGATCGAGTCCCCGAGGATGCCGACGCGCGCCCCGTTCCACTGCGACCGTATCTCCGGCTGCGCCGCAGCCCTGCAGCAGCACGACAGCAAAACAAACAACACCAGGATATGCTTTTTCATAACTGTATCAATGTTTTTGTTTAGAGACAGGACTATATCTGCCGGAAACTGTGCCACCCTCGGCAACATAAGAGGGAGGGAATGAATCATTATTCTATAGCAACTGTATTGGAGGTAAGGGTAAAGGTATAGGTACCTGAAGAGAGCTCATAGACGGCGGTGCGGCGGGCGTTGCGGGTCTCGAAGCCGAGGAAGGGGGCTTCCGGGAGGGCGGCGCAGGCGGCGGGGGCGACGGAGTCGGCGACCGGAAGGTAGAGGGTCGCGGACGTGTTCGCGGGGACCGTGACGCGGAAGGAACGCATCGCGCCTGCGCCGTCCGCGGTCCACTCGACCGCGATGGGGCCGTAATTCGACACATAGCAGCCCTTCAGGGACAGGTAATTGCCGCCGGGCAGGGGCTGGAGGACGAAATGGCGGTAGCCCGCCTCGCCGGCGGCGTGGTCGGTCGTGATGCCGAGCTGGAACTCATACATCCACTGCCCGACGGCGCCGAGTGCGAAGTGGTTGAAGGAGTTCATGCTGTTCTGGTTGGGCTCCGAGAAAGCGGTGTCGAGCGAATTCCAGCGCTCCCACATCGAAGTTGCCCCTTCCGTCACGGGATACAGCCAGGAGGCGTAGTCCGTCGAGGAAATCATCCGGTAGGCCTCGTCGACGTAGCCGCCGCGGGTCAGGGCCGGGAGGATGTTGGGGGTGCCGGAGAAGCCGGTCGTGATGGTCCAGGGGGTGAAGTTCAGGTTCGTGTTGCCGGAACTCAGGACGCCCTGGGAGGCGCTGGCGCGGGCCTGCTCGGCGGCGGTGTCGGTGCCTTCGGCGCGCTGCTCCTCCGCGGTCGGGCCGCTGGTCGCCGGCGCGGCGGCCAGGGCCGCGAGCCACGCCTCCGCCCGGGCCTTGTTCTCGTCGCTGAAGACATTGAAGTTCAGCGGGGTCGCATAGGAGGCCTGGGTATGGACCGTCTTGCCCTGGAGGCTGCGGGTCTTGCCGGTCGCCGGATTGACGTAGGCGGCGTTCCAGTCCGCCTTCGCCCGGTCGTGGCGCTCGCGCAGGAGGGCGGCGTAGTCGCTGCGGCCGACGGCTTCGGCCATGATCGCCGTGACCTCCATCATGTGGATGTAGATCGCGTTGTTCAGCAGGTCGGCGGGGGTGCGGCTGTCGAGGGCGAGGTGGTCCGCCAGGCCGCTGGCCTTCGAGGAGAGGTACGGATGCTCCGCGGAGGTCCGGTAAAAGGCCATGCCGTTCAGCCACTCCATCATCATCTCGAGGTTCTCGCGGATGATCCGGGTGTCGCCGTACTGGGTGTAGAGCTGCCAGGGTACCTGGCAGACGGCGGCGGACCAGGTCGTGCCGTTCGCGAAGGTGGGATCGTCGGTCCGGTTGTAGGTCGGGACCGTGCTGCCGATGCCGCCCGGGACCTCGCGGTCGTTGCCGACGCCCTGGTCGTCGCGCAGGGCGACCATCCACTGGCGGAAGAAGCTCTGGAGGTCGGCGTTGTAGGTGCCGGTGCGGGTGTAGGCCTGGGCGTCACCCGTCCAGCCCATCCGCTCGTTGCGCTGCGGACAGTCGGTCGGGATCGTGAGGAAGTTGCCGAGCTGGCTGCGCTGGATGTTGCGGAAAAGCCGGTTCACCAGCTCCCCGGTCCGGCCGTCGGCCGTCACGGCCTCGTAGCGGCCGGTCGGGACCTCGCAAGACGAGAGGACCAGGCCCTTCACGTTCTCCAGCGGCAGCGGGCCGTCGTGGGACGGGAGACAGACCTGGATGTACTGGTAGCCGCGGAAGGTCATCGACGGCTGGATCGTGACTTCCCCGCTGCCGTCCGCCGTGTAGAAGTCCACGTCGAGCGCGGCGCGGTTCGTCTCGTAGAGGATGTGGCCGGCCACGTTCCGGCCGGCGGGGCCGAAGCGGCGGACATAGTCCGCGTCGTCCCCCGGCAGGCCGGGATAGAACTGCTCGCCGTAGCTGAGGATCACGGTGTCACCCTTCTTCAGCCAGCCCGCGGGAATCGTGATGGACGGCACGCCGACCATGTTCACGCCCATGTCGTAGATATACGTGTTCGGGCCGTGGACCGGCATCACGGCGCGGGCCGTCAGGGTCTCGCGCAGGCGCACCGGCCCGTCGTAGCGGGCCATCAGGTCGAAGTCGACCCAGCTGCGCTTCGCGATCCGCTCGGCGCCGCTCCAGGCGGCGTCGTCATAGCCCGGCTCGTTCCAGCCGCGCACGGCCGCCTCCTTCGCGGCGTCGTAGCGCTCGCCCTGGAAGAAGCTCGAAGCGCGCAGCGGTCCGTCCCGGAAGACCTTCCAGGAATCCGGGTCGGAGACCACCTCCTGGACCGTCCCGTCCTCGTAACGGATCACGAGGCGCGACAGGAGCGCTTCATGGTCGCCGAAGAAGTTGAAGTTCGACGCGGTAAAGGTCATGTAACCGGTGAACCAGCCGCCGGAAAGGACGGCGCCGAGGGCGTTCCGTCCGTTGCGGAGCAGGTCCGTCACGTCGTATTTCATGTAGCCGAGGGTCTCGCGGTACTGGCTGTCGCCCGGAGCGAACCAGTCCTCGCCGACCTTCTTTCCGTTGATGTAGGCGTTGAAGATGCCCATCGCGGTAACGTACAGGCGCGCGGAGCGGATCCGCTTCCCCTCCGCCGTCGTGAACTCCGTCCGGAGCATCGTATTGGCCCCGTGGGTCGGGTCCGCCCAGCCCCGGGTCTCCGTCCGGGTCCGGTTCGCGACCGTGATCCGGTCACCCGCGACCCTGACGCCCGGAATCCCCGCGAAGATGCCGTAGCGGGCGCTGTCGAAGACGACATTGTCCTCGCTCCGGCCGGTCGTCAGGATCCGGTAGCCGCTGTACTCCACTTCCGAGCCCGGCGCGGCGGCGAATCCGACGCTGCACAGGTCCGGGAAGGCCGGGAAGTTGCCGCCGCTGCCGACCGGGCCGACCGTGAAGCTCGCCGGCCGGGGTCCCGCCGGCGCGCGGCCGAAGCCGCCCCGCCCGACCGGGCCTGTCAGCGGCGTCCCGTCGATGTAGAAGCTGACATTGCTGACTTCAACCACGATCCGGAGCTCGTGGGCCTGGCCGGCATTCTCCGGAGTAAGAATCTGGTTGATATTGGTTTCCGGATAGGTTTCCGAATTGACCGTGAAGAGCGGCTGATCCGCGCTGTCGCCGCGGTCGTAACCGACGCGCCGGATGCGGAGCTCGGCGCCCTTCGGCGTCCCGACCCCAGAGAGGTCCAGGTCGACCTGGACATAATTCTCCGCGGATGCGACGCCCCGGTCGTTCAGGAAGGCGTTGCGCAGGCGGAAGTCGTCCGCGCCGAGGACCAGCGAGGCGACCTTGCCCTTCTTCAGGCGGAAATCCGTCCGGATCTCGAACAGGTTCAGCGAAGCGGCGTCCAGCGCATTTTCGCGCGAGCCGATCCAGCCGGCGCCCGCCCAGGCGGACTCTTTCGTGCTCATCAGCCCCGTCTCGAAGCGGGTCTCCGCCGCGTGGACGGCGTCCCGGTGGTCCCACACCTCCAGGAACACCCGGTAACCCTTGTCGGGCTGCAGGCCCACGCCCTGGTATGGAATGTCCACGGACGCCGCCGACAGGACCTTGCCCGTATCCCAGAGTTCGCTGCCGTCGCTCTCACGCACGACACGGATCCGGTAGGCCGTCTGGCGGGCGCCGCGCTCGTCGGACTCCATCCGCCAGCCCAGCAGCGGATGCTTGTCCTCGACGGCGATCGGGTTGTCGGAATGCTGGACCCGCAGGCCGGTGACGGCCGTCCGGGCCCGGGCGGGGCCGGCCAGGCAAAGGGCCAGCGCCACCGCACAGGAAAGCAGGTGGTATCGTTTCATAACCGAATGAATTTCAGGTTAATCCAATGCGTCGCAGACGCCGCGGAGGTAACCGACGGATTCGGCGATGCCGGGGTGGGGGTTGTCGCCGTTCTTCTCGAACTCGATCGAAACGACGCCCTGGTAGTCGATCTCCCGGAGGGCCTTCACGATGGCGGGCAGGTTCATCTGGCCGCGGCCCATCTCCCAGGTCTGGCCTTCCTTCGACGGGGCGGTCTCATCCTTGATATGGATGTCCCAGATCCAGTCCTTGTAAGTCACGATGTCTTCCGCGACATCCCAGCCGTAGCGGAACGTATGTCCAAGGTCCATGCAGCAGCCGACGCCCAGCGACGGATCCTTGACCATTTCGACGACCGTCCGGATATCCGGGAATGCGGCGCCGTCCGGGCCGTGGGTATGGATCGCGACGCGGATGCCGGTCTCCTTGACCTTGGCGATCACGTAGTCCAGCAGTTCGTAGTTCGGCACGCCGATGAACATGTCCGAACCGTAGCGGGAGACATACGCGAAAGTCCTGTCGACATCTTCCCGGCTCCGCATATAGATCGGGCCGAGGATATAGCCGTTAATGCCGTAGAAGGCGCATTTCGCCTTGAAAGCGTCGATCTGCTCCTGGGTCGAGTCGAGCGGCAGCCACCAGTCCTTCACGGAGAAGTACTTGACGTCCATGCTCTTCAGGAACTCGAGCGTCTGGTCGATGTCGTACTTGCGGTAGGAGTAGCCGGCGATGCCGATCTTCATCGCTTCGGAACGGTGGCGGGTAATGACGTTCTCAGCCGGTTCAGCCGGCTTGGAAGGCTTGCACTGGACGGCGAGCAGCGCCAGCGCCAGGAAAACGAGGATCCTTTTCATATCGTGTCATCAATTATGTTTCAGCAGAAGACAAAGATAATCATTTGCGCGCAATCGCGGCGTCCGTCCGCCGGGAAATCGCAAGCAGCCCGAGCATCGTGAGCAGCGCGTCGACCAGCAGCAGCTCGAAGCCGAAGCGGTACCCCCCGAACCAGGCCTCGCTGTGCGCGGAAAGGACCGCGCACAGGACCGGCGCCAGCACGCAGACCGCCGGCACCCACCGGTCCCGCACCGTCCGCCGCGACACCAGCCCGAAGCAGTACAGCCCCAGCAGCGGCCCGTACGTATAGCTCGCCACCGTGTACACGGCGTCGATCACGCTCCCGTTCCCGATCGTCCGGAACAGACAGATCACCCCCGCCATCAGGACGGCGTTTCCCAGGTGGACCCGCTTCCGCACGCGCTGCAGCCCCGCCTCGTCCATCCGGCGGTCGCTCCGCAGGATATCGACGGTAAAGGTCGTCGTCAGCGCCGTCAGCGCGGACCCCGCGCTGCTGAACGCCGCCGACACCAGCCCCAGCACGAAGAACAGCGTCACGGCCGGAGGCAGGCCCGCGAAGCACGCCACGGTCGGAAACAGGTCGTCCGGCTTCGCCACGGCAATCCCCCGCATCCCCGCATACGCGTACAGCAGCACCCCCAGCGCAAGGAACAGCAGGTTCACCGGCACGAACATCGTCCCGTACGTGACCATGTTCTTCTGCGCCTCCCGCAGATTCCTGCAGGACAGGTTCTTCTGCATCATGTCCTGGTCCAGCCCCGTCATCGCCACGACCGTGAACACCCCGGCGAGGAACTGTTTCCAGAAGTAGCGCGTATCCTTCACGTCGTCGAAGTACCAGATCCGGCTGTCCGGGCTCTCCGAGACGAAGCGCAGCAGCCCCCCGGCGTCCAGCCCCAGCGTCCGCGCGACGAAGACGATGCAGAGCACGACGGCCGCGAGCATCGACAGCGTCTGCAGCAGGTCCGTCCAGACCAGCGTCTTGACCCCGCCCCTGCGCGTGTACAGCCAGACCACCAGCATCGTCGCCGCCACGTTCACCCAGAAAGGAATCCCCAGCGGCCCGAACAGCACCAGCTGCAGCACGATGGCGGTCAGGTACATCCGCACCCCGCAGCCCAGCACCTTCGACAGCAGGAAGAACCCCGCCCCGGTCCGGTAGCCCGCCATCCCGAAGCGCCGCTCCAGCCACCCGTAGATGCTCTTCAGGTTCAGCCGGTAATAGAGCGGCAGCAGCACATACGCGACCGCCGCGTAGCCGAGCACGAAGCCCAGCACCATCTGCAGATAGGAAAACGCCGACGCCTGCACCATCCCCGGCACCGAAATGAACGTCACCCCGGAGATGGAGGTCCCGATCATCGAGATGGAAACCACATACCAGGGCGACTTCCGGTCGCCGCGGAAAAACTCGGCGCTGCTCGCGCCGCGGCGCGAAGCCAGCCAGCTGACAAAAAAGACGAGGAGGAAATAGGCCCCGACGAGCGCGAGGATCTGAAGCGTGTTCATACCGGGCTACAGGAGAACCATCATCGCCAGCGAGTAGAGGAGGATGGCCTCGAAGGTCAGGCGCCCGCGCGAGTTCTGGCTCATCATCACCTCTTCCGGGTGACGCGTCCGCATCGCCTGGAGGTCTTCGGGGCCCGGCGCGTACGGCAGGGCCCACTTGCGGATGATTTCGCCCTCATAGATATACGTCAGGCCGCCGTTGGCGCGGTTCAGCGTGATCAGGGTCTTGTAGTCGGCCGTCAGGGCCTCGTCCGCGAGATAGGCGGGCACGGACTCCCGCGCGGGGACGAGCAGCAGCGGCGTGAAGCCTTCCGCCTCGAGGATCTGCCGCTCCGTCGCGATCCGGCCCCAGTCCTCCGCGGAGAGCTTCTCCGGCGCATAGGCGGACAGGGCCATCACCTCGCCCCGGGCGGCCCGCTCGTCGCAGTAATTCCCTTCCGCGTCGCTCAGCGACAGGACCGGGACCTCCCGCCCGCGGCCGCTCTCCGCCGCGAGCTCCTCCGTCCGCACGAAGGTCCAGGTCGAATCCGGCAGGTTGTCCAGCTCGAAGGCTCCTTCCTCGCCGTCCTTCTCATAGATGAAATAGGTATTGAGGCGCATCCCCGCATCGACGCCCGCGGCCGCCGCAAGCAGCGAGCCCGGCCGGAAGGCGGAGAACTCGACCGCCGGCGTGCGGGTCCAGGAATGGTGGAGGAACAGCAGCGCGGAGACGACGGCGATCGCGAAGGCGGCGTACTTCCCCGGCCGCGGCCGGTTGTAGTCCCGCGCCGGCAGGAACGCCACGACCAGCAGGAGGCAGAGGAGGATGTTCTTCAGGAAGGTCTGCAGGTGGGTCAGGTGGACCGCTTCGCCGAAGCAGCCGCAGTCCATCGTCGGGTTGAAAATCAGCAGGATCAGGGTCAGGACCGTAAAGATGCCGAGGGTCGCGCTCGAGAGGATGGCGGTCAGTTTCGGGAAGACGCCGGAGACCAGCGCCGCGCCCAGGACCGTCTCGAACAGGGCCAGCAGGGTCGCCAGCACCTTTGCGGCGGGGATCAGGGCCGAGAGGCCGAAGAACTTGCAGTAGTCGGTAAAGACCAGCCCGGCGCCGACCGGGTCCATCAGTTTCAGCATACCGGCGGCGAAGAAGACCGTTCCGACAAGGAACGCGCAGATCCGGTGGATGTTATAGGGACTTCTCATCGATTACGTCTTTGATTTTGGCAAAAATGGCGTCCGGCGGAAGCATCCGCCCCTGTGCGTCGCCGCAGTCCACGACGACGAAGTCCGGGTCCATCGCGGCCTGGCGCAGGTAGATGCGGCGGACGCGCTTCTGGAACTCGATATCGGCTTCGTGGATATCCTGGCGGCCTTCGAGGTAGGCGCGGTCGTCGCCCCGGCGGTTGCCGTGGAGGCTGCGCTCCACGAAGCCGATCGGGACGTCGAGGAAGAGGTTGATGTCGGGGCGCGGGAGGCCGAAGAAACCGTATTCGGTCCGCTCGATCCATTCGCGCAGCGCGTCCGCCTCCGCCTCGTCGGGGAGCTTGGCGCACTGGTAGGCGATGTTGGAATAGACATAGCGGTCCAGAAGCACGGTCCCCCCTTCTTCCAGCACGGATCGGATCCACGGGCCGGCACCGTGGCGGTCTTCCGCGAAGAGGAGGGCGACCAGCTGGGGGTGGACCTTGTCGATGGCGCCGAAGCCGCCGCGCAGGAACCGGGAGATCAGGTCTCCGTACACGGGGGCGTCATACCGCGGGAAATGGATATATTCCAGGCGCCCGCAGACGCTTTCCAGATACGCCTTCAGGCGCGCCACCTGGGTCGATTTGCCCGCCCCGTCCAGTCCTTCCAATACTACCAGCATCTTCTCTCGGAATTTTCGACAAAATACGAATAAATTCCCGGATTTGCATATTTTTGCAGTATGAGAATCATGGGCATCCTGAATCTGACGCCGGATTCCTTCCACGCCGGCAGCCGGGGAGACCTCTCCGTGCTGGAGGCGGGCGCCGACATCGTCGACATCGGCGCGTGCTCGACCCGCCCGGGCTCGGAGCCCGTCGGAGCGGCGGAGGAATGGCGGCGCCTGGAGCCCGTCCTGCGGCGGATCGCCGCCGACCGCGCGCGCTACCCGGAGATCTCGATCGACAGCTACTGGGCCGAGGTCATCGCCCGCGCGGACGACCTGCTGCCCGGCATCCTGGTGAACGACATCTCCTGCGGCGACGCGGACCCGGCGATGCTCCCGCTGGTCGCGGAGCGCGGCCTGCGCTACGTCGCGATGCACCACGGGAAACGGATCCACGCCGCCCGCGAAGCGGACGACCCGGCCGCCGACATTCTCGCGGAGGAACTCGCCTTCTTCGAAGGCTTCGCCGCCCGCGCGGAGGCGCTCGGGATCGACTGGATCCTGGACCCCGGATTCGGGTTTGGCAAGACAGTTGCACAGAACCTCGAACTGTTGCGCTCGCTGGGCTGCCTGAAGCGCTTCGGACGGGAGATCCTGGTCGGCGTTTCGCGGAAGAGCATGTTCTTCCGCCCGCTGGGCAAGGGGCCGGAAGCCCCGGAGACCCTGGCCGCCACGCTCGACGCGGAAGTCCGCGCGGTCCGCGCCGGCGCGACGATCCTGCGGGTCCACGACGTGGCCGCGACCCGCGCCTGCTTTGAAAAACTGAAAAACGAAACGAAATGACACCGGACGAACTGGAAAGATTCGACAGGTACTTCGACCCCGCCGGCTTCTGGCGCAAGGTCAAATCCGTGGCCAGGAAGGCCGGGGCGAAGGTGCTGTATTATGCGCTGGTCCTGTACTATGCGCTCAAGAGCCCGCAGATTACCGCACGGGACCGTGCGCTGATCCTCGGCGCGCTCGGCTACTTCATCCTGCCGCTGGACCTGGTCCCGGACTTCATCCCCGGAATCGGTTTCGGCGACGACCTGCTCGCCCTCGGCGTCGCGATCGCCAAGGTCGCACGCTGCATCACCCCGGACGTCAGGGACATGGCCCGGAACAAGCTGGAGGAATGGCTCGGCCCGGTCAACCCGAAAGAAATCGTCATCGACCTGGACGGCAACCGGAAAGACTGATCTTCAGCGGATTATTCGTCGAATACATAGACGTCTTCGCCGGGTTCGGCGAAGTGGAAGCGCTCGCGGGCGAACTGCTCGAGGGTGTCGCGGTTCGTGGACAGGGAGCGGACCTGGTCGTCGAGGGTGCGGATTTCCTCGTTGTAGCGTTCGATCTGCCGGTGCTGGCGGCGGAGGGTCAGGCCAGCCTGGGCCCAGCGGAAGACGTTGCCGGTCCGGCTCAGGCAGATGAAGAGCAGGAACGCGAGGGTGGACCAGAAAATCCACCGCGCGAGCGGGCTCCGGCCACGGAGCTTTTCCCTCAGAGACGTCATCTTCCCTTCCATACAGAGCGACTTTCTGCAAAAATAATTAAATTTGTGGACTAATACTCATTGTCGCATTTATGAAACCCACTTTACTTGTCCTCGCAGCCGGAATGGGCAGCCGTTACGGCGGACTCAAACAGATGGACGGACTCGGTCCGAACCAGGAAACCATCATCGATTATTCCATCTACGACGCAGTCCGCGCCGGTTTCGGCAAGGTCGTCTATATCGTCCGGGAGTATTTCAAGGCGCAGTTCGAGCAGACGGTCCGCGAGAAATACAGCGGGGTCCGCTGCCTCGACGGCTCCCCCCTCGAGTTCGTCTTCGTGACCCAGGAGCTGGACAAGATTCCCGCCGGGTTTACCCTGAATCCGGAGCGGCAGAAACCGTGGGGAACCGCCCACGCCGTCCTGATGGCCGCGGACGTGATCCACGAGCCTTTCGCCGTGATCAACGGCGACGACTTCTACGGCCGTGATTCCTTCCGCATCCTCGGCGACTGGCTGCGCGCCCACGAAGGGCAGGAAGGCGTCTACAGCATCGTCGGCTTCGAGCTGGACAACACCCTCTCGGAATCCGGCGGCGTCTCCCGCGGCATCTGCTCCTACTCCCCGGACGGCATCCTGGAGGACATCGTGGAACACCTCGACATCTACACGGAGCCGGACGGCGTCGTCCGCGGCAACAATTCCTCGACCGGCGACCGTGTCGTCCTCGACGGCAAGGCGCTCTGCTCGATGAATATGTGGGGCTTCACCCCGGACTATTTCCGCCGCAGCGGCGAAATCTTCCGCACTTTCCTCGAAGCGAACATTTCCGAACTCAAGAAAGAATACTATATCCCCTACGCCGTCGACTGCATGGTCAAGGCCGGCGAAGCCCGCTGCGAAGTCCTCTCGACCCCGTCCCGCTGGTTCGGCGTGACCTACCAGGAGGACCGCCCCGCCGTCGTGGCCAAATTCCAGGAACTCGCCGACAACGGCACCTACCCCAGCCCGCTCTATGAAAAAAAGTAGAAAAGCCAATTACGACATCTTCTCCAGCTACGCCTACTACACGCCCGGTTTCGGCGGCATCGGCGCGCTGCTCCTGTGGTTCATCGCCGGAGCCGTGCTCGGCAGCATTGTCGGCAGCATCTTCGTATTCCTGATCCCCGGCCAGGCCGGACATGAGTACATGATGCTCGTCTCCTACCCGCTGATGTTCATCCCCCCGATGATGTACGCCAACCTGAAGAGCAAGCGGAACGCCTTCTTCGACACCGGCTACGCCCTCTCCAGCGACAACTACGGCCGCATCGGCGGCTTCCGGATGGCGCTGCTCGTCTCGCTCGCGACCCTCGCGGCCGCCTACCTGACGGACGCCTGCTCCGAGCTGCTGCCCGCGACGCCGGCGTGGTTCGACGAACTGATGGGCAGCATGGTCGGCGGAACCTTCTGGATCAACTTCCTCTGCGTCTCCATCTTCGCGCCGCTCTTCGAGGAGTGGCTCTGCCGCGGCGAAGTGCTGCGCGGCCTGCTGAACTACCGCAAGGCGGACGGCAGCCGCGGGATCAAGCCCGGTTGGGCGATCGTACTCTCCGCGCTCTTCTTCGCGGCGATCCACGGCAACCCCTGGCAGGCCGTTCCCGCCTTCGGGCTGGGCTGCCTGTTCGGCTACGTCTATTACCGCACGGGCTCGCTGAAGCTGACGATGCTGATGCACTGCGTGAACAACACCTTCTCGCTCCTGATGAGCCGGATCGACTCGCTGTCGGATGTGGAGCACTACTCCGACATCTTCCCCTCGCCCCAGTACTGGCTCATCCTCGGGGCCTGTGTCCTGCTGGTCCTCCTCTCCATCCGCCTGCTCTCGACGATCGAGCTGAAGGACAGGCAGGGCAACTGCGACGAAGTCCGCGCCGCCTGAGACCCGTATGGAGACCGTCACCGAACTGACCCCTTCCGGCAGCAACCGGCAGTATTTCCGCGTCCAGGACGGGGACCGCTCCTTCATCCGCGTCGTCGGGAAGGACCGGGACGAGAACCGCGCCTTCATCGCCCTGTCGAACCACTTCTCCGCCAAGGGGATCCGGGTTCCGAAGGTGCTGGAAGTCAGCCCGGACGGGATGAGCTATACCCAGGAGGACCTGGGGGACGACCTTCTCTATGACCTTTGCGCGCAGGGCCGCGCGAGCGGCGAATACAGCCCCGCCGAGGAAGCGCTGCTGCTCAGGACCATCGCCGCGCTGCCGAAGATCCAGTACATCGGTGCGCAGGACCTCGATTACAGCGTCTGCTTCCCGGACCGGGAATTCAATGCGCGGATGGTCCGCTTCGACCTGAACTATTTCAAGTACTGCTTCCTGAAGACGACGGGCGTCGAATTCAACGAAATCCGCCTGCAGGACGACTTCGACCAGCTCGAGGAGGACCTGCTGGAGGATATGGGCAACACCTTCATGTACAGGGATTTCCAGGCGCGGAACGTCATCATCAGGGATGGCGAGCCCTGGTTCATCGACTTCCAGGGCGGGCGCCGCGGGCCGATCTACTACGATGTCGCCTCGTTCGTCTGGCAGGCCCGGGCCCGCTACCCCGCCGCGCTGAAGGAGAAGCTGACGGACGCCTACCTCGAGGCGCTGAGCCGCTACGAGCGCGTGGACCGCAGGCGTTTCCAGCGCAGGCTCCGCCGCTTCGTTCTCTTCAGCACGCTGCAGGTCCTCGGGGCCTACGGCTTCCGCGGCCGCTTCGAGCGCAAGCCCCTCTTCCTGGAGGCCATCCCGCTCGCGATGGACAACCTCGCCGAGCTGCTCCGCTCGCCTTTCCCGAAGTATCCCTACCTCGACTCCCTGCTGCGGGAGCTCGTGCGCGCCGACCGGGAGCGGCGGGCGCCCGAACCGGCGCCCGGCCTGACCGTCCGGATCGGCAGTTTCGGCTTCCGCAAGGGCATCCCCGAGGATGACACCCCGGACGGCGGCGGCTACATCTTCGACTGCCGCAGCATCCACAACCCCGGCAAGTACGAGCAGTTCAAGCGCCTCGACGGGCGCGACGCGGAAGTCATCCGCTTCCTCGAGGAAGACGGCGAGGCCGCGGTCTTCCTCGAGAGCGTGTACCGCCTCGTGGACGCCCACGTCGCGCGTTTCCGCGAGCGCGGATTCACGCGCCTCGGCGTCAGCTTCGGCTGCACCGGCGGCCGCCACCGCTCCGTCTACTGCGCGGAACACCTCGCAGAACACCTCCGGCAAAAGTATCCGGACATCCATATTACGCTGACCCACAGGGACCTTCCGAAATGAAAGGGATGATCTTCGCCGCCGGCCTCGGCACGAGGCTCAGCCCGCTTACGGACACGATGCCCAAGGCGCTTGTCCCGGTGGGCGGGGAACCCCTGCTCGGCCACGTCCTGCGGAAATTTCGGAAAGCCGGGCTCCGTGACGTCGTCATCAACGTCCATCCCTTCCCGGAGCAGATGGAAGCCTGGCTGGCGGAGAACCGCCTCCCCGGGATGCGGATCCGCCTCTCCTATGAGCGGGAGGCCCCGCTCGAGACCGGCGGCGGCATCCGCCACGCGGCCCCGCTCCTCGCCGGCTGCGGCAAGGTGCTGGTCCACAACGTCGACATCCTCTCGAACCTGGACCTGCGGCGTTTCTGCGCCGACGCCGACCCGGATGCCCTCGCGACCCTGGTCGTCAGCGCGCGGGAGACCTCCCGCTACCTGCTCTTCGACGACGGGATGCGCCTCGTCGGCTGGACCGACCTCCGGACGGGCGAAGTCCGCTCCCCCTTCCCGACGCTCGACCCCGCCGCCTGCCGCCGCTACGCCTTTTCCGGCATCCACCTCCTCGACGAGCGCATCCTCGCCCTGATGGAGCCCTGGCCTGACCGCTTCTCCATCATCGACTTCTACCTCTCCGCCGCGGCGGACCACGTCATCCGCGGCTACGTCCCGGAGGACCTCCGTCTCCTGGATGTCGGCAAGCCCGCCGCCCTCGCGGACGCTGAGAATTTTTTAGTATCTTTGTAGGTTATGAAGGGTTTTCTCTCCAAGGTCTGGTTCCCTGTCGCCGTGGTCGCCGCGGTGACAGCCCAGGTTGTCGTCCCTTCGGAACACGTGGAGAGCCGCCGCATCCCCGCGGACAACCCCGATACCGTAATCTACGCCATCCCCGGCTACAAGAAGGGCTGGGAGGAGGATGCGCTGCTGTTCGCCGCCGCGGAGCGCGACAGCCTCGCCCTCGCGGGCGACAGCCTCGCCTTCTTCCCGGAAGAGGAGCCGGCGGACAGCGTCGTCAAGGTGCGCCCGGCGGCACTCGACACCCTGCTCGCCCCGGACTCCCTGCGCGATTCGGATTCCTTCCGCTACAAGTACTACGCGGCCCTGCGGGACTCCGCGAGCCACGTCTGGGTCCGGGATTCGCTGCGCGCCGCGGGCGATACGCTCGACTGGCCGAAGCTGGATTCCCTGTACCGCGCCGACTCCCTCGTCTTCGCGAAGGAAGCGTTCGAGCGCTGGTACGCCTCGCTGGACAAGGCGGCCCGCAGGAAATATGACAAGGAGCGGAAGAACGAGCGCCGTCTCGCGGAGTCCAAGCGCAAGCTGCGCCAGAAAGACAGCCTCCAGACCTACCGCGACAGCGTCCGCGCGGCCACGCCCCGCATCCTCGAGACCTTCGCCCTGCCGGATTCCCTCCAGTACAAGCGCCTCGTCGCCTGGGAGCGCGACCGCAGCTTCCACAAGCTGGACCCCTACATCCCGGACACGACTGCGAACTACTGGTTCCACGACTACCCCTTCCTGCGGGAGGACGTAGGTGCCGCCTGGCTCGGCGTCGCCGGCTCACCCGTGCAGTCCTACGACTTCTTCCGCCGCAAATCCACGGAAGGCGTCTCCTTCTACGAGCCGATGGAGTCCTGGTCCCACTCGGCGGAGACCCTCCCCTTCTACAATTCCAAGACGCCGTATACCGAGCTCGCCTACTGGGGGACGCTCTTTGCGCCCACGAAGAAGGAATCCGACAACCTGCGGATCTTCACGACCCAGAACATCACCCCGGAGCTCAACATGACCCTCGAATACGACCGCTACGGCGGCGGAGGCATCCTTGCCAACGAGACGACGGCCAACAAGACCCTCGTCGCCGCGACGAACTACCTGGGCCGCAAGTATATGATGCACGCGGGCTACATCTACAACATGGTCAGCCGCGGCGAGAACGGCGGCGTCCGGGACAATATGTGGATCCGGGACACGACCGTGGACGCCCGCGAGATCTCGGTCGCCCTGAGCAGGGCGAGCAGCCGGATCAAGAAGAACACCGTCTTCCTCGACCAGCAGTACCGCATCCCGTTCTACTTCCTCGAGGACCTCTTCGGCGGCCCTGAAGAAGTTGAAGTGCAGGACGATACGACCGGGTTCACGATCGACGATGACGTGACCACGGCCTTCCTCGGCCACAGCACCGAGTTCTCGACCTACCGCCGCACCTACACCGACCAGCTCACGACGAAGGACGAACGCGCCTATTACGCCGACAACTATTACAACCCCTCCGCCTCGCTCGACTCCACGCGCGTGATGCGGCTCGATAACAAGCTCTTCCTGCGGCTCCAGCCCTGGTCGAGCGACGGCATCGTCTCGAAGCTGGACGTCGGCGTCGGCCACAAGCTGATGCGCTATTACCTGATGGATCCGGATTTCCTGCACTCCTCGCAGAGCCACAACTGGAACGCCAGCTACCTCTACGCGGGTGCGGAAGGCCAGCTGCGCGACTACATCCACTGGGACGCCCTCGGCCGCTACGCCTTCGCCGGGCAGGAAGCGAACGACTTCTCCCTCGCGGCGAACATGGGCCTGAACTTCTACCCGTTCCGGCGCGCGCGCAAGAGCCCCGTGAGCCTCGACGTCCATTTCGAGACGTCGCTCCGGGAGCCGGAATTCTATGAGCAGCACTATTTCTCGAACCATTTCCGCTGGGAGAACAACTTCACGAAGAAGTCGGTGACCCAGCTGGAAGGCGAGATCCAGGTGCCGCACTGGCGCCTCGGCGCGTCCGTCGGCTATGCGCTGCTCGACGGGAACCTCTACTACGGGACGGACGGTCTCATCCGCCAGAACGGAACGCCGATGAGCGTTCTCAAGGCGCGCCTGGACAAGGATTTCGTCCTCGGCGACTTCCTCCACCTGGACCACCGCCTCCTCTTCCAGCTCTCCTCGAACGAGGAGGTGATGCCGCTCCCGAAGCTCGCCGCGAACGCCCGCTATTATATCCAGCTGCGCATCAGCCAGGGCGTCCTCGTGATGCAGATCGGTGCGGACGCCTACTGGAACACCGCCTGGTATGCGCCGGCCTGGAATCCGGCCGTCGGCGTCTTCCGCAACCAGACCGAGACCAAGTACGGCAACGCCCCGTACTTCGACGCCTTCGTCAACATGCAGTGGAAGCGCGCCTGCATCTTCGTCAAGCTCGAGAACGCCGGCATGGGCTGGCCGCTCGACAAGGCGGATTATTTCAGCGCGGACCACTTCATCCGGACCCAGCGCGCCCTCAAGTTCGGAATCTTCTGGCCGTTCTATACCCAGCCCGGCAAGACATCTTCCGGCTCCGGTTCCGCCACCGGCCGTTCCGTCGGCGGCTCCTCCGGCACTTCCCGTCCCTCCGGCGCCCGTTTACAGTAATTTTCAGGATGGATACTGTTTTCCCTGAAAACGTCGCTTCGCGACCCCTCCCAAAGGGCCCCTCCCTCTTATGCTGCCGAGGGTGGCACAGTTTTCAGGGAAAACAGTATCCATCCTGCAAGTAAAGCAAGTATAGTAGATGAAAGCGATAAGCTATATAGGAATCAATCTGGCAGCGATTGCGGTGGGATTGCTGGCGGCGATGGCGGCGGGGAACGCGGTCCGCGGGCGCGAACCGGCGTTTGCGGCTGAGCGGCCGCTGCGGGTCCGGATCGAGCTGAGCAACCACCCCGACACGACGGGGGCGCTGATTGCCGGGTACAACTACCGGCTGCTGCAGGAATTCGCGGCGGAGCACGGGCTGCAGGCCGACATCCGCAAGGCGGCGCCCGACACGGCGGCGCTGGATTCCCTGCGCCGCGGGGCGTGGGACCTGCTGGTCCTCCCCTGGCCGCAGGAAGCCGCCGACAGCCTCGTATTCACCGCCATGCCGGACAGCTGCGCCGTCTGGGCCGTCACGGCACGGCCGAAGAGCCGCCACAAGCTGGTCCACCGTTTCCTGAGCGCCCTGCCGGAGCGCTGGGACTACGCGCGGACGCGGGAGCCCTTCTTCCGGATCTATGACCCGCTCCGGGTCGCCGCGCGCGGGCGCAGGCTGGACGCGCTGGGTCCGTACGACGACCTGATCCGGAAATACTCCGAAGGCCGCGCCTGGGACTGGCGTCTGCTCGCCGCACTGATCTTCCAGGAATCCCGCTTCCACATCGAAGCGCGCTCGTGGCGCGGCGCCGAGGGACTGCTCCAGATGATGCCGCGCACCGCGCGCAATTTCGGGCTGGACAACACCCTCGACCCCGAGGAGAGCATCCGCGCCGCCGCCGACTACCTGAGGCACCTGGAATACATCTTCCGCGGCGACGCGGACAGCCAGGAGGACCTGCAGATGATCGTCCTGGCCGCCTACAACGCCGGCGAGGGCAACATCAAGGAAGCCATCGGGCGGGCGAAGCAGTACGACGTCCCGTACGGGACCTGGGACTACATCTCCAATCACCTGGACTACATAGCCCAGGATACGTACAACGGGGATGAGACGCGGGTATTCGTGGAGCGGGTGTACGCCTGGTACGAGGCGTTCTGCAGGATTGTCCCCGAGTAGCGCTACTGCGCACGCACGGTGACGGCCGGGTCGACCCGGGAGATGAACAGGGTCGGAATCCAGAGCAGCAGCATGATGACCGCATAGGCGGCGAGGTCGGCGAGCAGGATCGCCGGCAGGTTCACGTGGACCGGGACGAAGGAGACGAAGTAGTTCCGGGGGTTCAGGCGGACGAAATGGGTCGCGGCCTGGAGGGCGCAGAAAAGCAGGGCAATTCCGTTCCCGAGTGCCATGCCCTTCAGCACCAGGTTGGAAGAGACGCGCAGGAAGACCTTGGAGATGGCCTTGTCGGTCATTCCGAGGGCCTTGAGCGTGCCGATGGTCGAAATATTCTGGAAGAGCAGGATCAGCAGGCCTGAAATCATGTTGAAACCCGCGACGACGGTCATCAGGACGAGGATGACGAGGACATTCATGTCGATGAGGCGCAGCCAGTCGAAGAGCTGCGGGAAGCGCTGGATTGCGGAGGTGCTGACCAGCTCGTCGTCCTCCGCGCCGGCGTAGATGCGCGCCAGGGCGCCGATCTCGGCGTTCTTCGCCGCCATCGCAGCCGGGGCCTCGAACGCACGGTCGAGGCGGACCTCGAAGGCGGAAGCCTGGTCCGCGGTCCAGCCGTTCAGGCGCTGCATGTCCGCCAGGGACGCATAGACGACCAGGTTCTCGTCGGAGTCGAGGATGCCGGGATAGACGGACCGGACGCGGAAGCGGCGGACCTTGACCCGCTCGCCGACGAAGTAAGTCAGCATTTCGTCGCCTGCGTCCAGGTGGAGGAGGGAGGCGAGGCGGGCGGGGATGTCGACGCCCAGCTGCAGCGTATCTTCGGGCATCGGGACGCCCTTGACGAGGACGCCGTGGATGTCCTCGCCGCGCTTCACGATGCCGACGCGATAGATGACGGGAACGGTCTCCGCAACCCCGCGCAGCGAATCCAGCTTCCCGCGGAAGGACTGGGCGATGCTGACGGGATGCTCTTCGCCGATGACGTTCAGGTCGGAAGGACCGAGCTGCACGTCGCCGGAGACGGCGGCGACCCCCCGGCGGATTTCGGAGCGGAAGCCGGCGGAAATGCTTTGCGCCAGGATCATGACAAGGAAGGAGACGGCGATGGAGACCATCGCCGTCTTCCCCTTGAACCGGAGTCTGCGGGCGACAAAGCGCGTAGCTTCCATGCCGCGCGGGTTACCAGATGTGGACGCGCTCGGATTCCGGGCGGAACATCTTGTCGCCTTCCTTGATGCCGAAGGCGTCGAAGAAGGTCTGGAAGTTGCGCAGGGTCACGTTCACACGGTTCTCGGCGAGGGAGTGGACGTCGAGCTTCGTGAGGCGGAGTTTCTCCTCGTCGGTCGCCGCCTGGGCCCAGACATGGCCGTAGCCGAGGAAGAAGCGCTGCTCGGCGGTGAAGCCGTCGATCGGCTCCGGATGGACGCCGTTCCAGGAATTCTGCATCGCGGTGTAGGCGACGCTGACGCCGCCGTGGTCGGCGATGTTCTCGCCGAGGCTCAGGTGGCCGTTGGCGTGGACGCCGCTGCCGGGCACGACCTCGACCTCGTCGAACTGGGCCGCAAGCACCTCGGCCTTCGCGCGGAAAGCGGTGTCGTCAGCCTCGGTCCACCAGTTGGTCATGTTGCCGTTCTTGTCGAACAGACGGCCCTGGTCGTCGAAGCCGTGGGTCATTTCGTGGCCGATCACGACGCCGATCGCACCGTAGTTGACCGCGTCGTCCGCGTTCGGGTTGAAGAACGGCGGCTGGAGGATGGCGGCCGGGAAGCAGATCTCATTGGTCGTCGGGTTGTAGTAGGCGTTGACCGTCTGGGGAGTCATGCCCCACTCGTCCTTGTCCGTCGGCTTGCCGACCTTGGAGAGGTTGTCCGCGACGTACCAGGCGCTGGCGGCGCGCAGGTTGTCATAGTAGCTGAGGTTCGGATCGACCTCGAAGGTGTACTCCTTCCACTTGTCCGGGTAGCCGATCTTCACGGTGAAGTTCGCGAGCTTGTCCTGGGCGTAGGCCTTGGTCTCGTCGCCCATCCAGTCGAGGGCGGCGATGTGCTGACCGAGGGAGACCTTCAGGTTGTTCACGATCTCGAGCATCTTCTGCTTGTAGGCCTCCGGGAAGTACTTTTCGACGTACATCTGGCCGACGGCCTCGCCGAGGATGGAGTTCGGGACGCTCATCGCGCGCTTCCAGCGCGGACGGTGCTCGGTCACGCCGCTCATCTGGCGGGAGAAGAAGTCGAACGAGGCGGCATAGAAGTCGTCGGACAGGGAGCCGGCGGCGCTGCTGATCAGCTGGGCGGCCAGGTAGTCCTTGAGGCTCTCCAGGTCCGCTTTCTTATAGAGGTCGCTGAAGCCCTGGAAGAAGGAAGGCTGCTCGACGATGACCTTGTCCATCTTCGGCAGGCCCATCGCCTCGGCGAAACCCTTGAAGTCGAAGCCCGGATAGGCCTTGCAGATCTGATCGAAGGTCATCGGGTTGTAGAGCTTCGTGTAGTCGCGGTTCTGGACGCTGGTCCAGGAGAACTCCGCGAGCTTGTCCTCGATGCCGGCGGCACGCGCGGCGCGCTGCTCGGGCTGGTCGAGGCCGGTCAGCGCGAAGAGCTTGGCGAGCATCGCCTCATAGCCCTGGCGCAGCGCGGCGTTGGACGGATCGACATAGTAGTCGCGGTCGCCCATGCCGAGGCCGCCCTGGCCGAGGTAGAAGACCTGGGTATTGCTGTCCATCAGGTCGGCGCTCACGCCGCCGCCGAAGAAGCCGCCCTCGCCGACGAGGTTCAGCTTGCCGAGGTGGCGGGCCAGCGCAGCCTTGTCGGGCTGGGCGTAGATCTCATCCACATACTTTTTGAGCGGGGCGGCACCTTCCGCGTTCAGGCGGGTCGAATCGAGGCCCTGCTTGTACAGATCGACGATTTTCTGCTCGGTCGTTCCCGGGATGGTCTTCATCTCGGTCATCGACTGGAAGAGCTCGTTGAGCTGCTTCTGGGTCAGGTCACGCAGGGCGTCAAAGGAGCCGTAGCGGGCGTATTCCGCGGGAAGCGGGTTCTTGCGGAGCCAGCCGCCGTTGACATACTGGAAAAAATCATCCCCCGGGGAAACGGAGGTGTCGAAGTCCGTCGGATCGATCGCCGGGACCACGTTCGTCTGCTTTTCCGCGCAGGCGGCCAGCAGGAAGAGAGGAATCATCATCAAAAACAACTTTTTCATAATCCTATAATTAATTGTTACTTCTTCTTGTTCAGGAAGTCGAGCCGCGCCTGGGCGGACATCTGCTCGGCCGTGTCCGGGGAGTAGCGGACGAGCAGGGGAAGGTACTTCTTCTCCATCTTCGTGTCGCCGGACTTGCGGGCCATCAGGACGCAGTTCTTGATCGAAGGGTAATCCTCCGGGGAAATCTTGAGCACGCGGTCGTAGTACTTCTTCGCGTTCCTGTTGTCCCCCTTGACCACATAATAGTAAGAGCCGAGGTTGCCGAGAAACATCGTGTCGTTCTTGTTATAAGAGACCATCTTCTCGGAGACGGTCTTGAAGGCGTTGTACGACGTCGGGGAGCCGATGGTATAGAAGGTATAGCAGTACTCCTGGACGGCGGACTTGAAGAATTCCGCATCCACGGCCTCCCCGTTGTAGGTCCAGGCCACGCCCTTCGTGCCGTAATAATAGTCGATCAGGGACAGCAGGGCGGCCGTCGCCATGTCCGGGCTCTCCTTCTCGTAGGAAATCAGCGAGGTGATCTTGCAGAAGCGGTACTCGAGCTTCTCCGGGGCGATGCGGATCGCCCGGTCGATGGCCTCCGAGGCCTTTCCGTAGAGCTCGTCGTCGTAGAAGATCTCCTCGAAGTAGCGGATGTCGGCGCCGAGGGAGTCCTTCAGCGTCAGGACCGGCTGGTTCCCCAGGAACTTCGCAGCGTCCTTCGCGACGACTTCGGAGCGCTGCGCCTTCGCGTTGTAATAGTTGAACCGGGCCACGAACAGGTTCGCGTCCTCGGGGAAATCGGCTTCCCAGCGGTCCAGCAGGGTTTCGATGCCCACGCCCGCGGGCCCGAGCCGGTTCACCAGCAGGACATAGCGCTCCTGGTATTCCGTTTCGCTCGTCTGGGCGAAGGCCGGGGCGGCAAGGACGCACGCCGCCAGTATGGCAAATATTCTTTTCATATCTCTTTCTTTCAATCCAGGTCCATCCGTATCCTCCGCCCCGCGGGCAGGAGGTTGTTGCAGCGTTTCCCCAGGTTCTTCACGAACCCCAGCGGAACGCCCAGGTACGTCAGCGCCACATAGCCCGGAGGCGCATCCGGCAGTACGAGCGTGTCGCGGTGCAGGAAGTGGAGCGCCGTCTCCAGGTCCACCTCCGCCTCCGGGAAGGCGTGGTCATACGCCAGGCTCAGCGCCCAGTCCGCATCCGGCACCCAGGCATCGCCCTTGCGCTCCCCCTTCCGTTCACCGAAGCGCCGGGGGCGCAGCGCGGCAAGGTCCGCTTCCGGCGCCGGGGCCGCAGCAGTCTTGCGCAGCAATCCGGCCCACTGCCCTTCGCCCGGCACCTCGCCCGGCACCAGCAGGTAGCCGCAGCGGGTCGTCCGCACCCCTTCCGGGGCGTCGCAGGGCGGGAGAATCTCCCCGCCGAGCGTCTCCGCCGCCCATGCCAGGTTGGCGTCGTTCTCCGCCTCCTCGAAGGTGCAGGTCGAATAGACGAGCATCCCCCCTTCGCGCAGGCAGGGCCATGCGTCCGCGAGGATCCGCCGCTGGCGGGCCGCACAGAGCGTGACCAGTTCCGGCGTCCATTCCGCCACGGCGCGCGGGTCCTTGCGGAACATCCCCTCGCCCGAGCAGGGCACGTCGGCGATCACGATGTCAAAAAAGCCCCCCAGGCGGCCGAACGCCTGCGGGTCCACGCTCGTCAGCACCACGTTGGGGTCTCCCCAGCGGGCGAGATTGTCGGCGAGGGCCGCCGCGCGCGGGCGCATCACCTCGTTGGCGACGAGCAGGAAGCGGTCCCCGAAGCGCTCGCGCAGCGAGGCGGCCGCATCGGTCGTCTTGCCGCCCGGCGCGGCGCACAGGTCCAGGACCCGGACGGTCCCGGGCTCCAGGCAGCGCCGCAGCAGCGCCCCGACGAACATCGCCGAGGAATCCTGCACATAATAGGCCCCGGCGTGCAGCAGCGGGTCGAGCGTGAAGACCGGCCGCTGCGCAAGGACATAGCCCTGCGGGCTCCAGGGGACGGGACGCGCGCCTTCCAGGACGGGCAGCGGCCGGTCGGCGGGCTTGAAGGGATTCAGCCGGACCGACACGCCGGCGGGCATGCCCACCGTCGAAAGGGCGAGGGCGTGGCCGTCCATCTTAGAACTTCAGGTTTTCCAGGTCGATCCCGGCCGGGTTCTCCAGCGCGTCCACCACCTTGTCCAGCCCCTCCTTGATCTTGCTGCCGAGCATCATCTTCATCATGAAGTTCAAGTCCGCGGACACTTCAATCCAGAAATCGGTCCGGAACGGGTCCTCCGCGGGGTCGAAATGGAGCACGACGTTGAAGTGGAACGGGGCGCCGTCGTCCTTGAACTCGATGCGGGAGTACGGGGTCCTGTCCAGGACCCGGATCCCGACATGGAAGCCCTGGACCGTGACGGCGAGGGTGTCATAGTCCGCCTGGACCGTTTCCCGCTTGTCCTCGGGCAGCATCTGGACGAAGTTCCGCATGTCCGTGAACAGCATGAAGAGCTCCGCGGGCGCTTTCGCGACCGATCCGTGTTTGCTTGTATATTCTGCCGGCATAGTATTTCAATTGAAATGATTAGCTTTGTAAACCGCAAAGTTAGCAAAAATCGTGTCCATAATGCACAAGATTTATTTTGAAAAGCGCCTCATCGCCGTCTGCCGCCCCGGGGAGGCGGTTCTCGCGGACCCGAACGCCGTCGAATTCCACCCCGGCGCGCGGATCGACCTCCACGCCCTGGTCGGGATGTTCGAAGGTTCGCAGACGCTCCAGCGCATCTACATCCCGGACGAGGACACGGAGGGGATGTACGCACGCCTCTGCGCCGAATTCCGGGAAGTCAACGCCGCCGGCGGACTGGTCCGGAACCGCCGGGGCGACTGCCTGCTGATCCGCCGCAGCGGCCTCTGGGACCTCCCGAAAGGCCACCAGGAGCCCGGCGAGGACATCGCCGTCACCGCCCTGCGCGAAGTGCAGGAGGAGACCGGCGTCAGCGCCCTGGAGCTCCGGGACCTGATCTGCGTCACGGACCACTGCTACCTGCGCGGCGGCGTCTGGCACCTCAAGCACACCTGGTGGTACGACATGCTCTACACCGACCCTGTAGACCTGACCCCCCAGCTCGAGGAGGACATCTCCAAGGCCGCCTGGGTCGCCCGCTCCAGCCTGCCCCCTTACCTGAAAAACACCTTCCCCTCCATCCTCGAAGTCTTCCGCGAGGCCAAAATTTAAAACCGCATAATGATGAAACGCTTTCTCACCGCCGCACTGCTGCTGTTCTGCTGGGCCGCCGGCGCCCAGATCGTCATCGACCCTTCCGTCACCGTCGGCCCCGTCAAACCGATGAACGCGGTCAACAACGGCCCCGTCGTCGCCTCTTCCAAAGAGCAGACGCGCGGCAATTTCACGGAATACAAGGCCCTCCACATCCCGTATGCCCGGACCCACGACGCCGCCTCCTTCGAAGGCTACGGCGGTCCCCACTCCGTGGATATCTCCCAGCTGTTCCCGGATTTCAGCCGGGACCCGGATGACCCGTCCGCCTATGACTTCACGAACACGGACGTCTACCTGCAGAGCATCGTCGACGCCGGCACGCAGGTCTTCTTCCGCCTGGGCGAGACAATCGAGCACACGGCCCGGCAGTACCACGTCTTCCCGCCGTCCGACTTCCTGAAATGGGCGAAGGTCTGCGAGCACGTGATCCGCCACTACAACGAAGGCTGGGCGGACGGACTCCACCTCGGCATCCGCTACTGGGAGATCTGGAACGAACCGGACCTGGACATGTACCAGTGGGAGACCAAGCCCCGCACCTGGGCCGGTACCCCCGAGACCTTCTTCCGCTTCTACGAGACGGTCGCGAACTACCTGAACGGCCGGTTCCCGAACCTGATGATCGGTGGTCCCGCCCTCTGCGGCCGGGAAGAATGGGCCGAAATGTTCCTTCCCTATATGCGGGACCACAAGGTGGAGCTCGACTTCTTCTCCTGGCATACCTACACGACCTCGGTCGAAGACATCGTCGCCAAGGCCGGACGCATCCGCGCCATGCTGGACAAGTACGGCTTCGCGGGCGTCCCCTCGATCCTGAATGAATGGAACTACATCAAGGGCTGGACGGAGGACTACGTCTACAGCCTGGAGGAAATCAACTCCCTGAAGGGCGCGGCTTTCACGGCCGCGATGATGTCCGCCTGCCAGGACGGGCCCGTCGACATGCTGATGTACTACGACTTCCGCCTGCCCAGCGCCTTCAGCGGAGCCTTCGACCAGCGGACCTACCGGCCGACGAAAGGCTACTATCCCTTCTACGCCTGGGACAAACTGGTGCAGCTCGGGACCCAGGTGGCGGCGGCGTCCGAAGACGGACAGGTCCGCGTGACCGCGGCGAAGGACGCCTCCGGCCATGTCCGCGCCCTCGTCGTCCGCTTCAACCGGGACAACAATGTGACGAACCCCAAGCCGTACCGGATCCGGCTGCAGGGCGGCGGAAGCGGGACGGTCTACGCCTACGTGACCGATAACGTCCGGACCTATACGGAGATCCCCCTCGAGATGAAGGACGGCGAAGTCGAAATCACCCTCGACCCGAACTCCTTCACGCTGATTGATTTCGGATAATAGTTTCCCGGAGTTGAAACTTTTTTTTCGGAAAGGACGTATAGTTAAAACTATGAAGTTATCCCAATTCTATTTCGACCTTCCCAAGGAGCGCATCGCCCAGGATCCGGTCAAATGGCGCGACGAATGCCGCCTGATGGTTCTCAACAGGAAAACCGGCGAAATCGAACACCGGCTTTTCAAGGACATCATCGATTATTTCGGCAAGGGTGACACCTTCGTCTTCAACGACACCCGCGTCTTTCCCGCCCGCCTCTACGGCAAGAAAGAGAAGACCGGCGCCGACATCATGGTATTCCTGCTCCGCGAACTGAACAAGGAGCAGCGCCTCTGGGATGTGGTCGTGGACCCGGCCCGCAAGATCCGCATCGGCAACAAGCTCTATTTCGGCGAGGACGACAGCCTCGTCGCCGAGGTCATCGACAACACGACCTCCCGCGGCCGCACGCTGCGCTTCCTCTTCGACGGTCCGTACGAGGAGTTCAAGCAGGCCCTCTACGCCCTCGGCGAAACGCCGATCCTGCCCTTCGTCAAGACGGAGGTGACGCCCGAGGACAAGGAGAACTACCAGACCATCTACGCGTCCAAGGAAGGCGCCGTCGCCGCCCCCGCGGCCGGTACCCACTTCTCCCGCGAGCTCTTCAACCGCATGATCCTCAAGGACATCGAGAAGACCTTCATCACCGTCCACATGGGCATCGGCCACTTCCGCAAGGTCGACGTCGAAGACCTCTCGAAGCACCGGATGGACGCGGAACGGATGATCATCACCCCGGAAGCCGCGGCGCAGATCAACGCCGCCAAACACGCCGGCCACAAGATCCTCGCCGTCGGCGTGACGACCATCCGCGCCCTCGAGACCTACGTCACGACCAACAACGAGGTTATGCCGAACGACACCTGGACCAACAAGTTCATCTTCCCCCCGTACGAATTCTCGATCCCGGACGCGATCGTGTCGAACTTCCATATGCCGGAATCGACGATGCTGATGACCGTGGCGGCTTTCGGCGGCTATGAGAACGTGATGAAGGCCTACCAGACCGCCCTCGAGCAGAGCTACCGCTTCGGCCCGTACGGCGACGCCCTCCTGATTATCTGATGATTCCGGCGCGACCGAAAAAAACGTAAAAAGTTTCGTCCGCTTCGCGTTTCTTAAAGAAATTTCCGTTTACGCGGCTTATGTTTGGAAAAACGTAAGCCGCTTTTTTTATGGATGACGGGACCAAGGAGATCAGCCCCTACGAGCGGGCCTGTTACTGTACCCTGAACAGGGTTTTCGGCTATGAGCCGAACGTCGCGAACCGGATCGTGGAGCATTTCGGCTCCGCCGCCGCCCTTTTCGGCCTCGACCGGGAAGGGCTGGAGGCCGTCCTGGGGCCCGGTTCGCGCCATATCCCGCTGATCTGCGGGGAGGAGGTCGAGAAGAGCGCCGCGGAGCTGGAGCGGCTCGCCGGGGACGGGATGCGCTTCCTGACCCCGGCGGACCCGGGCTATCCTCCCCTGCTGCGGGAATGCCCCGACGCCCCGGTGGGGCTGTACTACCGGGGCGTCTCGCCGCCGGAGGAGGTCTTCGCGGAGAGCCGCCCGACGGTCGCGGTCGTCGGGACGCGGGACGTCTCCCTGTACGGGCGCGAGTGGTGCGGGCGGCTCGTCTCCGCGCTGTCGGGCGCCCCGGCCCGCCCGACAGTCGTCAGCGGCCTCGCGCTGGGGGTCGACATCGTCGCCCACCTCACGGCGCTCGAGAGCGGGCTCCCGACGGTCGGGGTGATGGCGACCGGGGTCGGGGAAATCTACCCCGCCCGCCACTACCGCTTCGCCCGGCAGATCGAGCAGTCGCGCGGGAGCGCGCTCGTCACGGACTACCCGCCGGGGACGTCGCCGCTCGCGCTGAACTTCCTGCGGCGCAACCGCATCATCGCCGGGATGAGCCGGGCGACCGTGCTGGTCGAATCGCGCGTCAAGGGCGGCGGGATGATGACGGCGAACCTGGCGTTCTCCTACGGGCGGACCGTGCTGGCGGTACCAGGGCGGATTGACGACCCCCGCTCGCAGGGATGCAATTACCTGATAAAGAACAATATCGCCGAGCCGGTCCTGGGGCTGGACGATCTGCCGAAGGCGCTGGGGCTCGACGGGGGCACGACGAAGAAAAAGGACATCCGCGCCGCCGTGAAGGAGGGCTTCGCCGGGAAGGCGGACGCGGCGCTGCTGGACGGGTTGCTGGAGGTCGCGCAGCTGGTGCGGAAATACCGCGGGATCACCCCGGACGAGCTTTGCATGCACACCGGCCGCCCGTACGCGGAGGTGGCGGCGCTCCTCGCACTGCTCGAGCAGGAGGATTTTATCACGGCGGACCTGCTCCAAAGGTGCAGCATTAATCCGAAAAAACTGTAAATTTGTATCCCCCGGAGGGAGCGCATGACCTGGATCGACACCCATACCCACTGCAGCGACGCCGCGTTCCGCGGCGAAGAAGACGCCCTGATCGCGCGCGCCGTCGCCGCAGGCGTGGAGGTGATGCTCCAGGCGGACGTGGATTCGCGGGAGCGCGGGGCGATGCTCGCGCTCGTGGCGCGCCACCCCGACTGCCTCCGCCCGATGCTCGGCCTCTACCCGGGCTCGGTCGACCGGGACTGGAAACGGGAGTTCGACGCGCTGCAGGACGCCCTGCGGGACGTGCGGCCCGTCGCCCTCGGGGAGATCGGCCTCGACTACCACTACGGCGCCGAATTCCGCGACGAGCAGCGGGCGGCCTTCCGCGCCCAGCTCGAACTCGCCGCCAGCCTCGACCTCCCCGTCAACATCCACCTCCGCGACGCCACGGACGACTTCTTCCGGGTCCTGGACGACGTCCGCCACCTGGGAATCCGCGGCAACCTCCACGCCTTCAGCGGCAGCCGGGAGACCTTCCTGCGCGTCCAGCGCTACGGCGACTGGCGCGTCGGCATCGGCGGCGTGGTGACCTTCCGGAAAGCCTCGCTCGCGGAAACGGTGCGGCAGATTCCGCTGGAGCGCATCCTGCTCGAGACGGACGCCCCGTACCTGACCCCGGAACCGTTCCGCGGGCGGAGGAACGACAGTTCGATGATCCCCGTGATCGCCGCGAAAGTCGCTGAGCTCCAGGGCGTCAGCGTCGAAGAGGTGGCGGAGGTCACGACCCGCAGTGCAAAAGAATTGTTCGCCATATGACAGCCAACGACAGCAAAGCGGCCATCCTGATGATCTACACGGGAGGCACGATCGGGATGAAGGCGGATCCGGTCGACCAGACGCTCAAGCCCTTCAACTTCGACCAGATCCTCGAGGAAGTCCCGGAACTCGGCAAGTTCACCTGCAAGATCGACTCCTACACCTTCGATCCGCTGATCGACTCCTCGGACGTCGAACCGTCCCTGTGGGTCGCGCTCGCCGAACTGATCCGCGACCGCTACGGGGACTACGACGGCTTCGTGGTCCTGCACGGCACGGATACGATGTCCTTCTCCGCCTCTGCCCTCAGCTTCATGCTGGAGGACCTCGCGAAGCCGGTCGTCTTCACGGGCAGCCAGCTCCCGATCGGGACCCTCCGCACCGACGGCAAGGAAAACCTGATTTCGGCGGTCGAGATCGCCTCGGCGAAGGGTCCGGACGGCCGGGCCGTCGTCCCGGAAGTCTGCATCTTCTTCGACGCCCTGCTCCTGCGGGGCAACCGGACCACGAAAGTCAACGCGGAAGGCTTCCACGCCTTCCAGTCCGGCAACTTCCCTCCCCTGGCGGAAGCCGGCATCCAGATCCGCTACAACACCGCCTTCATCCGGCGCCCCCCGGTCCCGGACGCCCCCCTGCGGATCCATACGGCCCTCGACACCCGCGTCTCCATCCTCAAGATCCACCCCGGCATCACCCCCCAGGTCGTCCGCAACATCCTCTGCGGCCCCCAGACCCGCGCCGTGATCCTCGAGACCTACGGCTCCGGCAACGCCCTGACGAAAGACTGGTTCCTGGACATCGTGCGGGAGGCCGCGGCGATGGACAAGATCCTGCTGAACGTGACGCAGTGCCTGACGGGCAGCGTCAACATGGACCTCTACGCGACCGGAAGGCACCTCAAGGACGCCGGCGTCCTTTCCGGACTGGACCTGACGACGGAAAGCGCCCTCGCCAAACTCTTTTTCCTGATGGGTACGACGCCGGACAACGTCCGCGTCCGTCAGGAACTGCAGAAAGACTTACGCGGAGAAATCTCTGCTTAAACATTGTAATCTCAGTTTTTTTTCATATATTGCAGCGTTTTAGTGGGCGAAAAAAGCCCCGTTTTGGACGAAGATTATTTAACTATCTAATACATTATTAATTAAAAACACAAAAAAACGAGTATGAAAAAGTTTTTTATGTTGTTCGCAGCTGCAGCGCTCCTGCTCGTATCTGCTAACATCGCCACCGCCCAGAGCGGAGATGCCACTCAGGCCGCAACTGAAGAAGTTTCCGCAGCCGATGCCAATCCGTTCAACGTGAAATCCGAAGTTCCGCTCCACCAGGCCCTGAAGACGAAGTTCATCGAAGGTGGTGCCGGCTTCATGTCCCTGATCATCATCTGCTTGATCCTGGGTCTTGCTCTTTCGATCGAAAGAATCCTCTATCTCTCGATGTCGAAGACGAACGCGAAGGCGCTTGTTGCCAAGGTTGAGAAGGCGCTCGACGAAGGCGGTATCGAAGCCGCGAAGGAAGTCTGCCGCAACACCCGCGGTCCTGTCGCTTCCATCTTCTATCAGGGTCTCCTCCGCTACAACCAGGGTATCGACGTTGTCGAGAAGACTGTCGTTTCCTATGGTTCCGTCCAGATGAGCAACATGGAGAACGGTCTTTCCTGGATCGGCCTCTTCATCGCGATTGCCCCGTCCCTCGGATTCCTCGGTACCGTTATCGGTATGATCCAGGCCTTCGACGCCATCCAGGCTGCCGGTGATATCTCCCCGAACGTCGTTGCCGGTGGTATGAAGGTTGCCCTTATCACGACCGTCGGCGGTCTTATCGTCGCCCTTATCCTTCAGGTTTTCTACAACTACATCCTTTCGAAGATCGATTCCATCACCATTGACATGGAGGATGCTTCCATCTGCCTCGTGGATGTTCTGACCAAGTACGAGGAGAAGAAGAAGTAATCCCTCTTCCCTTCCGCAGTAGAAAAACAGTAGGATAACAAAGAAAAACGAGTTATAATGAAAAATTACGGTAAACTTTTTAAATGGTTGCTGGTGGTGCTGCTGGTCATCAGCGTGGCCGTGCTCGTCTGGGGCTTCCTCGTGGGCTTCGAGTCGAACGGCGGTCAGGCTGTTGACGTCCTGTTCTACTGGGCATACGCGATGGTCGCCCTCGCGCTGATCGCCGTCGTCCTGGTAGGCCTCATCATCGGCTTCAAGAACAACCCGAAGAGCGTTCTGAAGCTTCTCATCGGGCTTGTCGCCGTCGCCGCGATCTGCTTCGCGGTGTATATGATCTCGCCCGGCAAACCGGCTATGGGTATGCTCGAGCAGCCGTCAGCGACTACGCTCAGACTTACTGACACCATCCTTAACCTTACTTACTTCGCCGGCGGTCTTGCCATCCTGGCCATCGTCTTCGGCGAAATCATTGGGGCTCTCCGTTCTAAAAAATAAACGGCTATGGCTAATAAAAAGAAAACACCAGCATTAAATACGAGCTCGACGGCCGACATCGCATTCCTGCTTCTGTGCTACTTCCTCATGACTACGACCATGGGATCGCAGACGGGTCTGTCTCGTCGTCTGCCTCCGATGCCTGACGCGAACGCGAAGGTGGAGGACCAGAAGGTTAATCGCCGCAACATCATCGTTGTGAAGATTAACTCCGCCGACAGGCTCCTCGCCGGTAGTGAGGCCATTGACGTCAGCCAGCTGAAAGAAAAGATTAAGGAATTCCTTTCCAACCCCGCCGACGATCCGACGCTTCCCGAGAAGACGTTGACCGAGATCGAAGGCTACGGTCAGTATCCGGTCTCCAAGGGCGTTATCTCCCTGCAGAACGACCGTGGTACGAGCTATCACGCATACATCGCCGTTCAGAACGAGCTTGTCAAGGCCGTCGATGAACTCCGCGACGAATTTGCGAGAAGCACTTATGGAAAAGCGTTTGACCGCCTTACCGAGGAACAGCAGGAAATTGCGAAGAAGGCCATCCCTCAGAACATTTCCGAAGCTGAGCCTAAGGATGTATCCAAAAGATAAAGGAGAATAAGATTATGTCAAAATTCGGTGGAAATTCCAAGAAAGAGGTCCCGCAGCCGAGCTCCGGTTCCCTCTCCGATATCGTGTTCATGCTTTTGTTCTTCTTCATGGTTACAACCCAGATGCGCGAAACGGAGAACAAAGTCGTTGTGAAGCTCCCTGAGGCTTCGCAGTCCGTCAAGCTTGAAAGGAAGGACCTGGCTTCTTACATCAACATCGGTACCCCTACCCGCCAGTATCAGGCCCAGTACGGTACGGATGCACGTATCCAGCTCAACGATTCCTTCAAGACCGTCGACGACATCCGCGACTTCATCGCCGCCGAGCGTGAAAGTATGAGCGAAGGCGACCGTCAGTTCATGACGACCGTTATCAAAGCTGACGAGGACGTCCGTATGGGTATCATTACCGACGTGAAGCAGGAGCTGAGACGTTGCTCCGCCCTCAAGATCATGTACCAGGCCCGCCGTCCCGCCAACTAAGGACCTGAAACATACCATTGCAAAACAGGCTGACCTTCCCGGTCAGCCTGTTTTGTTTCTGCCCACTCGCGATTCAGGGCAGACTGTTCTTCCTTGAAACGTCGCTTCGCGACCCCTCCCTGAAGGGCCCCTCCCTCTTATGTTGCCGAGGGTGGCACAGTTTCAAGGAAGAACAGTCTGCCCTGAATCGCTAATAGTCCATCCGGTAAATGACGGCGGAAACGGGATTGAGCGTAATCCTGTCGGTCGTTTTGCCCGCCTTGTAAGTGGTTTTGCCGACGGTCGTGAACGCTTCCGCCCGGGGCCGGCCAAGGGTCGGGAATTCGGCGGTAACTTTCTTACCGCTGGGGTTGAGGGCGATCAGGTAGAGCTCGTCGCCGGCGAAGCGCTTGTAGACCATCGGGTACGGCCGGTCCGGGTCGGAGACGTACTCCCAGTCGCCCGTATTGCTCATCGCCGGGGAGTCCTGGCGGAGCGCCAGGATCCGGCGGACATGGTTCAGCAGGGAGTTCGGGTCGGCGTCCTGCGCCTCGACCGTAAGGGCGCCGCCGTCCGTATCGACCGGCAGGAAGAGGTCCTGCGGCGCGCAGGTCGAGAAGCCGGCATTCGGTCCGGCGGTCCACTGCATCGGCGTCCGCGAGCCGGCGCGCTCGTTGACGAAGCCGGACGAGAAGACCTCGCGGGAGCCTTCCTTCTCCGGGGCGTCCGGATTGTACTTCATCCCGATTTCATCGCCGTAGTAGATGAACGGGATGCTCTTGAGGGTCAGGAAGAAGGTGATGGCGACCTTGAGCTGGTCGATGGTGTTGCGGGTCAGGATGTTGGGGCGCTGGACATCGTGGTTGGAGGTCTGAGGCGCCATGTAGCCGTACTGGCTGAGGGTCTTCACCGTGCGGGAGTAGTAGTCCACGAACTCGCGCACCTCGCCCTTGCCGGCCTTGTTGAAGTAGTTGGTCGCGTGCTGGCCGTAGGGCTCGGGGAGGATGAGTTTCGTGTAGCCGGTCGCGCTGCGCCACGGGAGGAAGAAATCGATATCGAAGCCCGCCGGGAGGGAGATCTCCGGGTCGGACCACTCCGCGAGGAGGACGTTGTCCGGATAGTGTTCGTGGATCCAGGCGGTCAGGCTCTTCCATTTCTCGCTGGTCAGCCGGTGGCCCGCATCGTTCTTGATCAGGCTCTGGGCCATGTCGACGCGGAAGCCGTCGGCGCCCTTGTCGAACCAGAAGACCATGATGTTCTGGAGCTCCTGCCAGACGGCCTTCGGGCCGGGGGCGTCGATGGACTGCTCCCAGGGATGGTCCGGGTCGGGATTCGCAAAGCCGTAGTTCAGGGCCGGCTGGGCCTCGTAGTAATTCTTGTAATAGTATTTTGCACGCGGGGCGTTCTTCTCGACGAAATTCCCGATCGTGCTGGACTGGGGGTTCGGCTGGCGGTAGCGCTCGGCGATGTCGGCCTTGTCCTTCTCGCTGATCTCGTCGGTCCAGATATAGTAGTCGCTGTAGCGCTGGTTCGCATCCGCCTCCATCGACTGGAGGAACCAGGCGTTCCGGTTGCTGGTGTGGCCGGCGACGAGGTCCATGATGACCTTGATGCCGCGCTTGTGGGCTTCCCGGATCAGGGTGACCATGTCCGTATTGGTCCCGAAGCGCGGATCGACCTTGTAATAGTCGATCACGTCGTAGCCGCCGTCCATCCACCCGGATTCATAGACCGGATTCAGCCAGATCGCGTTGACGCCGATGCTCTTGATATAGTCCAGCTTCGAGGTGATGCCGGGGATGTCCCCGATGCCGTTGCCGTCGGAGTCCATGTACGACGACGGGTAGATCTGGTAAAACACGGCCCGGTCGAGCCACGCCGGGTACTTCTTCGCCGGCGCGCCTTCCTCCACGGACAGCCCCGCTTCGGTCCATTCCAGGATTCCGCCGTCCAGGTTGTAGACCCGGAATCCGGCTTCTTCCAGGATGCCGGAGGCATTGCGCCCCCGCACCCCGCTGCGGCAGTACACCGCCAGCGGCACATTCTTGCTCAGCTTCACCAGCGCCTCCGCGCGGAACGTCTCCTGCCGGACATCGATCAGGACGCTTCCCGGAATATGCCCCTCGGCATACTCCTCCGCCGTCCTTACATCCACCACCTGCACGCCCCCGAAGGCGATCAGCTCGGCAAAGCGCGCCGCGGAAACATTCTCAAACGCCTGCGCGCCCGGGGCGACCAGCGCCAGCGCAATACAGCAAATCCACTTTTTCATCCGATTCCGTTTCTTTCCATAAATATAACGATTATTCGGCTGAATGTCCGCAGTAGGTCCTGCGATTCAGGGCGACATAAGAGGGGAAAGGGGCGCCATCAGGCGCCGTGCCGGAGCGTCAGCGAGATGTCGTAAGACATCGAAGCAGCGGAGGCACCGACGGTTGCGCAGCAATCGTCGCAGTCCCCCTGGGGGGTGCAGGGGGGGAAATAGGGACTATCAGTTTATTCCGCAATTCATTGCGGAATAAACTGGTAGACGATGTCGCCGGTCTGGCGGGCGGGGGCGGTCGTGGATTTGGAGAATTTGGAGAGGCGGGCGGCGCGGACGGCGAAGTTGCGCAGGCAGGCGTCGGCGGAGGAGACGTCCTCCTGAACCTTGGCGTTGACGACGTTGCCGGCATTGTCGACCGTGATGATGACCGTGACGAGGCCGCCGCCCATGCAGCGGTAGGCGGGGATGCTGAGGTGGCTGGCCTTGCGGCCGTCGAGGGAATAGGAGACGACCGACGGGCCCTTGTAGGGTTCATCGGTCTTTTTCGTGTCGTCCTTCTTCGGATTGTCCGGCGGCGCGACGTAGTCATCTTCGTCCGCGGCGCGCTCGACGCCGCCTTCGAGTTCCTGCTGCAGGCGTTCCGCATCCTTGTAGAGCTGTTCCGCATCGGTGCCGCGGTCGTCCTTGAGGCTGCTGCGGTCGACGGCGACGTTGCGCACCGGCAGGCTGCCGGCCTCGCTGGCGGCGATCAGGTCCTCGATGCGGCGGGAGATGTCCTCCTTGAAGACCTGCTCGTGCTGCTGCCGCTCGATCTCCTCCTGCCGGGAGAAATCCAGCACGAAGGAGTTCTCCTTCCGGAGCGCATAGCCGATCTGGACGACAAGCAGGACGATGATCACCACGAGATGGAAAATCACGGTGAAATACAGTCCTGCCTTATCTTCGCCCCGGAGCTTTTTCATCGGAATCTATTTTTGCATCCGGAGGGATTTCTCGATGGTCGCGGAGATGACGTCGATGGCGACTTTGTTGTGGCCGCCCTGGGGGATGATGATGTCCGCGTAGCGCTTGCTGGGCTCGATGAACTGGAGGTACATCGGCTTCACGGTATTGGTATAGCGTTCGATGACCCACTCGACGGTCTTGCCGCGTTCGACGATGTCGCGCGCCATGACGCGCATCAGGCGGTCGTCATCGTCGGCGTCCACGAAGATCTTGATGTCGAGCTGTTCGCGGAGCTTCGGGTCGCAGAAGGCGAGGATGCCCTCGACGATGATGACGTCCGTCGGCTCGACGTGGACGGTCTCGGTCTTGGAGCGGGAGCAGGTAATATAGGAGTAGACCGGCTGCTCGATCGCCTCCCCCGCCTTCAGCTGCTTGAGCTGGACGGTCAGGAGATCGAAGTCGATGGCATCCGGATGGTCGAAATTCTGCTTGCGCTTCTCTTCCTCCGTGAGGTGGCTGGAATCCTTGTAGTAGGAATCCTCGGGGATGACGGTGACTTTCTCCTGCAGGCGGTCGACGATGGCCCGCACGACAGTCGTTTTTCCGGAACCGGAACCTCCGGCGATACCAATAACCAGCATATTACTATCAGTTTACAAATCCACTTCCGACGAGTTCGCTAGAACTCGGCGTTTTTCGGGGTTCTCGGGAACGGGATGACGTCACGGATGTTGGTCACGCCGGTCACGAAGAGGAGCAGGCGCTCGAAACCGAGGCCGAAGCCGCTGTGGGGGCAGGAGCCGAAGCGGCGGGTGTCGATGTACCACTCGAGGTTCCTGCGGCTCATGCCGAGCTCGGCGATACGGGCCTCGAGCTTCTCCAGGGAGGCTTCGCGCTCGGAGCCGCCGATGATCTCGCCGATCTTCGGGAAGAGCACGTCCATCGCGCGGACGGTCTTGCCGTTCTCGTCCTGCTTCATATAGAAGGCCTTGATGTCCTTCGGGTAGCCGGTCAGGATCACCGGTTTTCCGAAGTGCTTCTCGACCAGGAAGCGCTCGTGCTCGCTCTGCAGGTCCACGCCCCAGGAAACGGGGTACTCGAACTGCACGCCGTCCGCGACCGCCTGCTCGAGGATCTTGATGCCCTCGGTATACTCGAGGCGGACGAAATCCGTCTTCACGACGCTCTCGAGGCGCGCGATCAGACCGTCGTCGTAGCGGTCATTGAGGAACTTGACGTCGTCGTAGCAGTGGTCGAGGGCGTACCGGACCAGGTGCTTGATGAAGTCCTCAGCGAGGTCCATGTTGTCGTTGGTGTCGTAGAAGGCCATTTCCGGCTCGATCAACCAGAACTCCGCGAGGTGGCGCGGGGTGTTGGAGTTCTCGGCGCGGAAGGTCGGGCCGAAGGTGTAGATCTCGCCGAGCGCGGTCGCGCCGAGCTCGCCTTCGAGCTGGCCGCTGACCGTCAGGCTCGTCTGCTTGCCGAAGAAGTCCTTCGTGAAGTCCGGCTCGCCCTTCTTGTTCTTCGGGACGTTGTTCAGGTCCAGGGTCGTGACCTGGAACATCTGGCCGGCGCCTTCCGCGTCGGAGGCGGTGATCAGCGGGGTATGGAGGTAGACGAACCCTTTCGAATGGAAGTATTCGTGGATGGCGAAGGCCATCTGGTTGCGGATGCGGAGGACGGCGCCGAAGGTATTGGTGCGCATGCGCATATGGCCGACGGTGCGCAGGTACTCGAAGGAGGTGTCCTTCTTCTGGAGCGGGTAGCGCATCGGATCGCACTCGCCGTAGACCTCGATCGCGCGGGCTTTGATTTCGACGGCCTGGCCGCTGCCGACGGACTCCACGAGGGCGCCGGTCACGGCGATGCAGGCGCCGGTCGAGATCTTCGCGAGGACCTCGGCGCCGATCTCGGCCTTGTCGACCACGATCTGGATATTGTTGATGGTAGAACCGTCATTGAGGGCAATGAACGCGATTTCCTTGTTTCCTCTCTTCGTCCGGACCCATCCTTTGGCCAGGACATCCTGCCCCGGCTTCATCCGGAGCAAATCTTTCACCTTGGTTCTGACAATCTTTTCCATTCTCTATTCTTAAATTTTACAAATATACGATTAATTCACCGAATGGGGCTTCAGGGCCTCCTTGATCGTGTCGTCCAGGTCGAAATAAAGGTGATAGAAGGCCTTGTCCCCGAGCCTGGAGTAGCGGCCGACCAGGGCGCGTACCTGCGGCATCAGGTAGCCGGCGGTTATGGCCCATTCGCTGCGGTCCTTCGGGCGGATGCCGTCGCGGGAGGCAGCGAACTGCAGGAATCCCTGCTCCAGGCCCGCCCCGTCGAGGTAGGAGACCAGCGCGTCAAAATCCTCGATGGCGGAGAGCTGCGCCTTGTGACCGTCGAAGAAAGCGGAGGCGAAGCGCATCGCCGTGGCTTTGCGGTTGCACTGGACATAGAAATCCGTCGCGCGGGTCGTGTCCATCGGGACGAAGACGTCCGGGATAATGCCGCCCCCGCCGTAGACGGTCCTGCCGCCGACGGTCAGGTAGGCCTCGTCCCTGTTGACCTTGATGCTGTCCGCATCGACCAGCTCGCCGTCGTTGTAGCGGTTGTAGATGTCATAGGCGTAATCGTCGGCATAGGGCTTCTGGATGCAGCGGCCGGACGGCGTGTAGAAACGGGCGACCGTGACACGCACGCCCGAGCCGTCGGAGAAATACATCGGTTCCTGGACCAGGCCCTTGCCGAAGGTCCGGCGGCCGATGATGACGCCACGGTCGTTGTCCTGGATCGCGCCGGCGAAGATTTCGCTCGAAGAGGCGGAGCCTTCGTTGACGAGAACCGTGAGTTCGACGTCCTTGAGGAAGCCGTGTCCGTCGGCGTTATACTCCTCGCGCGGCCGGTGGAGGCCCTCCATATAGACGATGCCCGCTCCCTTCGGAAGGAAGAGGTTCGAGAGGTTCAGCGCCTGGTCGAAATAGCCGCCGGTGTTGTCCCGGAGGTCGAAGATGAGGTGTTTCATCCCCTTCGCGAGCAGTTCGGCGCCGGCGGCGAAGAACTCCGTCGTCGTCGTGCGCGTAAACTTGGAAAGGCGGATGTAACCGGTCTCGGCGTCCACCATGAAGTAGGCGTCGATGCTGTTGACGGGAATCTTGCCGCGGGTGATCTCGAAGGGAATCACTTCCCCGTCGCGCAGGACCGTGACCGTCACCTTCGTGCCGGCGGGGCCCTTCATCCGGCGGACCATGCTGTCCTGCGGGAAGCGCACGCCGGCGATGACCTTGTCGTCGACCTTCAGGAGGCGGTCTCCCTGCAGCAGGCCGATCTTCTCCGAAGGGCCGCCGGGGATGACCTCAAGCACGATCGCCGTGTCGTTCGGGACGTTGAACTGGATGCCGATGCCGTCGAAGTTGCCGGCCAGCTCGGTCTCGCTCTCCTCGAGTTCGACCGGGGGCATATAAACCGTGTGGGGATCCAGCTTCGAGAGGGCGGCGACGATCGCCGCCTCCGTAGCCTCCTTGTAGTCCACGGTATCCACATAGTTCGCCGCCACGTTTTCGAGGACGAGGTTCAGCTTCTGCCACTCGTTCCCGCGGATCCGGATCGCCTTCGTTTCCCTGTACTTGTCCAGGGTTACGACGAGCAGCGCGCCCACGACGATGCCGAGCAGCGCAATCCAGACGGAGGAATACTTTCCGTTCTTCATGGCCTAGTCCACTTTTTCGACCTCCACGCCGGCGCGGCGCAGCAGGTCAATGCCGTCCGTCAGCCGGTACTCGTCGCGGTACACGACGCGCTTGATGCCGGCCTGGATAATCAGTTTCGAACATTCGATGCAGGGAGACGCCGTTACGTAGAGCGTCGCGCCGCTGCTGCTGTTGCCGGATTTCGCCACCTTGGTGATGGCGTTCGCCTCGGCGTGGAGGACATACGGCTTCGTGACGCCGTTCTCGTCCTCGCAGACGTTCTCGAAGCCCGACGGCGTCCCGTTGTAGCCGTCGGAGATGATCATCTGGTCCTTCACGAGCAGGGCGCCGACCTGGCGGCGCTTGCAGTACGAGTTCTTGGCCCAGACGGCCGCCATCTCGATGTATCTTTCGTCGAATTTTTCCATATTAATTCCGCTGGTACAGGTAACGCTTGATGCTCCGCTTCGGGGTCCGCTCGAAATCCTCGGGCATGAACTCGATGCGCTTGATCGAGGCGTAGTTCGGGAGTTCCTTGTTGATGTCCGGGAGGTGGGCCTCGATGCGCTCCATCAGCTGGTCGCGGCTCATCCCGTCCAGTTCGGCCTGGTGGTAGTCCGGATAGACCAGGGCGGTCAGCACGCCGCCGTCGTCGATCACGAGCGAGTCGACCACGTAGTTGACGTTGTTGATCACGGCTTCCAGCTCCTCGGGATAGATGTTCTGGCCCGACGGGCCGAGGATCATGCACTTCGAGCGGCCGCGCAGGAAGAGGTTGCCGTCGGCGTCGACGACACCCATATCGCCGGTGCGGAACCAGCCGTCCTCGGTAAAGGCGGCACGGGTCGCCTCTTCGTTCTTGTAGTAGCCCAGGAAGACGTTCTGACCCTTGACCTGGATCTCGCCGGCGACCTGGAACGGATCCGGCGAATCGATGCGGATCTCGCAGCCCGGAATCGCCTTTCCGCAGGAGCCCAGTTTCGTCTTGTTCCATTTTTCATAGGTGATGATCGGGGCGCACTCGGTCATCCCGTAGCCGACCGTGAAGGGGAAATGGCAGCGCTTGAGGAACTTTTCGACTTCCGGATTCAGCGCCGCGCCGCCCATGATGACCTCCTCGAAGCGGCCGCCGAAGGCGGCGACCAGCCGCGCGCGGATCATGTTCAGCAGGACCTGGTTCACGCCGGGAATCATCATGAAGAACTGGTTCCGGTCCAGGAAGCCCTTCACGTTGGTCTTGTAGACTTTCTCGATGATCAGCGGGACGGCGATGATCACGTCCGGCTTCACCTCGGCGAACGCCTGCAGGATCACCTTCGGGCTCGGCACGCGGGTCAGGTAATGGACATGCGCGCCGATCGTCATCTCGAACAGGAACTCGAACATCATCCCGTACATGTGGGCGGACGGGAGCATCGCGACCATCTCGGACCGGTTGTTCATCTGCGGCTCGGCGGTCACGCCGGCGAAGACGATGTTCGTATAGAGCGCCCGGTAGGGAATCATCACGCCCTTCGAGAAACCGGAAGTCCCGGAAGTATAATTGATCAGCGCCAACTCCTCCGGGGAATCCTCGTAATAGGAGATGTCGTCCTTGGAGAAGCCTTCGGGGAAGGCGATCTCGAAGGTGTCCGGGAGCGTGTCCCGGACCGCTTTCAGGCCCTCATACCGCGAGTACAGGTACTTCAGGGTATTCATCTGGACGATGACGTACAGGCCGGGCATCTCGACTTCCGAGAGGTTCTCCCAGATTACCTCGTCCACGAAGAGCACCTTCGCTTCGCTGTGGTTGACCAGGTAATGGATGTTGCCGGGCTTGAATTCGTGGAGGATCGGCACGGGGACGGCGCCGTAGGTCAGCGCGGCGAGGAAGCACACGCCCCAGTTCGCCTGGTTGCGGGAGCAGATGGCGACCTTGTCGCCCTTCTGGAGGCCGCACTGTTCGAAGCAGATGTGGAGGTGCTTGATGCGCTTGGCGACGTCCTTGTAGTACAGGGTCACGCCGCGGTAGTTCGAGAGCGCCGGGCGCTCCCAATTCTCCTTGAAGCTCTTTTCGAGCAGCTTATTGACGGATTGAAAAACCATAATATTCGTTTCAGTACACCAGATTCTTCGTTTCTTTTTCCTTCAGCGGCTCCCCTCCCCAGTAGTCGAAGACCACCGTCTCGCGGGCGGTTGGGACGGCCCAGTAGCGCTTTCCCTTGTCCTCGACCAGCTTCGGCAGGTCGAGGATCGTGTCCGCGCAGGAAATGCCTTTCCACTGGGCGGGCGCCTCGCCGTGGAGGTTGTACATGCCGATGGTATTGTCCGTATGGAGGACCAGCGCGGTGTATCCGCCGGCCCCGGTGAAGTCATAGGCGGCAGGGCCCAGGAGCACGTCCTTGCCGAGCTCAGCCGGGAAACCCTTGACGAAGCGGCCCAGGCGGTCGATCAGGTAGAGTTTCGAGCCCGCGGCAAAGAGGAACTGGAGTTTGCCGTTGTTGTAATAGTCGATCGTTTCGACCCGTCCGCAGATCGGTTCGGAGAAGGTCACGCCCCAGAGGCCCTTCCCTTCCACCTCCTTGAGGCAGAGGTACAGGTTCTCGTTCTGGTAGAAGAGGTTGGTCTTGCCCGTGCCGGAGTTCTTCACCTCGAACGGTCCCGTCGGGACTTCCACCTTGGCGACCATCGCGCCGCCGGCGGAACGGCGGGCGTCCGCCCCGGAGATCTTGACCCGCTCGATGTTGAAACGGGATTTCGCGTAAGTGATGATGAGGGACGGGGTCGCATAGGCATAGCGGTCGCCCTCGGTATAGGCCAGCACGGCGTCTTCCAGCGCCGCGCGGCTGCCCGCGACGAACCACTCGCCCAGGCTGACCTGGCAGGACTCGTCCGGGAGCCGGAACAGGTCGCCGAAGACCAGCGCGGGGCTGTGCGCATACGCGTTCTCCGCGATGACGGGTTCGCGTTTCTGGCCAGCCTTCGTCCGGAGGAAGAGGGCCGTTTCCTCATTCCCGTCCAGGTTCTTCCAGCGGGCCAGCACCACTTCGCGGATGCCGAGCTGCTGGGCCCAGTCCATCGGCGAGACGCCGTTCCGCTCCTGGAAAGCGCTGCTGCTGCGGTTGAAGAACGCCAGTTTCTGCGAGGCGTCGAGGTATTTCAGATAGGCTTCCCGGTAGGCTGCGAAGTCGGAAATCTGCAGGGAGAAGGCGAAGGTCGTGGTCGAGGGGAGCACGTCCGTAATCCGGGATTCGTCGGCGCCCTGGTCCTTCAGCACGTTCATGAAATAGGAGGCGCTGTTGCCGTAGGCGGCCGCGCCGGTCAGGCTCAGCATCCGCTCGGAGCACTCCTTCACGCTGAAGGCCATCCAGTCGGCGAGGCCCTTGGCGAAGGTCGCATAGGCGCCGTAGCCGCTGCCGAAGTAGGAGGAAACCAGGTTCGACGCGTATTCGTTGGAGACCAGGATCATGTTCCGGCCGCTCGCCAGGTCCAGCGCCTGGAGGAAGTCCTCCTTGTCGAGGATGGACTCGCCGCCTTCGAGGTGGCGGTTGGCGGAGTTCACGAGCGTCTCCGAGGGGGAGCTGAACTTGTAGCTGCCCTTCTCCTCCCCTTCCGCGATCATCAGCGGGACCAGCTTGCCGCTGTAGTGGAGGGAGACGACCGAGGGCTTCAGCTCCGGATCCGGCACGATGCCGGCGGGAAGGAGCTCGGCGCCCGTCTTCTGGTCGGAGAAGCAGATGACGGCCGCGGCGTCGGAGGGGACGGCGGAGAGCAGGGCGGAGCGGACCGGCGCAGCCACCTTCTTCGGGGCGCCGGAGCCGGAATACAGGAACGCCAGCGCGACGCCGATGCCGGCAAGCAGCAGGACGGCGGCGACGATGCACAGAATCAGACTTTTCTTGCTCATAATCCTGCAAAGATAGCGATTAATCCGCAAAGCGCATCTCGGCGAGCAGGTGCGGGGCCTTGCCGATGTTCTCCACGATGAAGAGCATGTAGCGGATGTCGAGGGAGATGTTGCGGCAGATTTCCGGGTCGAAGACGATGTCGCTCATCGTGCCTTCCCAGACGCGGTCGAAGTTGATGCCGATCAGGTTGCCGTCGGCGTTGATCACCGGGCTGCCGGAGTTGCCGCCGGTCGTGTGGTTGGTCGCGAGGAAGCAGACGGGGACGTCCTCATAGCCGCCCTTCGCGTAGATGTCGCGAAGGACCTGGGGGATGTTGTAGTCGAAGATGTCCGGATTGTCCTTCTCCATCACGCCCTTCAGGGTCGAGTACGGATAATACCAGACACCGTCCGCGGGGGCGTAGCCCGAGACCTTGCCGTAGGCGACGCGCAGGGTCAGGTTGGCGTCCGGGTAGAAGCTGCGCTCCGGCTCGAAGGCCATCTGGCCGCGCATGTAGTCCTTGTAGAGGGCGGTGATCGCGGCGTTCAGGCGGGAGACCTGCGGGTAGATTTCCTCGCGGTACCAGCCGGTGAAGCGGTTGGAGAACTCCGCGGCGGCGCCGAGGTCGCCCGAGAAGATCTCGTCCGCCCAGGCTTCAATGCTGCCGTGCTGCGCGAGCTTGTCCTTATAATACGCCGGAACCAGGCCGGCGGGCACCCGGCGGCCGAATTCGGTCATCATCGCGATGAAGCTCTCGCGGTCGATGGGCTGGTAATAGTCCTTGTAGAAGGAGGCGCGGACGCGCTCGCGTGCTTCCTCGTCGGCTGCGCGCCCGAGCGCGGCCGCCAGCGAGGCGATCTCGACCGTGCCGGCCGTCTCCTGATACATTTCCCGGGCGAAATTGTAGGGCTCGAGCTCCGCATAGAGCGCGGCGAGCTTCTGCGTGAGGCCCGCATATTCGGTTCCCTTCGCCCACTGCTCGAAAGCAGCCTCGTAGCGGCGCTTCCGCTCGACGACGTTGTTCTTCGCGATGCCCTTCATCTCGCCCTGCCATTTCTTCCAGGCGTTCGAGACCGACGCGTACTTCGAGGAATACTGGATCCGGACGGCCTGGCTCTGGGACATATACTTGCTCTGGATGTCGAGGCGCTGCGTGCGGAGGTCGACCTTCGCCGGGTCGGAGATCTCGGCGACATAGCGGACGCCTTCGGAGTGGATGTACTCCTGGGTCGAGCCCGGGCAGCCGTAGATGAAGGTGAAGTCCCCTTCCTTCACGCCGGCGCGGGAGATCGTGAAGAAGCGCTTCGGGGTATAGGGCACGTTGTCCGGGGAGTAGGCGGCGGGGTTGTTGTCCCGGTCGGCGTAGACGCGGAAGATCGAGAAGTCGCCGGTGTGGCGCGGCCACATCCAGTTGTCCGTGTCGCCGCCGAACTTGCCGATCGATGACGGGGGCGCACCCACGAGGCGAACGTCGCTGTACTCGCGGAAGACGAAAAGATAGTACTGGTTGCCGTAGAAGAGGGATTCGACCTGGGCCTTCAGGCCCTTGCCGCCGGCGGTCGCCTGCCGGATCAGGTCCTCTGCGGAGACGCCCTTGTCCACGATGAGGGCGGTCACGTCCTCCATCCGCTCCAGGAATTTCACCGTCAGGCCCGGGTTCGGCAGCTCCTCGCCGCGGTTCATCGCCCAGAAGCCGTCGCGCAGGTAATCGTGCTCGACGCTGCTGTGGCGCTGGATCTGGCTGTAGCCGCAGTGGTGGTTCGTGATGAGGAGGCCTTCGCCGGAGATCAGCTCGCCGGTGCAGCCGGAGCCGAACAGGACGACGGCGTCCTTCAGGGAGGCCTGGTTCACGCTGTAGATGTCTTCAGCGGAGAGCTTCAGGCCTTTCGCCTGCATGTCGGCGATGCGTTGGGAAATCAGGGCGGGCAGCCACATGCCTTCGTCCGCCCGGAGTTGCGCAGAAAGACAAAGCAGCGCAAGGAGGAAAACCAGTGTTCTTTTCACGTCTGTTGAATCAAGCAATTTTACAAATATAATCAAAATTTGTATCTTGTGAGGCTTTGAAACGCTACTTACCAACCCTCCATAGAATGAAAAGAATCCTGGCTATCGTATGTGCGCTCTGCGCCTTTTCCGCCGCCGCCCAGCCGCAGCTGCGCAGCGACAATGTCGATGAAGTCCTGAAGGCGATGACCCTCCAGGAGAAAGCGACCCTGCTGGTCGGCTCCGGCTGGGGCAGCATGGTCGGCGGCCTGACCGGTTCCGACGAGGTGCTCGTCTCCGGCGCCGCCGGCACGACCCGCGCGATCCCGCGCCTCGGCATCCCCCAGACCGTCCTCTCCGACGGCCCTGCCGGCCTGCGCATCAACCCGACCCGTCCCGGCACGGACAAGACCTTCTACTGCACCGGCTTCCCGGTCGGTACCGTCCTCGCCTCGACCTGGAACACCGCCCTCGTCGAAGAAGTGACGACCGCGATGGGCAACGAAGTGCTCGAGTATGGCGCCGACGTGCTCCTCGCCCCGGGCATGAACCTCCACCGCAACCCGCTCTGCGGCCGCAACTTCGAGTATTTCTCCGAGGATCCGCTCCTGACCGGCAAGATCGCCGCGGCCTACGTCAACGGCATCCAGCGCAACGGCGTCGGCGTCAGCATCAAGCACTTCGCCGCCAACTCCCAGGAGACCAACCGCATGAACGGCGACAGCCGCATCTCCCCCCGCGCGCTCCGCGAGCTCTACCTCAAGGGCTTCGAGATCGCCGTCCGCGAGTCCGACCCCTGGACGGTCATGTCCTCCTACAACCGCCTCAACGGCCCCTACACCCAGGAAGACCGCGAGCTGCTCTACGACATCCTCCGCGAAGAATGGGGCTTCAAGGGCATCGTGATGACCGACTGGACCGGCCGCCGCAACAGCGCCGCCCAGATCCACGCCGTCAACGACCTCCTCGAGCCCGGTGACGACCGTCAGATCGCCGACATCGTCGAGGCCGTGAACAACGGCACGCTCGCCATCGCCGACGTGGACCTCTGCGTGAAGAACATGCTCGAATTCATCGTGAAGACCCCGCGCTTCAAGAAATACAAGTATTCCAACAATCCGGACCTCAAGGCCCACGCCGAAGTGGCCCTGAAGGCCGCCGAGGAAGGCATCGTCCTCCTCGAGAACAACGGCGTCCTCCCGCTCTCCGGCGGCCAGACCGTCGCCCTCTACGGTGTCGGCTCCTATGACTTCGTCGCCGGCGGCACCGGCTCCGGCAACGTCAACAAGGCCTACGTCCGCAGCGTCGCCGACGGCCTCGAATCCCGCGGCTTCAAGCTCAACGCGGCGATCAAGACCTGGTACCGGCAGTACATCCCGTACATCAAGACCACGATGGCGAACGCCGGCAACGGCGGCTCCGGCGTCCTGCTCGGCGACCCCGTGACCCCGGAAATGGAAGTCTCCCGCGCCTTTATCAACCGCCAGGTCGCATCGACCGACCTCGCCGTCCTGACCATCACGCGCAACGCGGGTGAAGGCGGCGACCGCAAGGCCGAAGACGGCGACTGGACCCTGACCGGCGCCGAGCGCGAAATGCTCCAGAACCTCTGCGACGCCTACCATGTCGCCGGCAAGAAAGTCATCGTCGTCCTGAACATCGGCGGCGTGATCGAGACCGCGTCCTGGAAGAACCTGCCGGACGCCGTGCTCCTCGCCTGGACGCCGGGCCAGGAAGGCGGCTACGCTGTCGCCGACATCCTCGCCGGCAACGCGAACCCGTCGGGCAAGCTCCCGATGACCTTCCCCGTCAACTACTTCGACATCCCGTCCTCCTTCAACTTCCCGTACGCCTACACCGGCGGCAACTCGATGAACCCGTTCGCCGCGATTACCGGCGGGAACCAGCGCCGTCTCACGAAGGACGTCGATTATACCGAGTATGCCGAGGGAATCTGGGTCGGCTACCGCTACTTCGCAACCTCCGGCAAGGAGGTCTCCTATCCGTTCGGCTATGGCCTGAGCTACACGACCTTCGCCTATTCGAAACCGGCCGTCAAGGTCGCCAAGGACGGGACCGTAACCGCGAGCATCACCGTTACCAACACCGGCAAGGTCGCCGGCAAGGAAGCGGTCCAGCTCTACGTCGCCGCCCCGGCGGGCGGGCTGGAGAAGCCGGCCTGCGAGCTGAAGGCCTTCGCGAAGACGAAGCTCCTCGCGCCGGGCGCCTCCGAGACGCTGACGATGACGGTTGACAGCTACGCGCTCGCCTCCTTCAATGAGGCCGCCAGCGCCTGGCAGACCGCCGCCGGCGACTACAAGGTCTTCTTCGGCGCCTCCGTCGCGGACATCCGCGCGACCGGCTCCTTCAAGATCGCCAAGCCCGCCAGCTGGCCCGTCGCCCCCGTCTGCCTGCCCCAGCAGCCCGTCGGCGAAATCGCTGTCCGCTAGCGCATCTGGCCCTGTTCGCCGAGGTTGCTGTCTTTGAAACCGAGGAAATAGAGGATGCCGTCGAGGCCGACGGTGCTGAGGGCCTGCTTGGCGTTGGCGACCACGCGGGGTTTCGCGTGGAAGGCGATGCCGAGGCCGGCTTCCGAGAGCATCGGTAGGTCGTTCGCACCGTCGCCGACGGCAATCGTCTGCTCGAGCCGGACGTGCTCGCTCTGGGCGATGAGCTTCAGCAGGTCGGCCTTGCGGCGGCCGTCCACGACCTCGCCGACATAGCGGCCGGTCAGTTTGCCGTCCTCGCCGACCTCGAGCTCGTTGGCATAGACATAATCGATGCCGAAACGGCGGCGGAGGTATTCACCGAAAAAGGTAAAGCCGCCGCTGAGGATGGCAATCCGGTAGCCGCAGGTTTTCAGGACGGACATCAGGCGCTCGGTCCCCTCCGTAATCGGCAGGTTTTCCGCAATCTCCTGCATCACGCTGACATCCAGCCCTTTCAGCAGGCCGACGCGGCGGGTGAAGCTCTCCTTGAAGTCGATCTCGCCGCGCATCGCGCTCTCCGTGATCGCGCGGACCTGCGCGCCGACGCCGGCCCGCTCGGCCATCTCGTCGATGCACTCGGTCTGGATCAGGGTCGAGTCCATATCGAAACAGATCAGCCGGCGCATCCGGCGGTACATATCGTCCTTCTGGAGGGAGAAATCCATCCCCATCTCCGTGGCGAGGCGCATCAGGCGCGCCTGCATCGCAGGTTTGTCCTTCGGCGTTCCGCGCAGCGAGAATTCGATGCAGGAGCGCACGTTGCGTTCCGGATGCATCACGCTCGGGCGGCCGGTCAGGCGCTTGATCGAGTCGATGTTGAGCCCCTCGTCCGCGACGACGGCGGCGGCCGCCTGGATCTGGGCGGCGGAGAGGCTGCGGCCGAGGACCGTGAGGATGTAGCGGTGCTTGCCCTGCTGTCCGGCCCACTCCTCGTACTTGTCGTCGGCGACCGGCTCGAAGCCGATGTTCACGCCGAGTTCCGTGGCCTTGAAGAGGAGTTCCTTCATCACCTGGCCGGAATGTGTCTCGGCGATGCGGATCAGGATGCCGAGCGAGAGGGTCGCGTGGATGTCGGCCTGGCCCATGTCGAGGATATCCGCGTCGTGGCGCGCAAGAATCTCCATCACCGAGGCGGTCAGGCCCGTCCGGTCCTGCCCGGAGATCTTGATCAGAATCTGTTCCTTCCTGCTTTTCATATCTGTCATTCGCTTTTTTATTCCCGGTTTTTCGTGTCGATGCAGATCGTGACCGGCCCGTCGTTGACGAGCGCGACCTGCATGTCCGCACCGAATTCCCCCGTCCCGACGGGGCGGCCGAGGGCGGCCGAAAGAGCCGTGCAGAAGGCCTCGTAGAGCGGAATCGCCTTCCCGTGGCCGGCCGCGCCGATATACGAGGGGCGGTTCCCCTTCCTTGTCGACGCCATCAGCGTGAACTGGCTCACGACCAGCGCCTCTCCCCCGACCTCGACGACGCTGCGGTTCATCACCCCCGCCTCGTCATTGAAGATGCGGAGCCCGGCGACCTTCTTCACCAGCCAGTCCAGGTCCTCCTGCCCGTCCTCGTGCCCCACGCCCAACAGCACCAGCAGGCCGTGCCCGATGGCCGACCGGACTGCGCCGTCGATGGTAACCGACGCGGAAGAAACCCGCTGAATCACTGCCCGCACAACGCGAAGATAATTCCTTTCTCCCTGAAAAAAAAATCCACCCTCCCCCCGCGTTTTTCCCAAAGCGCTACCCCTCAACATTTTATAGAATCGACTTATGCATTTTACATAAGTCGATTCTGTAAAGGACTGATTATGATCGGTTAACGTTTTACGCGCAGATGGAGATATTTGCATATCTGCGCCGGCGGGCAGTCCGTCTCGCGCATCAGCATTTTGAGCAGATTGAACCGCTGATCCTCAGAGAGGCGGAAGATATCACGGATATCATTGACAGCCAGTTTTTTCAACAGGGTTTTCGTCAATTTGTTATACCATACGTCCGTTTTTCCGACGAAGACCTCGTTAAGATCATACTCGCTCCCTGTATTGGAATGGAATGCCAGTACCATTTTCTCCTGCGTATCAAAGAAACGGATGGCATAATCATATTCAATGACCGAGTAAGTTGTCACGATGAAATCCACCAGCTGCCTCGTCTCCCGTTCGTCCAAGGTTCTGACAATACGTTGTAAAAAGTTGTATGACAATGGTTTTGACACCTCCGCCATAGCCTTTATTTCAGCCAGGGCTTTTTTCATGGCAGTTGATGCCCACCGGACGACCAGCTCCTCCGAGAACGGGTGGTCGCTGGAGGCATAAGCCAGGAAGTTCCATCGATAGTCCTCCGCCTGCTGCGTCAGCTGGCGTTCAACCGGATTGTTTGCGATGTATGCGAGCAGCGTCCGTGCTTTTTTGGCGCCGACTTTCGGGGCACTGCCAAAAGGGTGGTTAAATAGTTGTCCCTTTTCTTGAAAGCGGACATTATGCATATGCGCATACGTTTTCGAATAGTCTCTGATAAATGCGGACAACCTGCGCCGGGATGGCGCAATCACGCACAAATGGATATGGTCAGGCATAAAGCAGACACTGATGATACGGATGGAGTACCGCCGCGCATAAGTGCAGATGAATGTAAAACAAACCAGGTAATCACTGAGGGTATAGAAAATGAGAACTCCATCGAGCGTGTTCTGGTAACAATGGATCAATACCCCCGGAGGACATTTGCGTGTTCTTCGTTTCATAGTTTTAAGTTTTAAGGTTCATGGGCCCCAAAAGGCCCTTCTAAAGTTCGTAAGCATTTCAGAAAAAAACAATGCCCGCCTCCCCGAAATCTTGCACCTCAAAGCCCGTTTTTCGAAAGCACCTTATTCTCAACTTCTTATAAAAAGGACTTCAGCATTTTGCATAAGTCGATTTTGTAAGGAATTGAGAATAAGGACCATGTAATAAACGGCTGGGAGTCGGACAAAAACGCTATCTTTACAAAAAGTTTTTCAGCCGATGAAAAGACGCTTCCTCCTGCTTGCTGCCGCGCTCGCGCTGGGCGCGTGCAGCCGCCCGTCCGCGGTACGGGACGCCATCGACCGCCAGCTGCAGACTTACCCGGAATCCCGCGTCCAGGACATCTACAAGAACTTCTGCCAGGACAAGCTGGGTCCGGAGCACCTGATTCCGGACGCCGCCTCCGCCCGCGCCTACCTGCGCTCGGAACTGGACCAGTACCGGGAGGAGCTGGAAGCGTCCGGCGGGGCGTCCGCCGGGGTGACGTTCTACCCGCTGGGGGACGAGGGGAATTATGTCCGGGTCGACCTGTCCGTGGTGCTTGACGGGACGGTCGATGCGGAGACCTTCCTGGACGCGTTCGTCCGCGGGGCGAACGCCCGCAGGCAGATGACGACGGAGGAATGGACCCGGAAATGGCAGGAGATTGCGGCGGTGCTGCGGCGCGACTATTCCGGGATTCCCGACTGCGAACGGGACCTGGCGCGTATCGATTCCCTGATGGCGCAGGGCAACTATATCCTGCACCACAGCCCGGAATTCGGCGAGGCCTACAAGCCCCACTACCGCATCCTGGAGCGCGGAATCTGCCGCTCCCTTTTCGGGCAGTAGCTAAGAGCCCATCGTGAAGACGAGCTCGCCGCCGGCGACGATATCGGCGTAGTCGATGTACGGCTTGTCATAGGGCGCACCGTTGAGGCGGATGCTGCGGATGTAGCGGCATTCCGGGCTGAGGCCCTCGGCGCGGACCGTGAAGGTCCCGCCGGCGACCTTGACGCGCGCCTCTTCGAAGAGCGGCAGCCCGAACCAGAAGCGCGTCGAGGCCGGCTCGACCTCGTAGAATCCCAGGCCGGACAGGACGTACCACGCACTCATTTCTCCGACGTCTTCGTTGCCCGCAAGTCCCTCGATGTCATTGAAATACATCTCGTCATAGACCTGGCGGAGGCGGTCGGCGGCCTTGTCCGGCTCGCCGAGCATCGTATAGAGGTAAATCGTATGGTGGCCCGGCTCATTGCCGTGGGCGTACTGGCCGATCAGGCCGGAGATATCCGGGGAGGCGTTCTCCCCTTCGATGATCTCCGGGGCCGTAAAGAGGCCGTCGAGCTTTTCAAGCGTCTTCTCGCGGGAACCGAGCAGGGCGACCAGGCCCTCGACGTCCTGCGGGACCAGCCAGAGGTACTGCCAGGCAGTGCCCTCCATATAATCGGAGGTCTCGTGCGCCGAAAAGAGCGGGTTGAAGGGCTCCGTAAAGGTACCGTCGGCCTTGCGGCCGCGCATGAATCCCGTCTGCGGATCGAAATACTGGCGGTAGGAGTGGCTGCGCTCGCGGAACCGGGCGGCCTCTTCCGGATAGCCCAGGAACTCCGCGGCTGCGGCCAGCGCGCCGTCCGCGATGGCGTATTCCATGTCGTGGGCCACCGACTCGCGCATCAGGTCGCTGGGAATGAAGCCATACCGCATGCGCAGGTCCATTCCGCGGTCCGGCTGCGTGGCGCTTTCGACCATCGCCTGCATCGCTTCCGCCGGCGTCAGCTGCTTCCCGAAGCCCTTGACCAGCGCATCCGCGAAGGAAACCAGGCCCGGGTTGCCGCACATCGTGTTCGTCTCCCAGCCCCAGAGGTGCCAGACCGGCAGGTCGCCCTGCTCCCGGTAGATGTTGTACATCGTGTTCACGACGGCGTCCATCCGCTCCGGATGGATCAGCGTCATCAGCGGCATCTGGGCGCGGTAGGTGTCCCAGAGCGAGAAGGTCGTATACTGCGGGAACGCCGCGCGACGGACTTCCCCGTCCGCGCCACGGTACTGTCCGTCCACGTCGCTGAAGTCGGACGGGGCGATCATCGTGTGGTAGAGCGCCGTGTAGTAGCAGGTCCGCGCGTCGGCGTCGTCCGTGGTCACGGCGATCTTGCCCAGTTCGCGGTTCCAGGCCTTCCGGGCGGCCGCGCGCACTTTCCCGAAATCCCATCCCGGCAGCTCCGCCGCCAGGTTCCGCTGCGCCCCTTCGACGCTGACCGGCGAAATCGCCACCTTCACCAGGATCTCCTCGCCCTCCGCCGTTTTGCCCAGCTGATAGCGCGCATAGGCATCGCCCCCGCGCCGTCCCGGCTCCCGCGTGACGCGCTCCGCCGGACGGGAGAACTCCGCCCGGAAGAAAACCTTCTGGCGCTGCGCCCAGCCGCTCGAGAAGCGGTAGCCCTCCAGGCCGGTGATGCGGCCCTTCGCATCGCGGACCTCCGCAATCGACGCCTCCGTCAGGCTGTCCCAGCAGCCGCCGTTCTCGAGGTCCAGGACGATGGCCGCATCCTCCGCGGCGGGGAAGGTATAGCGGTGGAAGCCGACGCGCGACGTCGCGGTCAGCTCGGCGCGGACCCCGTAGCGCAGCAGCGGGACGCTGTAGTAGCCGGGCTCGGCGATCTCCGCGCTGCGGTCCGCGTAGGACCACAGGCCGGAGGCCGGGTCCGCCTCCCGCCCGCGGGCGCAGCGCACCTCCCCGACGACCGGCATCAGGGTCACGTCGAACAGGTCGCCGATACCCGTGCCGCTCAGATGGGTATGCGAGAAACCGATCACGGTCGAGTCGCTGGCATGGTACCCGGAGCACCAGTCCCATTCCTGCGGAATGCTGGTCGGCCCGAGCTGGACCATCCCGAACGGCACGTTCGCGCCCACGAACACATGGCCGTGGCCGCCGGTCCCGATCCGGGGGTTGACATACGAAACGAAGTCCGGTTCGGAAGCGCTGCACGCGCCCAGCGCGAGCGCGGCGGCAAGCAGGAGGAAGTATCTTTTCATCGGCTAAAGAGCTATTTCGGGAGGCCGAAGGCGTCGCTGAGCTCGCGCATCTGCGCGTCGCTCATCCCTTCGGGCTCGAATCCCATGTTCCGGGCGGCAATGTAGATCTGGGCCGCCTTGTTCAGGACATCGACCTGGTCGAAGGCGGACATGATGTCCGTGTCCACGGCGAAGACGCCGTGCTTCTCCCACATGACGACATCGTAGCCTTCCGCGAGGGTCCGGATCGTCGCCTCCGCCAGCGCCACGCTCGACGGCAGCAGATACGGCACCATCCCCAGCCCGCGCGAGCAGAACGCCTTCGTCTCCGGAATCATCGACCAGAGCATCCGCGTCGCCGCATCCTTCTCCATCCACTTCCGCGCATGGGTCAGCGCGACCAGCTCGATCGGATGCGTATGCAGCGAGGCCCGGCAGGGCGACCCCTGGGCGAGCAGCCAGTCGTGGACGCTCAGGTGCGACGGCAGCTCGGAAGTCGGCGCGACCGGCGCATCGGCGACAATCTCATAATGCGCGCAGTCGTCCGTAATCCGGATGAGCGAGCCGTTGCCCATCGGGTCCCGCGCGAGGTCCCGCATCCGCTTCTGCGTCCCCTTGCAGTAGAACCAGCAGCCCTGCAGGCGCGGCAGGACGGCACCGATCGCTTTCGGCTCCGAGAGCGCAGGCAGCGCCCGCATCCCCGCGTCCACCAGCTCCGTCACATTCACGGTAATATTCCCCCCGTTGCGCTCCGCCCATCCCTTCTGCCACAAATACCCCGCAACCTCGGCGACCTGGTTTATTTTCATCCGCAACGCATCGCGTCCATCCAATACACTCATTTTCTTATCCAATCAATGATTCCCGACAGTATTGTTCTTTCTCAAACCGTCGCTGCGCGACCCCTCCCATCGCAAGCGATGGGCTCCTCCCTCTTATGTGACCGAGGGTGGCCACAGGTTTGAGAAAAAACAATACTGTCGTTACATCAGTCATGTTATACAATATACAATGCAATATAATAATCAATGCTGAACTATAGCAACTGAGGAAGGAAGGTGCTAATAATCAGCACAATAATTCCTATAATCAGGACGGTGACTGTCTTTCGTGAAGAACCTTTCCATTCTTTGAGGATGATGCCCCAGACATTGCTGAAGGTCACGTTCAGGGCCATCAGGATGCACCAGCTGAAGGTGATCAGGACCGGGAAGCCGGCCAGGAAACCCTTGCCGAGGCTGAGGCCGAAGAACTGGCTGTACCAGAGCAGGCCCGCGAGGGCGCAGAACAGCAGGTTGTGCCCCCAGAGGGCGCCCTGGCGGTAATCGCCCCAGGTCCGGTTCTTCGCATTCTGCCAGAAACAGTAGCACGCGTTCGTCAGGAAGCCGCCGAAAGTCACGAGCATCGTCGCCGGCAGCGTCCGGAAAATGGGCTTCGTCCCCGGCAGGAAGAGGTCGGCGCCGAAGCTGAGGCCGATGTTGAAGCAGGCGCTCATCAGGCCGGCGAGCACCGCCACGAACAGCCCCTTCCCGAAATTGAAGTCCTTCACGGCCTTCTTCTTCTCCTCCTCCGGCAGCGCGGACGACTTCATCCAGCCCGCCACGCCGATGATGGCGATGCCGAGCAGGGTCACGACGACGCCGGCGATCACGGCGCCCGTCAGGTCCGCCGCGTGGCCCGTCAGGACGGGCCCGAGGATGGCGCCGAGGCCGGAGCAGGTGCCGAGGGCGATGCTCTGGCCCAGGGCCACGCCGAGGTACCGCATGCTGAGGCCGAAGGTCAGGCCGCCGACGCCCCAGAGGACGCCGAAGAGGATCGTGAGCCAGGTGCCCTTCGGATCCGCCTGCATCAGGCCCAACAGCGCTCCGAAGCTGCCCCCCGTCCCCGACAGCGACAGCAGCGAACCCGCCAGCGGGAACAGCAGCCACGCGAAGACGCCCTGCACGATCCAGTAGCTCTCCCAGCTCCAGGACTTGATCCGGTTGATCGGCACATAACTGCTGCTCTGGCAGAACGCCCCGACCGCAATAATCAGTAAACCAATAAGTAACATAATTCTATCCTGTCATTTCGAACAAGAATCTGCCCTGTCATTTCGAGCGAAGTCTTTGCTGTCATTTCGAGCGAAGTCGAGAAATCTCTATCGCCTGGAAGTTACATCACGTTCGTAGCGTTCGATTTCCGGGATAAAGGCGGGACCGACGGGAACGTTGTTCTTGAGGTTGAAATAATCGAAGACGGCGCCGAACGGGAGGGTCTTCGCCTCTTCGAGGAGGGCGAGACGCTGGAAGCCCCGGCCGGCGTCCTCGTAGGCGCGGAGCTGCGCCAGCGGCTCCAGGAGGGCGCTGAGGAGGCATTTCTGGGTCGCGCGGGTCCCGATGACATAGGCGCCGATGCGGTTGATGGCGGCATCGAAGTAGTCCAGTCCGATATGGGCGCGGCCAAGGGCGTCGGCGCGGACGATCTCCTTGAAGAGGTCGAGCGTCTGGTCGTTCATGATGGTGACGTGGTCGGAGTCCCAGCGGATCGGGCGGCTGACGTGGAGCATCAGTTCGGGCACGAAGAGCAGGAGCGAGGCGACCATGTCGGCGACGTTCTCGGTCATCTCGTAGTGGCCGGTGTCGAGCGTGTACATCAGCTTGCGGGTCGCGCAGTAGCCGGCGACGAAGTCGTGGGAGCCGACCGTGTAGCTCTCCAGGCCGATGCCGAAGAGCTTCGCCTCGAGGCAGGTCTTCATCCCGGGGAGGTCCTCCTGCAGGATCTCGTCGAGGGCCTCGGCGAAGATCTCGCGGTAGCGCTTGCGCTCCACGGTCTGGTCCTTCGATCCGTCGTGGACCCAGATGTTCATGATGCAGGGATCGCCCTGGGCGCGGCCCATCGCGTCTGCGATGCGGCGGCAGCGCTTGGTATGCTCGATCCAGAAATTGCGGATCGCCGGATCCGGGTTCGCAAGGCTGAGATCACCGCTCTTCGGGTGGCCGAAGGAGGTCGAGTTGAAGTCCAGCTTCATATTGTTTTCCTTCGCCCACTGGATCCAGCTCTCGAAATAGCGGGCGTCGACCTGGTCGCGGTCCACGAATTTCCCGCCGAAGTCGCCGTAGATCTCGTGGAGGTTCAGGCGGTGGTTGCCGGCGATCAGGCTCTTCGCGAAGAGGACGTCCTGCCGGACCTCGTCGATGTTGCGGGCGCGGCCGGGATAATTGCCGGTCGTCTGGATGCCGCCGGAGAGGCCGGCCGCGCTCTCGAAGCCGATCACGTCGTCGGTCTGCCAGCAGTGCAGCGAGATCGGGGTCCGCTCCAGGATTTCGATGGCCTTGTCGGTATCGACGCCGAGGGCGGCGTAGCGCTCGCGGGCGATTTCATACGATTGGAGAATTTGCGATTCGTTCATGGTATATGGTTGTTTTTTAGATTTCTCGACTTCGCTGCGCTTCGCTCGAAATGACAGTGGGAGCCTGCGCTTCGCTCGAAATGACAACACTGTCATTTCGACCAAGCGAAGCGCGTGGAGAAATCTCTTTCATTCAGGGTAGAAGGTTTTGAGGGGGAAGGAGCGGGCGATGAGGCGGCGCATTTCCCAGCGGTCGGCGACGAGGCCGGCGGCGCGGGCCTGCATCATCAGGTTGCCGATGGCGGTCGCCTCGGTCGGGCCGGCGAGGACCGGGATGCCGAGCGCGTCGGCGGTCCACTGGTTCAGCAGGTCGTTGGCGCTGCCGCCGCCGATGATATGGAGCCGTTCGATCGGGAAAGGCGCGAAGCCCCGGAGCATTTCGAGGACCTCCCGGTACCGGTCGGCCAGGCTGTGGTAGATGCAGCTGACAACCTGCGCGTCGCTCACGTCATGCCTCTCCATCGCAGCGATGATTTCGGCGACCATGTCGGCCGGGTTGGCGAAGCGGGGGTCGTCGGGGGCGATGCGGCCGGGGAAGGCGGCCTCGGCGCGGGCCATGTCGACCAGCTCCGCATAGCTATAATCCCGGCCCTGCGCCTTCCAGACCTTGCGGCACTGCTCCAGGAGCCACATGCCGGTGATGTTCTTCAGGAAGCGGGTCGTGCCGTCGATGCCGCCTTCGTTGGTGAAGTTCAGGCGGGCGGATTCGGCGGTCATCACGGGCGCGGGGGTCTCGATGCCCATCAGGCTCCAGGTGCCGCTCGAGAGGTAGGCGAAGCGCTCATCCTCCGCAGGAACGGCGGCGACGGCGGAGGCGGTGTCGTGGCCGGCGACGGCCACGACCGGGACGGGGCCGAGGCCCGTCGCGGCCGCGAGGGACGGCCGGAGCGTCCCGACGGGGACGCCCGGGTCGCGGACCGGCAGCAAGACATCCGTCCGGATGCCGAGGCGCGCGAGCAGCGTCTTGTCGAACTGCCGCGTCCGCGGGTCCATCATCCCGGAGGTCGATGCATCCGTATACTCACAGATCCGCTCCCCGGTCAGCAGGTATGAGAGCAGGTCCGGCATAAAGAGGATGCAGTCCGCGGCGGCGAGGGCGGCGTCGCCCGCCTTCGTCTGGGCGTAGAGCTGGAAGACCGTGTTGAAGTCCATGATCTGGATGCCGGTCGCGGCATAGAGATCCGCGCGGGACACGGTCCGGAAGACCTCCTCCGGAACGCCGGCGGTATAGGGGTCGCGGTAGGCGCGCGGCAGGCCCGGCAGGGAGCCGTCCGCGGCGAGGCAGCCGAAATCGACGCCCCAGGTGTCGATGCCGATGGAATCGATCCGGACGCCCCGGCGGCCCAGCTGCGTCAGGCAGGTGACGAAATGGTCATAGATCGAATAGACGTTCCAGTAGTATTTCCCGCCGATTTCCAGGGGCTGGTTCGGAAAGCGGCAGACCTCCTCCATCGAGAACGTCCCGCCGGAGAAGGTCGCGAGCACGGCGCGGCCGGAGGTCGCCCCGCAGTCGAAAGCCAGGAAGGTGTACTTGTCTGCCATCACTGCGGATCGTAAATCAGTTTCTTCGTCTCGGGATCGCGGCGGAACTGCTTGAAGTAGTCCCACATGATCCGGGCGGTCGGCTGGAAATTCCAGTGGCCGTAATTCACGACGGCAACGATCTTGATCAGGGGAACGTTCCCCTTGTAGAGCTGGCCGGTCTCGATCTCGATGCCGGCGCCTTTGTCCGTGCGGATCGTCTCCCGGTCGCGGAGGGTCATACCGAAGAGCGGGTCCTTCGAGAAATCCAGCTCCCGGACGACCTCCATCCCGTTCATCTGCTGGTAAGCGTTCCAGGCATTGAGGTAGCCGTTGTTTCTCCAGTTGTCGGGACGGATGAAGGGGACGACGTTGTCGGCCGTGCCGAGCACCGAGCAGTAGGGCATCTCGACGGCGCCGCGCTTCTGGGTCGCTTCGCTCATGATCGGGCCGTAGGACGGGAAAGGGCCCGGCACCGGCCGCTCCAGCAGGCCGCCGGAGTGGCCGCCGACCGCCGCGAAGACGTGGGACTTCTTGATGCCCAGCGCGGTGGCGGTCATGGACCCGGCGCTGAGGCCTTCCGCATAGACGCGGGAAGGATCGAGCTGCGGGTATTTGGCGAAGAGCTGGTACAGCACGTTCTCGATGCCGTCGTGGCCCATCGCCTGGTAGCTGACGCTCCCCTGCCACTCCATCTCGACGACGAAGAAGCGCTCCTGCGCGGCGAGCTGGATGAAGCCGGAAGTCTCAGCCTGCGTGCGGGGGTCGTTGGTATTGCCGTGGAGGAGGACGACGACCGGGACGCTGTGGGCCGGGGCGCCTTCCAGCAGGCCTGCGGGCCAGTATTCATACCAGAGCTGCTTCGGGGCCTCCTGGCCCTGGCGGGCGGCGCCGACCGGCTGCTCGACGACGATGCGCGTGACGCCCAGCTGCCTTTCGCAGTCGTCCAGGTAGGGCTCCAGCTCGTACGGACCGTACTGGCCGAACTGCTGGCCCTCGTAGTGGGTATGGCCGAAATTGTTGTAGCGGTAATTGGCGCCGAGGACCTTGTCCCAGGCCTCGGCAAAGACCGCGGCGAGGTCGCCCGCCGCGGAGGTTTCGACCTTCAGGAGCGGCTCCGCAGGGGCGCAGGCGGCGTTCAGCGCCTGATACTCCTTCGCGACGGCAGCCGCCGTCTTCCCGGCCGCGAAGGCCGGGACGCCGTAGGAGCGGAACCCCTTCGGGAGCCGGGCCGCCTTGCCGTCGACGGAGAGGATGCCGGCGATGTGGTCCGCGGCCTTCAGGGCGAGGACCTGGTTGACGAAGGTCGCGCCGGCGCCGATGCCGATGACCTTGAGGTTGCCGCTGCGGGCCTGGTTGAACAGGGTCACGAAGGCCTCGAAGTCCGCGTCGGCGTCATACTTCGCCCCGACGGGGTTGATGACGCGCGCGACGCCGTAGTTGGCGTCCAGGACGTCCTGGATCCCCAGGGAAGCGAGGAGCGCCTGCGCACCCGCCTCGTCGACCCGGCCGTCCGGGTAGATGAAGAAGGTCGGGGTGAAGTTGTAGGAGCGGCCCTGGGGGTTGGTCGGGCCGCCATAGACCTGCTGGGTCGCCGCCCGGCGGGTCAGGACGACGTTTTCGGGCTGTGGCTGCGGGCCGCGCGGCTGGGCGGCCGCGGCGAGGCCGGCGGCGGCCACAAGGAAGGCAAGGAGCATCTTTTTCATATGCGGCGTATTAGATTTCAATGACATAAATGCTGAAGCAAAGCGGCTCCAGGGTCACGTCGAAGCGGCTCCCTTCGCCCGTGAAGGCGGCCTGCCGCGGGACGAACGTCTCCGGGGCGTCGAGGGTGTTGTCCTCGTAGAGGCGGTCGCTTGTGAAGACGACGCGGCCGGCGGCCCGGGCGGTCTGCTTCCGGCCGAGGCCCTTCAGCTGCAGCGAAAGGGCCTGCGGGGCCTCGGAGGTGTTCACCACCTTGACATAGACCCTGTCACCGTCCCGGACGGCGGAGGCGAAGAGGCCGTCCTGGCCCTCCGCGCCGGTCACGGGCTTCCCGGCCATCTTCAGGGGCAGCACCCGGCTGCCCTTGTAGGCGGAATAGAGCTGCTGGACATGCCAGCTGGCCGTGCGGACCGTGCGGAGGTTGTCGAACCAGATCAGGTCCGGACGCCACTGCCAGCCTTCGGCGTGGGCGAAGAGCGGCGCGTAGGTCGCCATCCGGACGACGTCGGCATTCCGCTCCAGGCCGGTCATGAAGGCCGCCTCGAGCAGGGAGGCATAGAAGTGGTTGTATTTCCGGCCGCGGGCGTGGCAGGCGTATTCGCCGGCGAAGACCTTCGGTCCCTTGCGGCTGTAGCTGTCATACCGGGCGCCCTGGGACAGGAACCAGTCGTAGGGGCGGTAGAAATGCTCGTCGACCAGGTCCACGCCGATGCGGCGCATCTCCGGCCAGAGGAAGTCGAACTGCTCGCCCTCGGAATTGGGGCCGCTCGAACCGACAATTTCGATCTCGGGATGGGCGGCGCGGATCGCCTTGACGAAGGGCTCCAGGCGCTCCGGGTACTCCGGGCCCCACTGCTCGTTGCCGATGCCGATGTACTTGAGGTGGAAGGGGGCCGGGTGGCCCATTTCGGCGCGGACCTTCCCCCAGCGGGAATCCGCCGGCCCGTTGGCGAACTCGATCAGGTCCAGGGCGTCCTGGATATACGGTCCGAGTTCGTCCACGGGGACGTGGGCGTCCATGCTGTCGTTCTGGAACTGGCAGGCCAGGCCGCAGGAGAGGATCGGGAGCGGCTCGCTGCCGAGCTCCTCGCTGAGCTGGAAGAACTCGAAGAAGCCGAGTCCGTAGCTCTGGTAATAGTCCGGGAAGAAACGGTAGTCGAAGGTATACTGCCAGCGGTTCTGGTTCAGGGGCCGGTTCTCGACCGGGCCCACGGAGTCCTTCCAGTTGTAGCGCGTGTCGAGGTCCGTGCCTTCGACGATGCAGCCGCCCGGGAAGCGGAAGACGCCCGGATGGAGGTCGAACAGGGCCTGCGCCAGGTCCTTCCGGAGACCGTTGCGGTGGCCCATCCAGGTATCGACCGGGAAGAGGGAGACGTGCTCCAGGTCCACCGTTGTCCGCCGGCCGGCGAGGAAGATGCGGAGCACGGCCTTCGGGAGCGTCGCGGTCGGCTTCAGCACCACCTCATACTGCTTCCACTCCGCGCCCGCGACCGTCAGGCGCTGCTCGCAGAGGCGCTGGGTCTCCCCCGCCGCGGAAGGATCCGCCAGGGTCACGCGCAGCACGGACTCCCCGCCGCCGGGCACGCGCGCCCAGACGGAGAAGCGGTACTCCTCCCCCGCCTGCACGCCGATGCCGAAATAGCCCCCGTTGTCGAGGCCGGTCATCTTGTCCCTGTGGCCGGGATCGGAGAGGCGGACATAGTGGGGGCAGCGGTCGAAGGGGCCGTCGTCGCGGACCTCGACCTTCCCGAAAGCGGTCCACCCCGTCAGCGGGGATGCCGGGAACTCGAAGGAGCGGTTCTTGACCAGCTCGGCGTACAGGCCGCCGTCCGCACCGTAATTGATGTCCTCGAAGAAGATGCCATACATCGTGGCGGGGATGGCGGCGCCGGGTTTCGAGAGGTCGATGTCGAAGGGATGGGGCTGGGCGGCCGCCCCCAGGCAGAGGGCGGAAGCGAGCAGCGCGGCGAAGAAGGGTTTCATATCGCTAGAAGAAAAGCTTGTGGGACAGGAGGGAAGGCTGGACGGCGAGGCCGAAGCGGACCATGTGCTTGAGGAAGACGCCGGGGGTCGCGCTGTCGAGCTGGTTCTCGTCGTAGCCGTAATGGTAGCGGGCGACCAGGTAGAACCAGTCGGACGTGCGGGAGAGGCGGAGGGCCAGCTCGGCGCCGAGGTTGGCGGGGATGTCTCCCCGGAAGAGCGGGTCGGCGGAGACGCTGGCGAGGAAGCGGCGGTCACGGCTGTGGAGGCAGAGGGCGAAATGGAGGTAGCCCTGGTAGCGGTCGAACATCTCGAGGGAGATGTCGTTGCCGATCGAGCCGACGCCGAAACGCGCCGCGGCCTGCGCCGTGAAACAGCCGCCGAAGCGGTGGGTATAGGCGACGAAGCCGAAGTTCAGGCTGCGGGAATCGTGGGAGGCGAAGCCGTTCGAGCGGTGCTCCGCGCCGATCAGGAGGTCGGACTTGACCCCATAGGCGTCCCGCCCGAACGGGCGGTACAGGTAGAGGCCGGGCGCATAGATGCTGCTCCGGAACGGGTTGGACGGGCGGAAGGCGTCCCAGACGGTCAGCTGGGAATAGCCCAGGAAGATGTCCCACTTCCCGCCCTCGAACTGCGGAAAGGCATTGAAGCGGACGCTGATCTGGAAGGACGCGTCGTTGGTGTCCCAGTCCGGCTTCGCATTCAGGGGAACGCCGGCCGCGACATAGTTCTCCTTGAAGATGCTGAGCATCGGCTCCTGCGCAGAAGCGCCGCCCGCGAGCGTGAGCAGGAGCGCCAGCGCCCAAAGCAATCTCTTTTCCACGGTGCGCACGGTTTATTGCATGTCAAAATCGACCAGGATCGGGAGGTGGTCCGACGGACGCCAGAAATTCGAGAGGCCCGCGGGATCGCGGATCGGCGTCGTATAGGGGTCCCAGAGGATATCGGCGGACGTGATCCGGTCGTAGAGCGGCCGCGTGCAGTAGACGAAGTCGATGCGGCTGTTCCGGCTGCCGGTCGAGGGCTTGAACTCGTCCGGATACATCTCCTTGATCACGTCGACCAGGGGCGTATTCGCCCGGACGTAGTCGTGGACGAGGAAGCGGGTGTCGTCCTCCGGATAGCCGTAGAAGTCATTGTCCACGCGCGAGCGGGCGTTGAAGTCGCCCATCATCATCCAGAGCTGGTCCCCCGCGTCCGGCACGGTCCCGACCGTATGCTCGCAGATATACTGCATCTCCATCGCCCGGTACAGGTCGCCGCCGTGCTCCGCGATGGAGACGGCCCTGTTCTCTGCGCGGTAGGCATACGCGTGCGGCCAGGTATGGAGCGTCACGAGGTTGAGCGTCCGTCCGTTGATTTCCACGGTCGCCCAGCCGGCGCCGTGCGCCACGAGCATGTCCGGCTCCTCGCCGGTAATCTTCGCGACGTACGTGATCGGATACTTGGAGGTGATGACCTGGGGGTAGTCGTCGCGGTAGCCGCCGATCCCCCAGTACGGGTGGCCGTAGCGGGCGGCCAGCTCGCCCCAGTGCTCGACGAGATAGCGCTCCTCCTTCGCCATATACCGGTCCGAGTCCGTCTCCCAGATGGACTGGGCCTCGCACCAGACGCAGATGTCCGGATCCTGCGCCTGCACGAACTGGACGAAACGGTCATAGTTGTCATCCTGCCCGTCCCACATCCCGTTCTGGATATTCCAGTACAGGAGCCGCACGGGCACCGGTGCATTCTTCTTACAGGAAACCGGCGCAAGCACGACGGCAACCGCCGCCAGCAGCAGAAAAACATACTTTGTCTTCATACTGCTAATATAACAAAAAAACTCGCATTGCTGCGAGCTTTTTCCAGTCCGTAGTCCCAACAGGAATCGAACCTGTATTTAAGGTTTAGGAAACTATGTCTAACCCTTTGTTTTATTTCTGAAATTGTGTATATTTGCACAGTTTCGGAAATAAAATGAACTATTACGAATTCAAAAAGCTATACTCGGGGCAAGGTGTTTTTTCCTTAAACAGTATAGAGAGAAGCAGCGACAACAGCCTTTCCTCCAACCTCAGGCGCTGGAAGGGCGAGGAAAAAATCCTGCGCATCCGCCAGGGCTGGTACCTTTTCCCCGATGAGGCAGGAAGGGCGGACGTGCGTATGGCTGCGGCCGGTAAAATCTATTGTCC
>JAFRVZ010000068.1 GCA_017438265.1 Bacteroidales bacterium
AACATATCGTCGTTGAAATAGAGGTATTCTTCGTCCAGCCCGGGAATCCGGTGGAGGAACATCTCGATCGCCGTGCTGTTGAAGGTCGGCAGCGCCGCGGCGGGGAGGATGTCCCGGTGGAGGACGACGTGGACCTGCGCGGGGTCGATCCACGCCGGGACCTGGCTCTCGCGCGCGACGACGAGGTACACGTTGCGGATGAAGGGCATATGCTTCGCGATTCCCCGCAGCAGGTATTGCAGCGTCCCGAAATCGCGGTAGCGCTTGGTCAGGGCCGTGCCGCCGACGACGGAGGCATAGTCCTGCCGCCAGAGCGGGTCGTTCCCGTTGACATAGGTGATGACAGCGTCCATGGGCTTACGGCTGGGGTTTGATGGCGGCGGCGAGGTAGCGGCCGGTCCAGGTATCCCGGCCCGCCAGGTCCTCCGGCGTGCCTTCGAAGACGACGTTTCCGCCCGCGTCTCCCGCCTCCGGCCCGAGCTCGACGACCCAGTCGGCGGAGCGGATCACGTCGAGGTTGTGCTCGACGACCAGCAGGCTGTGGCCCTTCGACAGCAGGACGTCGAAAGCCTTCAGGAGCTTCTCCACGTCGTAGAAATGGAGGCCGGTCGTCGGCTCGTCGAAAATAAAGAGGATGCGGTCCCCGCTCTTCGCGGAACCTTCCCCGCTCAGGGAGAGAAAGTAGGCGAGCTTGATGCGCTGGCTCTCGCCGCCGGAGAGGGTGCTGCTGCTCTGGCCGAGCTTGATGTAGCCCAGGCCGACGTCGCGCAAGGGCTGCAGGCGGAGCGCAATGGTTTTGGCGAGCTCTTCAGGGCCTTCGGAGAAGAAGGCGATCGCTTCGTCGACGCTCATCTCGAGGATGTCGTAGATGTTCTTTCCGCGGTAGCGCACCTCGAGCACGTCGCTCTTGAAGCGCTTGCCGCCGCAGGCCTCGCAGACCATCGTCACGTCCGCCATGAACTGCATCCCGATCCGGACCACGCCCTCGCCCTGGCATTCCGGGCAGCGGCCGCCCTCCTGGTTGAAGGAGAAGGAAGAGGGGCCGAACCCGTTCAGCTTGGCGAACTGCTGTTCGGAGAGGAGCTTGCGGATGGAGTCATAGACCTTCAGGTAGGTCACGGCATTGGAGCGGGAACTCTTGCCGATCGGGTTCTGGTCCACATATTCGACGCGGCCGATCCGGTCCACGTTGCCGTCCAGGCCGCGGAAGAGGCCGGGGGCGTCGCCGGAATCGCTGAGCAGCCGGGACAAAGCCGGGTACAGGATATCCCCGACCAGGGAGGATTTGCCGGAGCCGCTGACGCCGGAGACGACCGTCAGCACGCCGAGCGGAATCCGCACGTCGATGTCCTTCAGGTTGTGTTCCATCGCCCCGCGGACCGTAATGGAATAGGTCCAGCCGCGTTTTTCGCGGACATAGCGCGGACGCTCGCCCGACAGGTACTGGAGGGTCAGCGAGCGCCTGCGGACCTCGTCCGGTACCGCATCGCCGATCTTCCCCCGGAAGACGATTTCGCCGCCGGCGGATCCGGCGCGGGGTCCGAGGTCGAGGAGCAGGTCCGCGGCCCGGATGATCTCCTCGTCGTGCTCGACGACGATGACCGTGTTGCCGAGGTCCCGGAGGGCCCGCAGCACGGCAATCAGCCGGTCGGTGTCGCGCGGATGGAGCCCGATCGAGGGCTCGTCGAGGATGTACATCGAGCCGACGAGCGAGCTGCCGAGTGCGGTCACGAGGTTGATCCGCTGGCTTTCGCCGCCGGACAGCGTGTTGCTGGCCCGGCTCATCGTGAGGTAGCCCAGGCCGACATCCCGGATGTAGCGCAGCCGGGAGACGATTTCGTCGATGGGGCCCCGCGCGATCTCACGCTCCCCTTCTTCCAGTCGCAGCGTGTCGAAGAAGTCCAGCAGCCGGTCCACGTTCATCTCCAGCAGCTCGTGGATGGTCTTCCCGCCGACGCGGACATACAGCGCCTCCCGGCGGAGCCGGCTGCCGTGGCAGTCGTGGCAGGTCGCCCGGCCGCTGAAGCGGCTGAGCATGAACTTGTACTGGATCTTGTAGCGCTGGGTCTCGACCCAGCGGAAGAACTCGCTGATACCGATCAGGGAATCCTCCTCCCGGTCCGCGTGGCAGCCCTCCCAGAGGAGCCGTTTCGTCTCCTCGGAGAGCTTGCAGTACGGTTCGAACACCGGGATCCCGTAGCGCTCGGCGACGGAAATGAGGTGGTCGCGGAACCAGCCCATCTTGTCGCCGCGCCAGCAGGCGATCGCCCCGTCGTAGATGCTCAGGCTCTTGTCCGGAATCACGAGGTCCTCGCTGATGCCGATAATCTTGCCGAGGCCCCCGCAGGTCGGGCAGGCGCCGAGCGGGCTGTTGAAGCTGAAGAGATACTCGTCCGGCTCGCGGAACACGATGCCGTCCATTTCGAGGCGGGTCGAGAAACGCCGGAGCTCCCCGTCCCGGTCGGCGTACATCACGCCGTCGCCCTTGGAGAAGGCTTCGGTGACGGAGGAGAGCAGGCGGTCGCGGTCGAAGGGCGCCTTATCGCGGTCGACGAGCAGGAACAGCTCCTCCGGGAAGTCGCCCTCCTCGGAGCGCTGCAGGACCTCCTCGATGCGGATCACGCGCCCGGCGGACCAGAAGCGGGAATAGCCCTGCTCCTTGAGCGCGAGCATCAGCTCGACCTTGTCGGTGCGGGCCTTCCAGCCCACGTCGGCGAGAATATAGGCCACGGAGGCGCCTTCGAGCCAGGCGAGGACGCCGGCGACCGTGTCGCGGCGCACCTCCTTCCCGCTGACGGGCGAATAGGTGCGGCCCACGCGCGCGAAGAGCAGGCGCAGGAAATCATAGATCTCGGTCGTGGTCGCGACGGTCGAGCGGGGGTTCTTGGTATTGACCTTCTGCTCGATGGCGATGGCGGGAGCGATGCCTTCGATCGTGTCGACGTCGGGCTTGCTGATGCGGCCCAGGAACTGCCGGGCATAGGAGGAAAGGCTCTCCGCGAAGCGGCGCTGGCCTTCCGCGAAGAGGGTGTCGAACGCCAGGGAGCTCTTGCCGGACCCGCTGACGCCGGTCACGACGATGAACTTCCCGCGCGGAATCTCGACCGAAACGTTCTTCAGGTTGTTGACCCGCGCCCCCCGGACGACGATGTTGCCTTTCTCAGCCAAGCACGACCTCCACCTTGTGTTTGCCGGAAGCGTACGGAATCCGGTTGCCGGCGAGCGGCTTCCCGTCCACGGTGAGGGACTTCACGCCGCGGCAGACGCCGGAAGGGTTCTGTACGTCGATTTCGTATTCGGCCTTGCGGAACTTGCGGACGACCTTGAAGCCCTTCCAGGCGGAAGGGATGCAGGGGTCGATCTCGAGGCCGTCGTAGTCCGGGCGGACGCCCAGGATGAACTGCGTCACGGCGTACCAGTTCCAGGCCGCGGTGCCGGTCAGCCAGCTGTTCTTGGCCTCACCCGGACGCGCAGCGTCCTTGCCGGCGACCATCTGGGAATAGACGTAGGGTTCGACCTTGTGGAGCCGCTGGTCGTGGATGTAGGCCGGGCTGATCTTGCGGTAGTGCTCCCAGGCGTCCTCGCCGCGGCCCGCGAGGGCCTCGCCGATGATGATCCAGGGATTGTTGTGGCAGAAGACGCCGGCGTTCTCCTTGTATCCCGGAGGATAGGAGGAAATCTCGCCGTAGTCCACGATGTATTTCGTGAAGGCGGGGTTGTTCAGCACGATGCCGTGCTCGCAGTCGAGCCAGGTCTTGACGCTGTCGAGGGCCTTGTCGACCATCCCCTCTTCGCGGCCGATGCCGGCCATCGTGCACCAGCCCTGCGACTCGATGAAGATTTTGCCTTCCTCGTTCTTCCGGGAGCCGACGGGCTTGCCGAAATAGTCATAGGCGCGCAGGTACCACTCGCCGTCCCAGCCGTGCTGCTTCACGGCCTCCACCATCGCGTCCACGCACTTCTGCGCGCGGTCCGCCTCGGCGTCGAGGCCGCGCTCGCGGCAGAGGGCGACATAGTCGCGGCCGCAGACCACGAACAGGCCGGCGATCATCAGGGACTCGGCCTTCGAGCCTTCGGTCTTGTTTTCCGTCGTCTGGAACGATTCGTTCGGGTCCCAGCTGAAGCAGTTCAGGTTCAGGCAGTCGTTCCAGTCGGCGCGGCCGATGAGCGGAAGCCCGTGGGGGCCGAGGTTGTTCACGACGTGGTCGAAGGAGACGCGGAGGTGCTCCATCAGGGAGACTTCCGAACCGGGCAGGTTGTCGAAGGGGACCTTCTCCTTCAGGATGGAGAAGTCGCCGGTCTCCTTGAGGTAGGCGACCGTGCCGAAGATGAGCCACATCGGGTCGTCGATGAAGCCGCCGCCGATGTCGTTGTTGCCGCGCTTGCTGGGGGGCTGGTACTGGTGGTAGCAGCCGCCGTCGGGGAACTGGGTCGAGGCGATGTCGATGATGCGCTCGCGGGCGCGCTCCGGGATCTGGTGGACGAAGCCGACGAGGTCCTGGTTGGAGTCGCGGAAGCCCATGCCGCGGCCGATGCCGCTCTCGAAGAAAGAGGCGCTGCGGGACATGTTGAAGGTCACCATGCACTGGTACTGGTTCCAGATGTTGACCATCCGGTCCAGGCCCGTCTCCGGGGATTCGACGTGCCAGATGCCGAGCAGGGAATCCCAATACTCCCGAAGCTCGCCGAAGGCCTTGTCGACCTTCGCGGGCGAATCGAACCTGCGGATCAGCTTCCAGGCCTTGTCCTTGTTCAGGGAACCGTCCTTTTCGAACTTGTGCTTCGGATCGTTCTCGACGTAGCCGAGCATGAAGACGAGGTCCCGGGTCTCGCCGGGCCAGAGGCGCAGCTCGACGTAGTGGGAGGCGATGGGGCTCCAGCCGTGGGCGATGCTGTTGCCGGGCTCGCCGGCGGTCACGCACTGGGGATTCGAGAAGTCGTTGTAGAGGCCGATGAAGGTCTCGCGGTCCGTGTCGAAGCCCTCGATGTGGGCGTTGTTCAGGCTGTAGAAGGCGTAGTGGTTGCGGCGCTCGCGGTACTCGGTCTTGTGGAAGATGACGGCTTCCTCGACCTCGACCTCGCCGGTCGAGAGGTTGCGCTGGAAGTTCTCCATGTCGGTCGCCGCATTCCAGAGGCACCACTCCTCGAAGGAGAAGAGCTTGATGTGGCGGATGGAGCCGGTGTTGTTGGTGATGGAGACTTTCTGGATCTCGGCGGGGGTCCCGAGCGGGACGAAGAAGAGGACCGAAACTTCGAGATCGTCCTTGACGCCCTTGATGCGGGTGTAGCCCATCCCGTGGCGGCACTCGTAGGAGTCGAGTTCCGTCTTGCAGGGCTTCCAGCCCGGAGACCAGACGGTGTTGCCGTCCTTGATGTAGAAGTAGCGGCCGCCGGCGTCCATCGGGACGTTGTTGTAGCGGTAGCGCGTCAGGCGGCGGAATTTGGCGTCCCGGTAGAAGGAATACCCGCCCGCCGTGTTGGAGATCAGCGAGAAGAAATCCTCGTTCCCGAGGTAGTTGATCCAAGGAAAGGGAGTCCTGTAATCGTTGATTACATACTCCCTTGCCGCATCGTCGAAATAGCCGAAATTGGTCCTGCCGTCCATCTAGATGCGCTTGAGGATTTCCTCCGTCTGCGCCTCGAAGCCGGGCTTGCGGAGCAGGGCGAACATGTTCTTCTTGTAGGCCTCGACGCCGGGCTGGTTGAACGGGTTCACGCCGAGGGTATAGGCGGAGACGCCGCAGGCGAACTCGAAGAAGTAGAAGATGGCGCCGAGGTTGTACTCGTCGATCTTCTCGACGCCGATCTCGAGCTGCGGGACGCCGCCGTCGATGTGGGCGATCTTGGTCCCGAGCTGGGCCATCGCATTGCAGTGCTCCACGCGCTGGTCGGCGAGGTAGTTCAGCTGGTCGAGGTTCTGGGGATCGCTGGTGATGACGACCTTGCGGTTGCTGTTCTCGACGGTGATGACGGTCTCGAACATCACGCGGCTGCCTTCCTGGATGAACTGGCCCATGGAGTGGAGGTCGGCGGTATTGGTCACGGAGGCGGGGAAGATGCCCTTGCCGTCCTTGCCTTCGGACTCGCCGTAGAGCTGCTTCCACCATTCGGCGAGGTAGGTCAGCTTCGGGTTGTAGGTTACGAAGACCTCGACGGCCTTGCCGCAGCCGGTGTGAAGGAGGTTGCGCATCGCGGCGTACTTGACGGCCTCGTTGTCGGCGGACTTGACGATCATCGCGGCACGCTCGTCGGCGGCGCCGCGCAGCATCGCGCGGATGTCGAAGCCGGCGAGGGCGATCGGCAGGAGGCCGACGGGGGTCAGGACGGAGAAGCGGCCGCCGACGTTGTCGGGGACGATGAAAGTACGGTAGCCTTCCTGGGTCGCGAGGGTCTTGAGGGCGCCGCGCTTCGCGTCGGTGATGGCGACAATGCGCTCCGCGGCCTCGCTGCGGCCGTATTTGTTCTCCAGATACTGCTTCACGAGGCGGAAGGCGACGGCCGGCTCGGTCGTGGTGCCGGACTTGGAGATGACGACGCAGGCGGCGTTGGAGACCGCGAGGAGGTCCATCAGTTCGGCGAGGTACTCCTCGGAGAGGTTGTTGCCGGCGAAGACGACGCGCGGGGCGCCCGTCTTGGGAAGGAAGTTGTGGCTGAGGGCCTCGATGGCGCAGCGGGCGCCGAGGTAGGAACCGCCGATGCCGATCGTGACGACAAGGTCGACCCCGCGGGCCTGCCAGTCATCGCGGACCGCTTCGCATCCGACGATCAGCTGTTCCGGAGTGTCCACGGGCAGGGTCTTCCAGCCGAGGAAATCATTGCCGGCGCCGCTTTCAGCATCCAGGACGTCCCAGGCAGCCAGGGCCTTTTCAACATACGCTTTGTAATCTGCATCTTTTACGAAGGAGCTGCAGCCTCCCAAATTGACTTTAACCATACTTGTATTGTGCTGTTTTACGATTTTTCAAACCTTTCGGGCGAATCGTACAAATTTATAGATTTTTCCGGATTATCTTTGTGGTATGAAGAAAATAATGATGCTTGCCGCGGCCCTCGCAGCGCTCGTTTCCTGCCGGAGCGCGAAGACCGCACCGGACGGCGGATTCCCGCCGGTCCGCCAGGACGGAAAGACCGCCATTGTCGCCCACCGGGGCTACTGGAACTGTGAAGAAGCCGGGTTCGCCCGGAACTCCGTCGCCGCGCTGCGGATGGCCCAGGAAGCCGGCTTCTGGGGCAGCGAGTTCGACGTCCACCTCGCGGCGGACGATGTCGTCGTCGTGAACCACGACGACTCCCGCGACGGAATCCTGATCCGGGACCACGCCTATGCCGACCTTGCCGGAATCCGTCTCGAGAACGGGGAGCCCGTTCCGACGCTGGATGACTACCTCGCCCAGGGCGCGAAGAGCAAGACGACCGTGCTGGTCCTGGAGCTCAAGTCCCACCCGGACGCCGCGCGCGAAGACCGCCTCGTCGAGCGCTGCTTCGAAGGCCTGAAGGCCCACGGCCTCTTCGACCCGTCGCGCGTCATTTTCATTTCCTTCAGCCTCCACATGTGTGAAAAGATCGCCGCCGAGGCCCCGCAGTTCGTCTGCCAGTACCTCAACGGCGAGCTCTCCCCCGCCCAGCTGGCCGGGAAGGGCATCAACGGCATCGACTACAACGAGGGCGTCCTCGCCCGGCACCCGGAATACGTCGCCCAGTGCGATTCGCTCGGGATGAGTTCCAACGTCTGGACCGTCAACGACCCGGACCGCATCGACGCTTTCATCGCCGGCGGCATCCACGCCGTCACGACCGACGTCCCGATGACGGCCCGCGCCCGCCTCGGCGAAAAAGAATTCCGCAAAAAATAATTCTGAAATATTTGCAGAATTCAATTTTGTCCCTATCTTTGCAATCCCGATTTACGGCAACGCAACGGGAACCAAGGTGTGGTAGTTCAGTTTGGTTAGAATGCCGGCCTGTCACGCCGGAGGTCGCGAGTTCGAGCCTCGTCCGCACCGCTTAAAACGCCTTTGCAGATATCTGCGAGGCGTTTTTTCGTATCCGGTCCGGAAGAATTAAATTAAATAATCGAGAAATTATATCTGAATAGTTGCACAGTTAATTTTTTTAGCTATATTTGCAGAAAAGACGATATGCATATGAAACGGCTCACCAAGAAAGAGGAGATTATTATGGAGCACTTCTGGGAGAAGGGCCCGTTGTTTGTCAGGGAGTTACGGGAGTTGTACCCGGAGCCCAGGCCCCACTTCTCGACCCTTTCCACCCAGGTGCGCACGCTTCAGGAGGAAGGCTTCATCGGCCATAAGTCCTATGGCCCGACCTACCAGTATTTCGCCAGGGTGACCCGGGAAGAGTATAAGCAGCGTTCGCTAATCGGCCTTATCGATAAGTACTTCGACAACTCCTACATGAGCGCCGTTTCAGCCTTGGTGAAGGAGGAGAAAATTACCGTAGATGAATTGAAAGAGCTCATCGAGCTGGTTGAAAAAGGAGAACAGAAATGATGGAATTCCTTGTATATGATGCTAAGGTGGCGGTGGCGCTGCTGGTGTTCTACCTGTTTTACCGTTTCCTTTTGAAGAAGGAGACGTTCCACCGGTTCAACCGAGTGGTACTGGTGGGAACAGCCGTACTCTCGTTCCTGCTGCCGCTGTGCATCATTACTATCCATAAGCCGATAGAGGTGGCCCCTATGGTTCCTGAATCGCCTGCTTTGGCAACGGACTTGCCTGCACAGGAGTTGGTACCGCTGGTGGAACACGCCGTCCCCTGGTGGCCGATAGCCCTCATCATCTTGTTCTGGGCTGGTGTGGCCTTTGTGCTGGCAAGGGTGACCACCTCCATTCTCTCCATCGTAAGGATTATCCACCGGGGGCAGTTGGTAAAGGAAGAGGATGGCTGCCAGATTATCGTGACGGAGCGGGACATCGATCCGTTCAGTTGGATGAAGTATATCGTTTTGTCCAGAAAGGATTGGGAGGCCCCGCATGAGTCCATCCTCGCTCACGAGAAAGCACATATCTGCCAGGGACATTCCATGGAGGTACTTTTGGTTGACGTCCTTTCGGCCCTGCAGTGGTTTAATCCGGCCATTTGGATGCTCCGGGCCGATCTCCAGGAACTGCACGAGTATGAGGCCGATGATGCGGTTTTGCGTGCCGGTACCAACATCAAAGAATATCAGTATCTGCTAATAAGAAAAGCTGTCAGCAAGAGCGGCTACTCAGTTGCTAACAGCTTTAATCACAGTATCCTTAAAAATCGTATTACTATGATGTCAAAATCCAAATCGCCCCTTTCGAGGGGCTGGCGGGTGCTCTATCTGCTCCCGCTGGTGTGCTTAGGGCTGGGCCTACAGGCCCGGACTGTCTATGTTCCAATAGACAAAGATAGTGAAAAAATCGTTTTTAACGAAACGGGGGCTCTTTCCGGTTCTGTGTGGACGGGAGAGGTCGGCAAACTGACTTTCTTCGACACCACATTTGAGATCCGTACAGAAGATGAAATAATCAGAGGAAACTACGCGGTAGATAATTCTACCATACA
>JAFRVZ010000069.1 GCA_017438265.1 Bacteroidales bacterium
CGGAGGCGGCGGAGAGCGCCGCGCCGGCGGAAGCCGCGCCGGCCGCCGCAAAGCCGGCGGAGCGGAAGCCCCGCGAGGAGCAGCGCGCCCCCGAGGCGGTGAAGCCGCTCTGGGAGTCGGCCTACGCCGACTTCGCGGAGCCCGCGAAGGCCACCCGCCGCGCGAGCCTGGACCTCAAGGGCATGCTCGGCAGCAACGACAAGGTCAGCGGCAACTTCAACCCGTTCAACGGCTACTACGCCGCGCCGGAAAAGAGTCCGACCCCGAAGCAGGGCATCTCCGAAGCCAGCGAATCCATCTACGGCATCCCCGTGACCTTCGGTCTCGGCGTCCGCTTCCCGCTCGCCGGCCGGTTCTCGATCGGCACGGGCCTCGACTACTCCTTCCTGACCCGGACCTTTACCGGCAGTTTCGTCGATGGCGCCGGCGCCGTGAAGCCCGGGCTGGAGCTCGTCAACAACCTGTACTACATCGGTATCCCGGTGAACCTCTATTATAACATCGTCGATTCCGGACGCCTGCGCCTCTACGGCTTTGCCGGCGGCGAGGTTGAAAAGGGCATCGCGAGCAGTTTCCGCGCGCGCAACGCCGACTTCGTGTACCGCGAGTCGGTTCCGGGCCTGCAGTGGTCCGTCGATGCGGGCCTCGGCGTCCAGTATATGATCCTGGACCGGGTCGGCGTGTTCTTCGACCCGAGCGCCCGCTACTACTTCGACTGCGGCCAGCCGAAGAGCGTCCGGACCCAGAAGCCGTTCCTCTTCAACCTCGAGGCCGGTTTCCGCTTCGACCTGTAAAAACGGAAAAAACCGAAAGAAACTTATCTTTGTGACGAAGACCCCGGGCGGAAGGCCCGGGGTTTCGTTTTTATTGCTTTCCTTTGGGAAAAGCTCAAACTATGAAAACGACTCTGACCATTGCCGCCGTCTGCTGCCTGGGGATGCTCTGCTGCCATCCCGCGGGGCCGGAAGGCGGAAACCACCGGGGCTTCACGCGCCCCGAAGCAGCGGATACGCTCGACGCTCCCCTGCAGAAAAGCATCTATGTTTCCGCCGTCGACGCCGCGGATTCCCTGCGGTACGTCTGCATGTTCCGGGATTTCGAGGAGATCCTCCGGCTTCCGGCCGGCCCGGGAAGCGAAATCAGCCCGGACACGGACCTGCACCACATCTGTGAGGGCAACCTCTATACGGAATACGTCTCCCTGACGGAAACCGTCATCAAGAAAAACGGGAAGGACTTCCTCCGCTACGAGGGCCGGGAAATCCTCCGGGGCCTCCTGGCGGCGGGGGAAGACCTCTATACCCTGGGGCAGAACCGCTCCGGGGAGGGGTTCGCCCTGCGCAGGAACGGCAAGATCCTGTTCAGCAGCGAGACCGGACGGGTCTGGGGAGACCTGCTGGACGTCACGACCGCGCCGACGGGCGCGCTGTACCGCGACGGCGCGCTCCTGACGTTCTGTTATTATACGACGGGCGGCGACGGCAGCGAGCGGAAGTGGAACGTCGTGCAGGACGGAAGCCGGGCCGAGGTCGCCGTCCCGTCCGGCGTGACGGAAATCTATGACCTGAAGATGATCGGCGGGCAGCTGTGCATGGTCGTACGCAAGGGGTTCACGTCCGCGCCGGTGCTGCTGGTGGATGACGAGGAATACGACCTCCACGACGCGGCGCTCCAGGTCGGAAAGGATTTCCGGCTGGCCTGCATCGGGAACGACGTCGCCTTCTACGGGACGCTGTACAATCCCCGGAAGATGGAATACCAGACGGGGCTCTGGCGCCGGGATGGGCTGGAGCAGACGTTCTCCGGGAAGAACAACCTGGTTTTCGAGGAGGACGGCTACCTCGCCGGGATCGGGTTCGACGGGGAGGGGCAGGTTACGCTGTCGTCCCCTTGGGCCGGCAGGATGAAGCTGGAAGGGGTGTTCCGCTACCCTACCTGCCGCCAGGGCTGTTTCGAGGACGGGCGCTTCCTGTTTGCAGGAACGCCCCGGGAATCCGGGGCGTCTCCGATGGTATGGAACGACGGGGTCACGACTGCGATGGCTCCGGGGCTGATCCTGACGGGAATCAGCCTGGATTACTAGTTCAGCCGGCCCATGCCGGAGGCGACCGCCTCCGCGTCGTCGTCGATCTTGAAGATCATGAATTCCGGCTTTTCGGCCGTGAAGGGCGTCCAGACTTCGGGGCCCTTGCCGTTCGGGTCACCGTACTTGGCGAAGTTGGTCCAGCAGGTGATCATGTCTTCGGCGAGCGCGTAGTCCGCGTCGGTGAAGGGACGCCAGCAATAGCCGAGGGTCTTGAACATGTACCAGAGCTCCGAGGAGTGGAACGCGCCGACGAGCACGCCGCCCCGGCCGTCGGTCGGGAGCGGACGGGCGAACTGGTAGGCGTAGGACGTGCCGCCCTGCTTCTCGCGCTCGAGGCAGAAGGTGTCGATGCCGCGGGCGAGGGCGCCCATGTCGTTCAGGGTGCAGCCGATCATGTACGGGACGTCGGAGATCCGGCCGCCGAGGGCCGCGGAGGAGAAGGTCTCCGGATAGGCCCATCCGTCGATGACGGGGGAAGTCGAGATGCGGAGGGTCCGGTCGCCGGTCGCCTCGTAGTAGCGGTTCAGGAGGGTGAAGACGTCCTGGGTCGTCGCGGCGCGCATCCCGTCGAGGGTATCGTAGCCGGCCCAGTCCATCAGCTTCTTGCCGTTCTCCTGGATCTGCTCCAGGGTCGTGCCGCCGAGGACCGGACGGTCGCTGATGCCGCCACCGCTCTGGATGATGGCCTTGTTCACGAGGTCGCGGGAGAGCGGGGAGGTCACGAGCGTCTGGACGCTCATGGCGCCGGCGCTCTGGCCCATGACGGTCACGTTGTCCGGGTCGCCGCCGAACTGGGCGATATTGCGCTTGACCCACTTCAGGGCGGCAATCTGGTCCAGCATGCCGTAGTTGCCGGAGACGCCGTGCTCGCTTTCGGCGGAGAGGAGCGGGTGGGTGAAGAAGCCGAAGATGCCGAGGCGGTAGTTGAAGGTCACGAGGATGCCGCCGTGCTTCGCCCATTCTTCGCCGTCCATTTCAGGCTCGTGGCCCCAGCCGGCGGTATAGCCGCCGCCGTGGACCCAGAGCGTGACGGGAAGTTTCTTGCCTGTCTTGCCTGCGGCGGGGGTCCAGATATTGAGGTAGAGGCAGTCCTCGCTGAATTCCGGGTCGCCGTCGAAGAAGAATTCCGGGGTGTAGCCGCCGGGCGTATGCTTCGCCTGGACGGCCGGGGCGCCGAACTTGTCGGCGACCTTCACGCCCTTCCAGGGAAGGACGGGGCGCGGCTCGCGCCAGCGGAATTCGCCGACCGGCGGGGCTGCATACGGGATACCCTTGTAGACGATGACGCCTTTGGTGCGGGTCTCGACGCCCTGGACCTGGCCGCCGTCGACGGTCAGGACCGGATTCTTTTTCGCACAGGCGACGGAAAGCAGCAGCGTCGCTGCCAGCAGGAGGAGACGGGAAATTCTTTTCATATCGTTTCGCTTGGTTTTCGTTATCCGAACTACTAAGATACGGATTTTTTTCGGTGGATTTGCATATCTTTGCCTGCGGAATGGAACATCGGATCGAAATCAGCTCGCTGGAAGGCCTGGACGCGGCCGCCGCCCGTTTCCTCGACGAAATCGGGGACAACCGGATCATCGCGTTCTATGCGCCGATGGGCGCGGGGAAGACGACGTTCACGACGGCGGTCTGCCGCGTGCTCGGGGTCCGGGAAGACGCCGTCAGTTCCCCGACCTTTTCGATCGTGAACGAGTACCGGACCGCCGCCGGCGATTCGGTCTTCCATTTCGATTTCTACCGGATCGGGAAGATTGCGGAAGCCCTCGACATCGGCTTCTACGACTACATCGACAGCGGCGCGCTCTGTCTGATGGAGTGGCCGGAGAACATCGAGGAGATTCTCCCCGAAGAGACCCTGCGGATCCATATCGCCGTCTCCCCCGACGGCACCCGCACGCTGACCTGGGAAGACTAGTAGTCGAACAGGTCGCGGCGGTCGAGGAAGCGGTAGCCGGCGGCCTCCAGCAGGTCCGCAGGCACGATCGGCCGCCCGCCGGCGAGGTCCGCGATCGTCCGCGCAACCTTGATCACACGGAAATAGGAGCGCATCGACAGGCCGAGGCGGTTGATGACCGACTCCATCGTCGCCTGGCATTCTTCCGAGAGCGGGCAGTATTTTTCCAGCATTTTGTTCGTCATTTCGGCGTTGGTGTTCGCGGACTCGCCGGCGAGGCGGTCCTGCTGGAGGCGGCGGGCGGCGCGGACGCGCGCCGCGACCTGCGCGCTCGGCTCCGCCGGCCGCCGGCTGTTCATCAGCCGGGAATCGACCTGCCGGCAGAAAATCTGGAGGTCGATCCGGTCCATGATCGGCCCCGAGAGGCGGCTCATGTAGGCCTGGCGCTGGGTCGGAGTGCAGCGGCAGCGGTCCCCTTCTCCCCAGTAGCCGCAGGGGCACGGGTTCGAGGCGGCGACCAGCATGAACGAGCACGGGTAGACAACCTTGGTCCGCAGGCGCGAAATCTCGACTTTCCGGTCTTCCAGCGGCCCCCGGAGCGCTTCCACGACGCTGCGCGGCATCTGGGCCATTTCGTCGAGGAAGAGGATTCCGTTGTGGGCGAGGGTTACTTCGCCGGGGCGGGTGCTGTCGCCGGAGCCGCCGCCGACGATCGAGGCGAGGGTCGCGCTGTAGTGGGGGCTGCGGAAGGGCCGCTGGCGCAGCAGCCCCGTCCCCGGCGGCATGCTCCCCGCAATCGAGTAGATCTTCGAGGTCCGGACCGCCTCTTCCGGCGTCATCGGCGGCAGGATCGAGCCCATCGCCTTCGCCAGCGAGCTCTTCCCGCTCCCGGGGCTGCCGACCAGGATCAGGTTGTGGCCGCCGGCGGCCGCGATCTCGATGCCGCGCTTGGCGCTCTCCTGTCCCACGATTTCGGAGAAATCGAGGACGGAAGCATCCGCGGCGGGCAGAGGCCGGTCCTGCGACTCCCGGAACTCGGCGCTGTGGCGCACGAGCAGCCCGTCGCAGTCCTCCTGCCCGCCCAGGACCCGGACCGCGTCGTCCAGCGTCCGCACGCCGTACACGGCAATCTCCCGGTATTCCACCGCCTCCAGGGCGGAGCGCATCGGCAGGATGCAGCCCTTGAAGCCCTCCTGCACGGCCATTTCGGCATACGCCAGGGCCCCGGTAATCTCCCGCACCTCGCCGTTCAGGCCCAGCTCCCCCATGATCACATACTCCCCCAGCTGCGGCAGCGGGCGCTGCTCCGAGGCGGCGATGATCCCCAGCGCAATCGGGAGGTCATAGCCGCTGCCGCTCTTGCGCAGGTCCGCCGGCGCGAGGTTGATCACGATTTTCTTCCCCGGAATATGGTAGCCCAGCGCCTGCAGGGCGGTTACGATGCGGAGCAGGCTCTCCTTGACGGTCGTGTCGGCCAGGCCGACGAGGTGGATCCCGACGCCTCCGCGGATATCCACCTCGACGGTCACGGGAACGGCATCGATGCCGATGCATTTCGCGCAGTAGATCTTTTCGAGCATAACGACTTGTTTTACGCGAAGTTCGGGAAAGCGTTCCGCCATGACTGAAAAAAACATATCTTTGTGACAGGAACGGCCCTGCGCGTGACAGAAGCCCCCTACCCGTAAAAAAACGCACCTTTTGACGGATTATTTTTATATTTACCAAAATAAAACTTACAGCAATGACACTCCTTATCATTCTTGCCATAGTCGCAGTCATCGTACTATGGGTCATTTCCGTCCAGCGGACGCTCGTCAGCAAGGATGAGCTCTGCAAGAATGCTTTCAGCCAGATCGGTGTCCAGCAGGCCAGCCGCTGGGATGCGCTGACCGCGCTCGCCGAGATGACGAAGTCCTACTCGGAGCACGAGTACAAGACGCTGACCGACGTCATCGCCCAGCGCCGCCAGATTACCGGAAACAGCACCCCCGCCGAGGCCAACGCCCAGGAGAACCTCCTCACCGAGGCGATGACCCATATCCTCGCGGTCGGCGAGCAGTACCCGGACCTCAAGGCCAACGAGACCTTCATCAAGACGATGGACAGCATCAACACCTACGAGAACCAGGTCCGTATGAGCCGCATGGTCTACAACGACGCCGCGACGAACTTCAACCGTCTCGTCCGCCAGTTCCCGAACAACCTGGTCGCCGGCATGCTCGGCTTCACCACGAAGGAGTATCTCCAGGAAGCCAAGAACGGCAAGGACCAGATGCCTTCGATGAAAATCTAAGCCGTGAAACGGTTATTCGCCCTTTTGCTCGTGGCGCTCCCGGCCCTGCTGGGGGCGCCCGGCGCTTTTGCGTCCCGGCTTGACGACGTCAACATCTCCGTCAAGCTCAACCGGGACGGCAGCGCCCGGATCCGCGAGGTCTGGACGATGGACATCCACGACGGAACGGAGTGGTACCTGGTCCGGAGCAACCTCGGCGACATCCGCATCACCGATTTCACCGTCACGGACGAGAACGGGAACCGCTTCGAGAACGTCGGCGAGTGGAATGTCGACTGGTCGATGAGCCGGAAGGCCGGGAAGTGCGGCATCGTGACGAAGCGCGACGGCTGCGAGCTCTGCTGGGGCCTCGGCTCCCACGGCGAGCACGTCTTCACGGCCGAGTACACGATGACCAACGTCGTCAAGACGCTTTCCGACGCGGATGCGCTCCACGTCCAGTTCGTTTCGCCCGGCGTCCAGCCGCGCCCGCAGCACGTCCGGGTCAAGATCAGTTCCGACCTGGCGGAATTCAGCGAGGAGAACGCCGCGATCTGGGCCTTTGGCTACGAAGGCGACGTCCGATTCGCGAACGGGACCATCGTCGCGGAGACGGACGCCCCCTTCACGGGAGACAGACATTCCGTCATCGTCCTCGCCCGTTTCGACAAGGGCATTTTCGCCTCCCCGAGCGTCCAGGACAAGACTTTCGAGGATGTCAAGGAGGTCGCCTTCTACGGCAGCAGCTATGAGGAATACCTGAAGAAGCAGAAGCAGGATACCTTCCTCGGCCGCCTCTTCGGCGTCTTCTCCGCCCTGTTCTGCGTCCTTGTCGGTTTCGTCACCACCCGTTCCATCCGGAACCGGAACCGGAAGATGTTCGGCGTCGACAAGGTCAAGGAAATCGGCTACGAACGCGACCTGCCGTTCGGCGGCGACATCGTCCAGACGCGCTACATCCTGGGGAAATGTTACCGGAGCGCGAAGGAGAACGACGTCGCGAGCGCGATGATCCTGAAGATGGTCAAGAACGGCCAGATCGTGCTGAGCCGCGACGCGAACGGCAAGGTCCTGCTGGCCCTCGCCGAGCACCCGGACCTGGAGAAAATGTCCCGGCCCGAGAAGGAGCTGCTCCGGATGATCGAGGAGGCCAGCGGCGGCGACCGGATCCTGCAGGACCGGGAATTCGCGCGCTGGTCCCGGAAGAAAGCGAATGCGAAGCGCCTGTCAGACTGGGTGCTGGGCCTGAACAGCGCCGGCCTCGAGCTGCTGCAGGACAACGGCTACGTCAGCCGGAACACCTATTCCCCGGAAGGGCAGCTGAACGCCCGCCGGGCCATCGGATTCAGGAATTATCTCAAGGATTTCACCATCATCGGAGAGCGGAAGTCCGAGGAAGTGGCCCTCTGGCAGGACTACATCATCTTCGGCGCCCTCTACGGAATGGCCGAGAAGGTCGCGAAGGACCTCAAGGAAATCGATCCGAAGGTCTTCGAGGAGGCTGTCGGTTATGACATTCCGACGATGAACCGCGTCATTTACCTGTCGAACAACATGTCCAACTCCCTGATGAGCGCCGTGACGCACGTCCAGACGGCCGCGTCCGTCGGCGGCAAGGGCGGCTTCGCCTCATTCGGCGGAGGCGGCGGGTTCAGCGGCGGCGGATTCGGCGGCGGCGCGCGTTAAGGCGCCCAGGAAGAGTTCCGCCTCTTCGGAGGACAAGGGCCTGCGGGAAAGGTATTCCCCGCGGGCCTTTTCCGTCAGGAAATGGATGTCCGGGAAGAAGGCGTCCGGGTGGGCGATGACGAGACCGCAGACGCTGGCTTCCGGAATCATCGCGCAGCTTTCGGTCAGCCGGATGCCGATCGGGAGGCGCTCCAGCACGTCCCGTTTCAGGCTGTGGTCCGGGCAGCAGGCATAGCCGATGCCCGGCATCACCACCTTCGCGCCGGCGGGCGCCTGGGCGGAAAAACGGGCCTGGAGCCAGGCGGAGGCCGCTTCGGCGAGGGTCACGCGGACCGCGTGGAGGATCAGTTCATTGTCGCCGGAGCCGCCTTCGACCTTCGCGGCGAACAGGCCCAGCGGGCTCGCGGGCGCAGGATGGCAGTCGCACGCGTCCGCCGGCTGCGCCGGGAAAAAGTCCGCGAGGGAGCGGTACGGGGCCGTTTCCTGCCGGAGCATCGGCAGGCGGAGCGTGCCGTCGGCGGAGACGATATCGTCGCCCGCGCGCCGGCACGGATAGAAGCGGGCGCAGACGCGGACGGTGAGGCCGGGACTGGCAAGGACGGCCTCGGCTTCCCGCGCGAACGGGAAAGGCGCGCCCCCCTTGACGCCGCAGACGGCGGCGAGCAGGTTCCGGTCGAAGTACGGCATCAGCCGGTCCAGGGGGATGTCCGTCGCCGGGATATCCGGGAACGGGGTGCCGGTCACGAAGGCGGCATAGGGCGCGGGGGCGGTGGAGGCGGCCTTCGGCGCAGCCGCCGCGCGCAGGGCGCGCAGGCCGTCGTACCGCGCCGTTTCCGCGGCCCGGAAGCCTGCAGGATCGGCGATGAATTTCTTTGCCAGAACGGCCGCGGCGGAGGCGTCGGGGCCGTAGTGGACGTCCGCATAGAGCAGACGGAGCTTGACGGCCGTGTGGACGGCGGAAGCCGCGGCGCCGCCGACGAAAAGCGGCACCTGCATCCTCCGGGCGGCCATTTCCCGGCAGAGCTCTTCCATCCGGAAGAGCGACGGGGTAATCAGGCCGCTGACGGCGACGATCGCGGCGCCCTCCGCCTCCGCGCGGGCCAGGATTTCAGCGCAGGGAACCATCACGCCAAGGTCGATGACCTCGAATCCGCTGCACTGGAGGACGATCGCCGTAATGTTCTTGCCGATGTCGTGGACATCGCCCTGGACCGTCGCAATCACGATTTTCGGCCGACCCGAATCCCGCGCGCCGCTATCCATCAGAGGTTCGAGCAGGGCGACCGCCGCGCGCATCACCTTCGCGGATTTGACGACCTGCGGGAGGAACATCTTCCCTTCCGCAAAGAGGCTGCCGACCGTTTCCATCCCCCGCATCAGGGGGCCTTCGATGACGGCCACCGGGGTCCCGAGCGCCGCGAGGCTTTCCTGCAGCGCATCCTCCAGTCCGGCGGTCGTTCCCCGCACCAGCGCATCGCAAATGCGGTTTTCGGGCGTTCCACGATCTATGTTCCCCGGCTGTCGGTCCGGGGCTTCCCGGCCCTGGGCGGCCAGTTCGGCGGCCTTCGCGACCAGGCGCGCCGTCGCCTCCGGGTCGCGGTCGAAGAGGACGTCCTCGACGGCGCGCAGCAGCGACGGCTCGATCGCGTCGTAGACCTGGAGCATCGTCGGATTGACGATGGCCATGTCCAGTCCGGCGCGGATCGCGTGGTACAGGAAGGCCGAGTGCATCGCCTCGCGGACGGCGTTCTGGCCGCGGAAGGCGAAGGAGAGATTGGAGACGCCGCCGGAGGTCAGCGCGCCGGGCAGGTTCCGCTTGATCCAGCGGACCGCCTCGATATAGTCGACGGCGAAACGGGCGTGCTCCGGGATGCCGGTGCCGACGGAGAGGATGCTCGGGTCGAAGATGATCTCCTCCGGTGGGATTCCGGCGGCGGTCAGCAGGCGGTAGGAGCGCTCGCAGATCCGGATTTTACGTTCGTAGTCCGTCGCCTGGCCGGCTTCGTCGAAGGCCATCACGACCATCGCCGCGCCCATCGCGCGGATGTGGCGGGCCTTGCGCAGGAAGACCTCCTCCCCGTCCTTGAGGGAGATGGAATTCACGATGCTCTTCCCCTGGACGTTCTTCAGGGCCTCCACGACGGTTTCCCAGCGGGAGGAGTCGATCATGACGGCGGCTTTCGCGACGGCGGGGTCCGAACTGACGTGGCGCAGGAAGATGCGCATTTCGCGGGTCGAATCCAGCATCGCGTCATCCATATTGATATCAATCACGGAGGCGCCGCCCTCGATCTGGTCGGCGGCGATCCGGAGCGCCTCGCCGTAGTCGCCCGCGCCGATCAGGCGGGCGAACTTGCGGGAGCCGGCGACGTTGGTGCGCTCACCGACGTTCGTGAAATTGCGGGAAGGGTCGATTGGAAAAGCCTCCAGGCCACTCACGACGAGCGTGCTGCGGCGGGGGCGGGGCCGGCGCGGCGGGACGCCGCGGACGGCGTCCGCGAGCGCCCGGATGTGGTCCGGACCCGTTCCGCAACAGCCTCCGACGATGTTCAGGAGCCCTTTCCGGGCAAGATCCCCCACGACGGCGGCCATCGCCGCCGGGGTGTCGGTGTAGTTCCCCAGTTCATCCGGGATTCCGGCGTTCGGGTAAAAAACCAGCGGCAGGTCGGAGAAGGCGTCGATCTCGCCGACGAGGCCCGTCATCTGGGCGGCGCCGAGGGCGCAGTTGATGCCGAAGGCGGCCAGCCCGGGCGCATGGCGGACAGCCCGGAAGAAGGCTTCCAGCGTCTGGCCGGTCAGGGTCCGGCCGCTGCGGTCGCTGACCGTCGCGGAAATGACGAGCGGCAGGCCGCAGCCGGATTCTTCCAGCGCCTTGACGGCGGCCTTCGCGTTCAGTGCGTCGAACCAGGTCTCGAACAGCAGCAGGTCCACGCCGCCGGAGGCGAGGGCGCGGATCTGCTCGCCGTAACAATCCTTCAGCGCATCGAAATCGTATTCCCGGAAATCGGGCCGGTCTGCGTCCGAGGCCAGCGAGAGGGACTTTCCGCCCGGGCCGACGCTGCCGGCGACGAGGACGGGACGCAGGGCGGCGTCGGCCGCCGCGCGGGCGATCCGCGCTGCGGCGTGCGCCATCTCCGCCGCCCGGCCGTCGAGCCCGTATGCCCGCAGGGAAAGCCGGTTCGCGCCGAAGCTGTTCGTCGAGAGGATATCGGCGCCGGCGGCGAGGTAGGACTCGTGGACGGAGCGGACGAGGTCCGGATGCGTCAGATTAAGGAACTCATTGACAATGAATTCCGAGGCCGGCAGGTTCGCCTGCTGGATCATCGTCCCCATCGCTCCGTCGAGGATCAGGATGCGGTCCTCAGAAGCAAGTTTGGAGAAGGGAGATGACATTGTCTTGACGGCCCATGGTATAGAAATGGACGGCGGGAACGCCGTGGCGCAGCAGGTCGCGGCACTGGGCTTCGCACCAGCGCCGGCCGATTTCGTAGCAGGCAGCCCTGTCGCCGGCGTGCGCACGGATTTCGGCGGAGAGCTCCTGCGGGATGTCGATGGAGAAGGTCTGGGGCAGCAGCTCCAGCTGGCGGGCCGTGGAGAGCGGCTTCAGGCCGGGGATGACCGGGACCGTGATGCCGGCGGCGCGGCAGCGGTCGCGGAAGCGGTAGAAGACGGCGTTGTCGAAGAACATCTGCGTGATGATGTAGTCCGCGCCGGCATCGACCTTGCGCTTCAGGTTCGCGAGGTCCTCTTCCGGATTGGCCGCCTCGAAATGCTTCTCCGGATAGCCTCCGACGCCGATGCAGAAGTCGTAGCCCGTATTCTTCCCGTAAGCGCGGACGGCGGAGACGAGCTCGGAGGCATAGCGGTAGCCGCCGGGCTCCGGCGTGAACCGCTTCTCCCCGACGAGGCTGTCGCCGCGGAGGGCCATCACGTTGGAGATACCGAGGAAAGCGAGGTCCTGGAGTTCCGCCTCGATCCGGTCGGCGGTCGTCCCCGCACAGATCACGTGCGGGACCACCTCCGTGTCGAACGCGGACTGGATCGCCGCGCAGACGGCCGTGCAGCTGACGCGGCTGCGGACGGTCCGGCAGACAAAACGCCCGTCGGGCTGCGGGACATAGACACACTCGTCCCGGTGGTTCGTCACATTGATATAGGGGGGCTTGAACTCCATGAAGGGACGCACGGAGTCGAGCAGTTCCCCTTTCGTCATCCCTTTCAACGGCGGGACAATCTCGATCGAGGGGAAAGGCCGCCGCGCGGATGCCAGTATCGCTGCAATCTTTACCATGATTCGAGTTTGGACGCAATGTCGGGAAGGATGGACTTGTCGAACTCCGGCTCCATCCTTCCATCCTTTTTCTGGCGCCGGTAGTCCTTGAGCAGGACGAAGGCCTGGTTGCTGAGCAGCAGGAGCGCGATGAGGTTGCACAGGGTCATCAGCGCCATCGTGAAGTCCACCATCGCCCAGGCAGTCTGCAGCTCGATCAGCGCACCCAGGAAGACGATCGCGAGCGTCAGGACGCGGAAGGTCCAGACAGGCCACTTCCAGCGCGTCAGGTAGCGGAGGTTGGTCTCCGCATAGTAGTAATTGCTGATGATCGTGGTGAAGGCGAAGAGGAAGACGGCGGCGGAAAGGAAGTACTTTCCGAAGGCGCCGACCTCGCTCTCGATCGCGAGCGTCGTCAGCAGGATGCCGTCCGCGCCGCTGTCCCAAAGGCCCGAGAGCAGGATGATGATGGCGGTGCAGGTACAGATCAGGATTGTGTCGACAAAGACGCCGAGGGCCTGGATCAGGCCCTGCTTGACCGGATGGGTCGTGTCGGCGATGGCGGCGGCGTTCGGGGCGGACCCCTCGCCGGCTTCGTTCGAGAACAGGCCGCGCTTCACGCCCTGCATGATGGCGGCGCCGAACATGCCGCCCGCCGCCTGCCGGAAGCCGAAGGCCCCCTTGAAGATGAGCCCCAGCATCTGCGGAATCGCGCCGAGATTGGTCAGGAGCACATAGAGCGCGACCAGGATATACCCGATTGCCATGAACGGCACCAGGATGCTGGTCACCCGGGAGATGCGGACCACACCGCCGGAAACAATGGCGAACGCGAGGAGCGCAATCGACAGGGCGACCCAGAGCGGGTTCACCCCGAAGAGCGAAGAGAGCGAGGCGACGATCGTGTTGCTCTGGACCGTCTGGTTCGCCATGCCGAAGTTCATGAGCACGAGCACGGCGAAGAAAACCGCCATCCAGCGGGCCCCGAGGCCCGTCGTCATATAATACGCAGGACCGCCGTAGAAGGCCTCCCTGCCGCGTTTCTTGTAGAGCTGGGCCAGCGTGGCCTCCATAAAGGCCGTCGCGGCGCCGAACAGGGCCGTGATCCACATCCAGAAGACCGCACCCGGGCCGCCGATGAAGATCGCGGAGGCGACGCCGGCGAGGTTGCCGGTCCCGACGCGGCTCGCGAGCGCTACCGCAAAGGCCTGGAAGGAGCCGATGCCCCCTTTATCCTTGCGGTCACGCCCCAGCATGATGCGGCACATTTCCGGAATCATCCGGAACTGGATGCCGCGGGTACGGATGGTAAAATAAACAGCGCAGCCGAGCAGCAGGCCGATCAGCAGATACGTCCAGATATAATCTCCGACGGTGGTAATGAAATCAGCGACCATAACTCCGCAAAATACGCAATTTTGGACAAAAATGCAAAGCTACGCCCGGCTGACAAGGGTACGCAGCAGCTCCGTATCCAGGGTCCGGAACTCGAAAGACCCGATCCGGTCCACGAAAACGACGGTAATCCCGCCGTCCCCGGCCTTCTTGTCGTGGATCATGTATTGCATCAGCTCATCCGGTCCGAAATCCGCCGCGACCGGCAGCGAATAGCGCTCCAGCAGGGCCCGGATCCGGGGGCGGGCCTCCGCGCCGGCCATCGGGAGCATCCCGATCCCGACGCACTCGCCGTGGTAGAGCGCCCCGCCGGCGGCCGCCTCGACCGCGTGACCGACCGTGTGGCCGAAATTCAGCACGCGGCGCAGGCCCCGCTCGGTCGGATCCTGCGAGACGACGTCCGCCTTGATCCGGACCGCGCCCGCGATGACCTCGTCGAGCACGTCGTCGAGCCGCGCCGCCGCCTCGATTTTCGCGAAGAGCGCCGCGTCGCAGGTCGCCGCCATCTTGATCGCCTCGACCAGCCCCTCGTGGAGCAGCCGCGGCGGCAAAGTCTGCAATACATCGGGGTCTATGACCACTTTCCGGGGATCGTGGAACGCTCCCACAATGTTCTTCACCCCCTGGAAATCGACGGCGGTCTTGCCTCCGACGGAAGAATCCACCTGCGCGAGCAGGGTCGTCGGGACGTTGTAGAAGTCGATTCCGCGCATGTAACACGCCGCCGCGAAGCCGGCGAGGTCGCCGACCACGCCGCCGCCGACGGCGACCACGGCGTCCTTCCGGGTAAAGCCCCGCTCCAGCAGGACGGAAAGGATGGTCTGGAGCGATTCGAAGCTCTTGTGGGACTCGCCCTGGGGAATCGTCAGCACGGGGCCGGCGGCGCACTGGCGGGCAACGGTCTCCGCGTACTGCGGCGGCACGCCGCTGTCGGTCACGACCAGCACGCGCCGGCCGGAGCCGAGCTCCGCGCCGATGCGCCCCAGCGCGCCGCGCTCGATCAGGATATCGTAATCCGAACGCGTAGAATGGACTTTCAGGATCATGGATGTAAAATTAAGGAATTTTTTCCTAACTTCGTGGATATGGAACAAGAGCGGAGCATCGACAAACTGTCACGGATCCTGATCGGTATCGGCACCTTTGCGCTGATCGCCGTCGTCTGCTGGTACTTCCGGTCGGTGATCGTCTATATCCTCGCCTCGTTCGTCATCTCCCTGATCGGCCAGCCGATCGTCCGCACGCTGCGGTCGATCACCTTCCGCGGAAAGGCGGCCCCGGCGTGGCTGCTCTCGATCCTGACCCTCATCATCATCGTCCTGCTGATCGTCCTCGTCGCGACCCGCATCATCCCCGTCATCAGCGGCATCGTCCGCGAGGCCGCCGCGATGGATACCTCGTTCCTCTCCAACGGCGAATTCTTCAAGGACATCAACGCCTGGATCGTCCAGATGTTCCCGGACGCGGGATGGGACTTCGACATCGTGAAATTCGCCATGAGCAAGCTGGGTGAGGTGGTCGGCGGCCTGAGCGGCATCACGGGCTTCATCGGCTCCGTCGCCTCCTTCGTCGCCAGCGCCGTCGTCGCCCTCTTCTCGGTCACCTTCATCTCCTTCTTCTTCATCAAGGACGACACCCTTTTCGGCAAGATCATCGGCGCGCTGGTCCCCGACCGGATCGAGGCGACGGTCGGAAAGACGATCCAGGACATCGAGCGGCTGCTCTCGCGCTATTTCCTCGGCCTCGTCGTCGAGGTGATCGCCGTGATGCTCGCGGACTTCCTCGGCCTCTGGCTGATCGCCCGCATCGGCGTCAACTACGCGATCGGAATCGCCTTCATCGCCGGCATCCTCAACGTGATCCCGTACGTCGGTCCGCTGATCGGCGAAGTGCTGGGCGTCACGCTCTGCGTCATTCTGAAATATGGCGCAGGCATCGGCCTGAACGTGGATCTGTGGGTCTTTGCGCTGATTGTCCTCGCGATTATGCTCGGCGCCCAGCTGGTAGACAACTTTATCTACCAGCCGGTCATCTATTCGACGAGCATCAAGGCCAATCCGCTCGAAATCTTCATCGTCCTGCTGATCGCAGGCAACGTCGGCGGCATCGTCGGCATGTTCGTGGCGATTCCTTCCTACACGGTCCTCCGCGTCATCGCGAGCCGCTTCTTCTATCATTGGAAGCCCGTCCGGCGGCTGATTCCGAACCGGGAATCCTTCGAAGGCTAGGCGCCGTAGGAATGCATTCCGCCGAGGAGCAGATTCACCCCGAAATACGTAACCAGGACTGACAGGAACGCGAGAATCGTGTACCAGTGGAAGAACCGCGGCCGGCGGAAGGCCTTCAGCGCCCCGCCGTGGAGCGCAAACCCGTACACGAGCATCGTCACGAGCGCCCAGGTCTCCTTCGGGTCCCAGGCCCAGTAGCTGCCCCAGGAGATGTTCGCCCAGACGGCGCCCAGGAAGGTTCCGAACGTCAGCAGGAACACCGCCGGATACAGGATCACGAGGCTTCCGTCCCGCAGCCGCTCCTTCGCCTCAGCCGCAGGAACGGCGAGGCCGAGCACGCCGTTGAAGGCCACCAGCCCGAACAGCGTGTACGAGAGCATCATGCTGACCACGTGGATCGACAGCAGCGGCGACTGCAGCACCGGCATCAGCGGCGTAATCTGCGGACTGACCCCGGAACGGCTGGCCATCAGCATCGTGAACCCGGCGACGAGGAAGCCCATCGGCGCAACCGGCTGGAACTTGCGCGACAGCAGCAGGACCGCGATCATCGCGAACCAGGCCATCAGCATCATCACGTTATACCTTCCGACATAAGGCCCGGTCCCGGAGACCACCCAGCGAAGCACGATCACGAGCGTCAGGTAGATCCACAGCGCCGCCGCAATCCCGGTCGAGACGCTCATCAGCCACTGCGGCAGCCGTTTCCCCTTCGTCAGCGCGATTCCGCTCAGCACGAAGAGCAGCAGGCCCAGCGCGAGACTCAGCATAAACTGCACCCGCGGGCGCGCAATCCGGATATAGCAGCGCTCCGCCTTCACTTTCCCCGGCGCAGGAATCACCGACGCGGCCACTTTCTCCTGGTACGCCTTGATTCCCTGCAGCACCTGCAGCGCTTCCGCCCGGTCGCCGCCCATCACGCCCTGCAGCACGGCCGCCGGCGAATTCCGGATAAAGTCGCGCAGGGTTTCATCCTCCTCGGCCGCGGCCGGCAGTTTGTCCGTCGCGGAATACCAGGAGACCTTTCCGTCCGGTCCCGCGACCGGGAAGATCTTGACCTGGTCGAGGTTCTCCAGGGTCGCGTTCAGTCCGGTCTCCTGCAGATAGGTCTCGAAGGGGCAGACGCGGTGGCCGTAATAGACATACATATCGCCCAGCGCATCCTTCAGGTCCCGCGACGCGGCGGAGGCGGGCGTCGCCGGCACGAGCAGGAGGGCCGCCGCGGCGGCCGTCGCGGAGACGACGCGCCGGAGCGCGGTGCGGAACCCGGAGTCCTTCTGGAAGAAGAATCCGACCATGCAGACGAGCAGCAGCAGGTAGCCCGCATAGGTCAGGGCCACGCCCCAGGGGTCGTGGCTGACCGCGAGGATGCTGCCGAGCCCGTCCTCGTCGTAATCCGCCTGGTAGAACCGGTAGCCCCGGTACTTCGCGATGTTGTTCATCGAAATCAGGACAGGCTTGTTCTCCGGCAGGAACGTAATCGCGGAACTGTACCCGGAAGGCATCCGGGAGCCCGTATGGTAGTCGATGGTAAACTTTTCGAGCCGGATACTGAACGGGAGCGACGCGGGGGATTCGTCGTCCAGCGTATATTCGGCGGTCGCCTCGTCCTGGCGGAGGTGGATGCTGCCGCTCTCCCCGAAGAGGTGCGTCACGAGCGCGCCGGCAAGGATCACGACCAGCGCGACATGGATGCCGAAAGAAAACAGCCGCTTCGTCATCCCGGAGCGGACCAGGTAAATCAGGCCGCTGACGGCGACGACGGCCCACAGGGCAATGAATACGGGATTGTGGTAGACCACGCGGAACGCCGCCGGCGTTCCCTTCAGCCGTTCAAGAACCGTGGCAGCCATCATCGCGACGACGAGGACTGCCAGGATTCCGAAACTCAAATACTTAAGTCGTTTCATACAATATATACTATCTCAGGTTTAAATCGACTCGATAAACTTTACAACCGCATTGCGTTCTTCCTTGGACAAGTTATAAAATTTTTCGGCAGATTCAAAGGCATCGCTCTCTTTCGAGTAGGCGTGCCACATGATCGACTCGACGACATTGCGCGCGCGGCAGTCGTGGAGGCGGTCGCTGCGGCCGGTGTTCTGGGCGGAGAGCCCGCGGCCCCAGAGCGGCGTCGTGCGGCACCAGGTGCCGTGGATGTCGTTCTTCATGTGGAGGCGGTGCTGGATGAAGTCGGAATACGGATAGATTTTCTGATTCTTGAAGCGCGGGAGCGGCTTGCCCTCGTTCATCGCGGTGTTCCAGTAATTGTCATCCGTCGTCTCCCAGGACGGCTTGTGACAGGAGGCGCAGCCCATCGAGGCGAAGAGGTCCTTTCCCTTCTGGACATCCGGATCCTGGAGGTTGCGGGCGCGCGGGACCGCGAGGCCGCGGTGCCAGACCATGAAGTCATAGAAGTCGTCGGCGCTCATATCCGGCTCGAAGTTGTGGTAAGGGTTGTCGAACTGGTTCGTCTTCGGCGAAAGCAGCGCGAGCACGGCCTCGGAAATCTCCGCATCCGTCACTTCCCCGTCCTTGTCCACGTCCACGAAGTACGGGGAGCGCCCCCCTTCCGCGCGGATCGCGGCGATCACGGACGCGTTTTCAGACATCGCCGTCGCCCAGGCGAGCGTCGTATAGAGGAAGGGGCGGTCCGGGCGGGACACGTTCGTGATGTTCCAGATCGCATTCGCGCCGGCGCCGTCCTGGAGGGTGGCGCGGGTCATCGCATAGGTGAAGCGCTTCAGTGCCTTGCCGTCCCTGTAGGTATCCCGGGGCACGAAATTGCCGTCCGCGTCATAGCCGTCGCCGTTCGCGCCGGCCTGCCAGTTGTGGTAGAAGGCCGATGCGGCGAAGTCGTTCGCATCCTTGTCCCAGAACGCCGGATTCAGCTCGACGTACGGGGCCTCGGCGCGGTACTGCTCCCGGATGGCCTCCTGGGGAATCGCATCGATCAGGCCGGCGCCGATCACGCCGATGGTCGATTCGAGGCGGAAGGCGACTTCCCGGCCGCCCGCATAGGGCGTCGGATTCGTATTGAACGCATCCTCAGGGATATAGACTTCCGGATAAATCAGCGAGTAGGCCTCTCCGTCGGGGAACTTCATCGGGAGTCCGCTCTCCATCGCGGCGACCGTGTTCCAGGTGATGGAGATCTTGCTCTCGTCGATCGGCGGCAGGAACGGATGTTCCGCCATCGTCTGCGGCATGCCGGTCACCTCCGCGACGTACGGGCCGTCGTTGGAGCCGGGGCTGTTGGGATGATAAACCACGAGCAGATAGCCGTTGCCGTAGGATTTGCTGCCGTTTGCGATGTATTCCGACTGGAACTGGCCGTGGCCGTAGGCCGGGTGGCAGTCCAGGCAGGACTTGCGCACCGCCGCGGGGCCGAGGCCCTTGAACGGCGCGGTATTCAGCGTGAAATTGCGCTCGAAGAACATTTCTCCGTGCTTGAAGGCCTGGTCCAGGCCCTGCGCCGTGACGGCCGGGGCCGGATCCTCGTAGCTGTCGTCCGCCACGTTCAAGGTCGTGCCGAGCACGCCGCCCGCGTACCATTCGTCCGCGGAGAAATTGCCGACCGCCTGGCCGACGTAATTCGCATCCGTCTCCCGGGGTTTCGGGACGTCGTTCTTCCCGTCGCCGTAGCACGCGGCGAGCAGCGGCAGCGCCGCCAGCGCCAGAATCCGATGGTATCTTTTCATATCCGTGTTCCGTTACAGTTTCACAATCCAGTCAGCCGCATCTCCGAGGTCGTCGCAGAGCTTGTTCACGGCGACGATTGCCTTCCCGGCGACCTCCGCCTGGGGGTTCACAACGAACGGGACGCCGCTGTCGATACAGGCCTGGAGGGCCTTCAAGGCCGCCTCGAGGTCCGCCTGGAGCTGCGACGCGCCGGCGTACTTGTACGTTCCGAGGAAAGTCATCAGCGAGTGCTGGCCCGGCGTCGTCGCACCCGTGTCCCCGTACAGGGAATACTGGATGCTCAGGATGTTGTCCCGGAAGTCGACATAGGAGCGCTGTGAGTAGGGGGACTCGATGTAGTCGGCGTCGTAGCCGTCGCTGCCCACATAGTGGGCCGTGCCGATCTTGGTGTTCGCGACCTCGTCCGCGATGGCTGCGCTGCCGCTCAGGATGGACTTGGCGGCCGCTTCCTGCCAGGTCGCATAGGTGCTGCCGGCGGCCGCGGCGCCGAGGAGGTTCTCCCCGAAGGTCATGTCGGAGCCCTCGACGGTGCAGTTGAGCTCCAGCTCCTCGATGAGGTCCTGGCGGGCCTTCGGCGCATCCGGGTCCCAGGAGACCTGGAGCTGCGCGCAGGCGTTGTAGAGGTCCTCCGCCACGGCGGCGGCGAAGATCAGTTCGCTCTTGCCGGTCACGGTGCGCCCGGCGAAGGCCTCGTCGTCCTCAACCCCCTGCAGGGCCGCCTGCGTGCGGTTCTTGCCGTTGCGGAAGAGGATGAATTCGATGCCGTGGAAGCCGAGGGAGGCGGCGCCGAGCTCATCGGCGGCGCCGGCCCCTTCCTCCGCGAGGTGGGCGATGACTTCCGCGTTGGAGAGCGAAAGGGCGAGCTTGTCCTTGTCCAGCGGCCAGGAGTCGATGTGCGGGTCGATGCCGAAGGTCGTGGCGGCGCCGAAGAGGAAGGCTTCGCTCTTCTCCCACCACTCGCGGGCCTCCAGGAAGGTCGCGCAGGCCTTGTCGATGTCCGCCTGCGAAGGGCTGGAGGCATCCCGCAGCGCGACGAGCTGCTTCCAGAGCGTCTCGGTCTCGTCCGCCAGGTTGCCGTAAATCTCATAAATCACACCCGGGACATACTGTTCCACGACGGCCTTGAGGGCCTTTTCCTCTTCGGACATCGCGTTGTCCCCGTTGTTGTCGGGCTTGCAGGCACAGGCGAGCGCCGCAGCCAGGGCCACGAAGGCCATTCCTTTAAGAATCTTCTTCATATCGTTGCGTTTTTACAATCTATCTTTTAAAGAAAGCCATATAGGCCACGCCGACCGAGAGGGACGGCTCGTTGTTGTACTGCGCGGGCAGGAAGCGGTGGGACCACTCCGCCTTGACGGCGATCTCCGGAACGGGGAACCAGTTGATTCCCACGGCGATGCGATGTTTCCCGGTATAGGGGACATTGTTCTGCTGGTCCGGGCCCGGGATATACGAATTGTAGTATTCATAGCGCCCGAAGACGAAGAGTTGCCCGTCGTCGCCGCCGCGGCCGAACCACGGCAGGACGTCATAGCCGCCCTCGACGCCCGCGGCCATCGCGTTGCGGGCCACGGTGGACTTGTCGTACGGGGCTTCGTTCGCGGTCCGGTTGCGCTTCATCGCGCTGATGGCGGCGGCGTCGCCGACATAGCCGTAGTCCGCATTGCCGCGCACGATGACGCGCCGGCCGGTGTAGGCGAAGTCCAGCGCCCCGAAGGCCGTGCGGCCCTTGACGTCCGCGTAGCGCGCCGAGGGCTTCTCATACGGATAGGTGTTGTGCATCGCACGGCCGTAGAAACCACTCAGGCCGACGCGGAGGCCGTCCAGGGCGTAATGGTCGATGCGGCCGGCAAAGCCGTACTGGTTCGCCACCTTGAACTCGAAGGGTGAGCCGGCGCCCTTCTTGATGAAATTGTCACGGCTGAACAGATAGGCGTCGAGGCCCGCGATCATCTGGACCTCATAGCGCCAGGCGCGCGTGCGGCCCCAGAGGCTGACGCCGGTGTCGTGCCAGGTCGACGGCAGGATCGTGTATTCGCCCTCCGGGCGGTAGACCGTGAAGAAATTCAGCGGCTCGTGGGCGTTGTTCAGCCCGCCGACCGGGACCACGATGTGGCCCATCCGGACGTTCAGGGCCGGATGGAAGCTCTTCTGGATCCAGAACTGCTCGAGCTCGACCTCGCCGCCCTTCTCGACCTCGCGCTCCCACTCGCCGGCCTCCTCGAACTCCTTCTCGACGGCGCCGCCGGTGCCGGTATGCTCGAACTCGATTTCCGTCTGCATCGTCCAGCCCTTGCCGAAGTCGTATCCGAGATAAATCACGGCGTGGGGGATGTCGAAGCGGCCGTGGCTCTCGCCGGCGTGGGACGCGGCGGACGTGTAGCGGTAAACGTTGTCACTGTAAAAATTGCGGCTGAGGGCCACTTCTCCGTACCCTCCGACCGTCAGGCGCTCCTGCGCCGCGGCGCCCAGCCCACAGACCAGCGTCAATACAATATATATAAGGCGTTTTCTCATATTCTCCCAATTTCGGCAGCAAAAATAGCGACACGGGTGCGGCCGGACAATCCCAATAAATGGGGAATGGATTCGAAAAAAGTATACTATCTTTGCGAAAACGGAATCTATGGTATACACGTCTCTCACGGATCTGATTGGCCATACCCCGCTGCTGAAGGTCGCGGGATTCGGGGGCCAGCAGGCGGACATCCTCCTGAAACTCGAGTTTTTCAACCCCGGCGGCAGCGTCAAGGACCGCGTCGCCCTGGCGATGATCGAAGACGCGGAGGCGTCCGGCGTCCTCCAGCCGGGCGCGACGATCATCGAGCCGACGAGCGGCAACACCGGCGTCGGCCTCGCCTGGGTCGGCACGGCGAAAGGCTACAAGGTCATCCTGACGATGCCCGAGACGATGAGCCAGGAGCGGAAAAGCCTCCTGAAGGCCCTGGGGGCCCGCCTGGAACTGACCTCCGGCGCAGAAGGGATGAAGGGCGCCATCGCCCGGGCCGAAGCGCTCCGGGACGCGACCCCGGGTTCCGTGATCCTCGGACAGTTCACGAACCCCGCCAACCCGGCCGCCCACGAGCGCACGACCGGCGAAGAAATCTGGGAGGACACCGACGGGAAAATCGACCTGTTCGTTGCCGGCGTCGGGACCGGCGGGACCGTCAGCGGCACGGGCCGGGCGCTGAAGCGCCACAACCCGGCCGTCCGGATCGTCGGCGTCGAGCCTGCCGGCTCGGCCGTCCTCTCCGGCGCCGCCCCCGGCCCCCACAAGATCCAGGGCATCGGCGCCGGCTTCGTCCCGGACAACTATGACCCCGCCGTCGTCGACGAAGTCATCCCGGTTTCCGACGAAGAAGCCGTCCTCGCATCCCGGCAGCTCGCCGCGCGCTACGGCCTGCTCGTCGGCATCAGCTCCGGCGCAGCCTTCGCCGCCGCCCTGCGCCTCGCCCGCCGGCCCGAGAACGCCGGCAAGCGGATCGTCGCCCTCCTCCCCGACACGGGCGAGCGCTACCTCTCGACCGTCCTGTACGCCTTTGACTCCTATCCCGAAAAATGATGGACATCTCCCTGAACCAGACCGTTTCCCACCTGAAATCCCTGATGGCGCGCGTCAAGGACGTCGTCTTCCCGCAGTACAGCGACACGGACCCGGAATACGCCCTCTCCGTGATCCGCGCCGAACTCGCCGCCGTCAGCAGCCTTGACACCGCGAAAGCCTTCATCGCCGGCCTTCCGGAAATCAGCCGCCTGCTCGCGACCGACGTCGATGCCATCGCGAAGAACGACCCCGCCGTCGTGGACGAACAGGAAATCGTCTTCTGCTACCCCGCCGTGACCGCGATGCTCTACTACCGCACCGCCCACGCCCTCTACCTCCTCGGCGTTCCCGTGATCCCGCGCATGCTGACCGAATACGCCCACTCCCAGACCGGCATCGACATCCACCCCGCCGCCCGGATCGGCGACCACTTCGCCATCGACCACGGCACCGGCGTTGTCATCGGCGCGACCGCCATCATCGGCAGCCACGTCACCCTCTACCAGGGCGTCACCCTCGGTGCCAAGAACTTCAAATACGGCGAGGACGGCCGCCCCATGGCCCTCCCGCGCCACCCCATCCTCGAAGACAACGTCACCGTCTACTCGAACGCCTCCCTCCTCGGCCGCATCACCATCGGCGAAGGCTCCGTCATCGGCGGCAACGTCTGGCTCACCCACTCCGTCCCGCCCCGCTCCCGCGTCCTCCAGGGCAAACCCCAGGACCTCACCTTCACCGACGGCGCCGGCATCTAGCCCCCGGAGTCCCATTTGGCAGAATCAATCGAAGGCAGTAACTTTAGGGTTATGAAAACGAGAAGCTTCCTTTGGATGATCGCGGCGGTCGCCCTGCTGGCCGTCTCCGCCTGCAAGAAAGAGAATGTCATCCCTGACCCGGACCCGACCCCGACGTCAAAGACCTACACGGTGTCCCTCACCGCCGTCCGGAGCAGCCTGGATACCAAGGCCCTCAGCGACGAAGGCGGCACGATCAAGGCCTCCTGGTCGGCCGGTGACGAAGTCGCCGTCTACAACCGGACCCGGAATGCCGCCCTGACCGGCAAACTGAAGGCCAAGGGCGCCGGGGAGAGCACCACGCTCAGCGGCGAAGTGACCGGCATCGTAACCTCCGGCGATGTCCTGGAGCTCAGTTTCCAGAGCCGGGACTTCAGCGGCCAGGACGGAACGCTGGCCTACATCGCCGCCCACTGCGACTACGCCGCGGCCTCCGTGACCGTCAACGCCATTGACGCCGGCGACAAGATCGCCGTCAAGGAATCCGGCGCCGTTTTCAACAGCCAGCAGGCCATCGTCAAGCTGACACTCCGGGAAAGCGACGGCTCGCCCGTCTCCGGGGGCGTCTCCCGCCTGACGCTCCATGCCGGCGGGACGGAAATCTCCATCACCCCCGCAGCGGCGGCGGATGTCCTCTACGTGGCCGTCCCCGCGGTCAGCAACGCCTCCGTAGGCCTGCGTGCCGTCGATCCCAACGGCGCGCCCCGTTCCTTTGAAAAGAAAGACGCCACCTTCGCGGGCGGGAAATACTATGAGATCGAAGCGGCGATGGACTGCGTCGTCAGCAGTGACAGCGAGCTGCTGGCCGCCAACCAGTCCGGCGTCCCGAAAGTCATCCTGGGCGCCGACATCCGGATGACCGGCGCGCAGGCCGTCGAAGTCAGCGGCACCCTCCACATCGAGCTGGGCGGCCATTCCATCGCGGGCGCCGCCGGTGACGGCCCCGCCGGGCGCCTGTTCTTCGTGGACAAGGATCGGTCGCTGACCCTCAGCGGCCCCGGCACGCTCAAGGACGGCCGCGAGGAGCAGGGCGGCGCCATCTACAATGAAGGTACGCTGACCCTCACGGACATCCTCTTCTCCGGCAACACCGCCGCGCTCGGCGGCGCCGTCTACAACGAAGGCGCCCTCAACCTGAGCGGCACCCTCGTGGCGACCGACAACACCGACGGAAACGGCGCACCCTCCAATCTCTACCTGGCCGCCGGCACGCGCATCACCGTGACCGGCCCCTTCGGCGAAGAAACCCGCATCGGCATATCCGCCGCCGGCGCCGGCATCTTCACCTCCGGCTTCTCCGCCTTCAACCCCTCCGCCGACCCGGCCGCCCTGTTCATCCCCGACGACCCCGGCTGCACCGTCACCCTGGAAAACGGCGAAGCCAGACTGGCATCCCCGCTTAACCACGCATACACCGTCACCGCGGAAAAAACCTACCCCAACCAGCAGACCCTGCTGGAGGAGACGGGCTACGACCTCTCGGCAGCCAAAACCATCCTGCCGACCCTCTTCCCCAAGCGCAACACCCCCGTCCGGGCCATCAGTTACACCTACCCGTCCGTCGACCCGCAGGGCAACCCGGCGGAACTCTCGGCCCTCATCTACATCCCCGAATCTGCGCTGGACGGCTCGAAAGCCCTGACCGGCATCTCCCTGACCAGCCACGGCACCATGGCCTCCGCCGGCGAATGTCCCACGATGCGGGTCCAGTTCGAGGGCGCCCTCGCCTGGCGGAACTATGCCATCGTGATGCCCGACTACTACGGCTTCGGCGCCACCGCAGACCGCCCGCAGGGCTACCTGGACGCAGAAAACACCGCCCATAACAGCATCGACGCCTACCTCGCCGCCGTCCGGCTGCTGGAAGACCGCAACGTCGCGATCCCGGACCGCCTGTACAGCTTCGGCTACTCGCAGGGCGGATTCAACGCCATGGCCAACCTTAAGTATGTCACGGAGCATCCGGAACTCGGCATCCGCTTCAACAAAGTGATGTGCGGCGGCAGCCCCTTCGACGTCGAACTGACCTGGAACCTCTATACCGACGGGACCTTCCGCAACTCCCTCGCCTTCGTCCCCATGACCCTGGTCAGCATCAACGAGACGAAACAGCTGAACATCCCCTACGACCAACTCTTCAAGGGGGAATTGCTCGCCCACTGGCAGGACTGGATCCTCTCCAAGCAATACACCACCTCCCAGATCAGCAGCCTGCTCAGCCCGGACCCGGAGCACCCGGCCTCCATCGCCGACATCCTCCACGAAGGCCTGATCGCCGGCACGGGCGCCGCCTATGACGCCGTCATCCCGGTCGCCCGGAGCTACTCCCTGGTCTCCGGCTGGACCCCGCCCGCCGATACCCGGATCCTCCTCTTCCACTCCAAGGAAGACGAGACCGTCCCCTACGCCAACCTCGCCTCGATGACAGCCTACCTGGAAAGCCTCGGCATCCACGAAGGCACGACCGCCGGCACCTACACCCGCTACGAGGGCAACTACGGCGGCCACATCAACGCCGTCGTCTACTTCGTCCTCAACACCGTCTCCGGCTGGTAGTCCCCATACAGTATTATGCAAACAGTCGCAGCAACCATCCCGGTTGCTGCGACTTGCGTTATGGGGACAAAGCGATCTTATCGGGTAAAGTGATAATAAATTTCATTAAAAAGAACAACGAACGCTTTAAATTTATAACTTAGACGTCGCTTTTGATGAAATTACATAATAATACTGAAACGATATGGTCATTGGTATTCCCAAAGAAATCATGCACGACGAGGCTCGTGTAGCTGCAACGCCGGAAACGGTCGGCAGATTTGTCAAGGACGGCTTTGAGGTGCTCGTCGAGTGCCACGCCGGCGACGGTGCCCTCTACCACGATGAGGACTATGTAAAGGAAGGCGCCCAAATGGTCGCCGACCCCCAGGAGATCTATGACAGGGCGGAGTTGATCCTGAAGGTCAAGGAGCCCCTGTTCAATGAGGCGAAGGGCAAACACGAGGTGGATATGATGCACAAGGGCCAGTACCTCATCACCTTCATCCACCCGGCCTCCCCCGTGAACCACAAGATGGTGAAAGACCTCACCGCGAAGGGCGTGACCGCCATCACCCTGGATGGCATCCCGCGCATCTCCCGCGCCCAGAATATGGATGCGCTGACCTCGATGAGCACCTGCGCCGGTTACAAGGGCATCCTGATGGCGGCCAACTTGATGACCACCTTCGTTCCCCCGATGTTCACGGCCGTCGGCCAGATCAAGCCGGCCAAGGTGATGGTCATCGGCGTCGGTGTCGCGGGCCTGCAGGCGCTCGCCACCGCGAAGCGCCTCGGCGCGATCACGTACGCCGCCGACATCCGCCCGATGGCGGTCGAGAACGCCGGCTCGCTGGGCGCCAGGACGGTGGATACCACCGTTCCCGCCGAGCTCGCCGTCGCCGAGGGCGGCTACGCCAACCGCCTGCCCGCGGACGTCCTCATCCAGGAACAGGAAGCCCTGAAGGCGACCATCCAGGAGATGGACATCGTCTTCTGCTCCGCGCTGATTCCCGGCAAGGTCGCCCCGATCATCATCACGGAAGAGATGGTCAAGGGAATGAAGAAGGGTTCCGTCATCGTGGATATCTCGATTGACCAGGGCGGCAACTGCGAGCTGACCCCGAAGGGCGGCATCGAGACCCAATACGGTGTCACGCTGATGGGCGTGAAGAACATCCCCGGACTCCTTCCGACCAGCTCCACCTGGATGTTCTCCAACAACCTCTACAACCTGGTAAGCTACCTGGTCAAGGACGGAAAGGTCGTCCTCGACAGGACCGATGAGATCGTCCGGAAATCGCTGGTCTGCATTGACGGGGAGCTTGTCCACCAGGGTGCACGCGAAGCGATGGGTTTATGATCCACCCGCTGATTCTGGTAGCAGTCTTCCTTCTGAGCACGGTTGTGGGATACTTCATCATCCGGACCGTGCCCAGTTTGCTGCATACGCCGCTGATGTCCGGGATGAACGCCCTTTCCGGGGTGACCATCGTCGGCGCCATCGTGGCAACCGGCGTCGCGTTCCTCGCCGGGGAGGGGGTGTTTTCCCAAATTGCCGGCGGCCTGGCCATCGTGCTGGCCGCGGTCAACGTATTCGGCGGTTTCGGGGTAACGCACCGGATGCTGCGGATGTTCGACAAGAAAAAGAAGTAGGACATGCCGGCATTGCAGATTCTCATAAGTGCGCTCCTGGCGGTGCTGGTGCTCGCCGGGATTTCGATGATGAGCAAGGTCAGGACCGCCGTCGCCGGCAATCTCCTGTCGGCGCTGGCCATGCTTTGCGGCATCGTCGCGACGCTCCTCTTCGCCGGCGTCGTGTCGGTCTGGACCATTTATGTCTCCATCCTGATCGGCGCGCTGGCGGGCAGCCTCCTCGCCGCCCGGGTCAAGATGATCCAGATGCCGCAGACGGTGGCCCTGTTCAACGGCCTGGGCGGCGGCGCTTCGGCACTGGTGGGCCTTCTCTCCACCCACGGGGAAGGCGCCTTTGTCCGCTTTACCGCGCTCCTGGCCGTGGCGGTGGGTATGGTGACGCTGGTCGGCAGCCTGATCGCCGCCGGCAAGCTCCACCGGGTCCTGCCGCAGAAGCCGGTGGTCTGGAAAAGGCACGCGCTGTGCACGCTGCTGTTCCTGGTGCTCACGCTCGGCTTTGTAGTGGCGGGCATCTTCGCTGCCGGTACGGGCCTGACCGTGTGCGTGGTGGGCACGTTCCTGTTTGCCTCGCTCTTCGGCCTCTGGTTCTCGCTTCGCGTCGGCGGAGCAGACATGCCGATCACCATTTCGCTCCTCAACTCGCTTTCAGGCGTGGCCGGCGCGATCGCCGGAATGGCCATCGGGGACGTGTTCCTGGTCGCGGTCGGCGGCATCGTCGGCGCCTCCGGGCTCCTGCTGACCCAGATCATGTGCCGGGCCATGAACCGCAAACTGAGGAGCATCCTCACGGGCGGGACGATGAAGCCGTCCACCCCGACCCCCGTCATTGAAAACGAAGAACTGGTTCAAAGAATAATGGATTTAGAAAAGAGAATAAAAGCGCTGGAAGCGATGGTCGCTGACCTCGAAGCCCGCGTCAAGGTGCTGGACGGCCAGCTGAATGCCGCTCCGGCCGCACCCGCCGGGGAAGCACCCACGGCGGCCGCCGTCCTTTCCCGCGCGAAGGACGTCATCATCGTCCCCGGTTACGGCATGGCGCTGGCCCAGGCGCAGCACCAGGTCCGCCAGTTGGCGGACAAGTTGGAGAGCCGCGGCGCCCGCGTCCGCTACGCCATCCACCCGGTCGCCGGCCGTATGCCGGGCCACATGAATGTGCTGCTGGCCGAGGCCGACGTCGATTACGAGAAGCTGTACGAGATGGACGCCATCAACGATGACTTCAAGAACACGGACGCCGTCGTGGTCATCGGAGCCAACGACGTCCTCAATCCCGCCGCCCGCAACGCGGAAGGCACGCCCATCTACGGCATGCCCGTCCTCAACGTCGACGAAGCCCCGGAGGTGATCGTCTGCAACTACGACCTCAAGCCGGGCTACGCCGGCGTCGAAAACCCGATCTATACCCGCGACAAGGGCGTCTATCTCGAACTCGGCGACGCCAAGGAAACCCTGCTCCGCCTGATCTCGGAAATCGCTTAGCTACTTGAGCAGTTTCTTGATCTGGTTCCAGATCCACAGCAGGACCACGGCACCGATGACGGCGCTGACGATCTGGCCGTACCACTCGGACCAGAAGGAGCCGCCGGCACCGATGAGGCCCAGCAGCCAGCCGGCGGTCGCTCCGAAGAGCAGGGTAATCAGGATGTTCATAGTGTTATGGTTACGTTAGATACACAAAAATAGAATTGATTCTGCAAAGAAGTAAATCTACTTATTCTTTACCGAATGCTTCGTTATCTCCGGTATTATTGTATCTTTGTTCTTAGAAGACATTTCGTGCGTACGGCTGGGAAGGCCACCAGCCTCTTCTTCGGAAGGCAGTACGGGGATCTGGCCGCCCTCACGCACGGCTTGTCTTTTTTCGTTTCCAGAGACAATCCTGCTGCCCTTTCTGTATTATTTCAGGATGGTATAGCCGTGGGCTTCCAGCACCCGTAACTCCATACCAGTCCATTTAGCTGGCCTAAAATCTAAATTCGTTAAAAAGAATAACCCAAAGTGATATAAGGCCAGAATACTCGTCGTATATTGGGTTTGATCCCCACTGCAAATGTGAACCCGGTCGGCTTCTGATAGCGGTAAGCAACATCCCCAAAGAAAGAGTAGGCGAACTGCGGCTTTGATTGCGCTTCATTGATGTGAGCGCCTGCGTATGCACCAGCGCCGAGAACAAAATGGCTATTCTTTTGCCCAAAGAGATAGTTCACTTCAACGGGAATCCCAACTTCATGCGAAATGCCGTCATTGCCCTTGGTCTCCGGGAGATCAAAGCCTCCATTGGAATAACCATAGCCAAGACCTACGCTATATCCAAAGCCCGAGTTGCCGGAAAACCGAGAATCGAAATTAACTCCGGCCATACCGGATGAACCCAATAATTCCAGGTTCACTGATTTGGTTTGTGATAATCCGCTGACAGATGCACATAAAACTAATGCCAAGGACACAAGAATTCTCATAACAATGATGGCAAAAAACGAACTTTAAGTAAAAACGATTCCAGAATGGTTGATTCTTCGTCAGTCAATAAGTAGTAGAATTTCCCCCACCGCAGGTGCAAGAAATCGGCCTGAATCCTGCACCGATATCAGGCGTGGGATGAGATTACACGGTTGCAGCGGCCCCGAGCGCAGCAACAACCTCCTCATTCAGCCCGGACGCCGCACAAATATCCGCGACCGGAAATCCCATTTCTTTCAAGGCCCTGGCCATCTCAACCTTCCCCGCCGCAATCCCTTCCGCACGACCTTTCTCAAGGCCCTTCTCAAGACCTTCATGGAAGCCCATCTCCTTATAGGCGGCAGCGATGCTCTGTTCTTCGTGTTCGGATATCATGGCATTAAAGTATTGTTCCTGCTCCAAAGCATCCAGGCGAACCTGGCGGCAATCTTCCAAAATAGAATCGAACCGCCGGCTCACACTCTCCGGACGTCCCACAAATCTACTCATGTTTTGCAATAATTCAAACCATTCTTCAATCGGATTCAACGGACGGTCACTCTCTTTCACAAAACGCGGCAGCTCACACAGGTACACCGCCAGCTGGTCCCCATACAGTTCGTTCGAATCCTGCTCGCGCAACTGATACCGGTACACCAACTGGTCCGTCTGGTGAAGCAGGCGGAAATTCATAAAACAGACGACATACACGGGTTTCAACTTATCGTACGAATCCCCGGATCTGAGTTGCCGGGATATCATACACCCGCCATAATACACCATCCGGTTCCGGAACTCATTATTCATGGACTTCTGCATCTCCACGATAATGTGCTCCGTCTCCGTATGGCAAAGCACATCCATTATCACCTGCTTGTCATCCCCCTTGAACGTATCCACCTCGTTAGGATCATACTGTATCTCGTCGATTCCGACAATCCTCACCGGCAAGAAATCATTCAGGAGCATCATCAGATAGTCCTTATTATGGCCAAACACGTGTTTGAAGGCCCAGTCGCACATCAAGTCGATATACTCGGAAGTAGTAATCCGGAGGATCAGGTCCTCCTTCTCCTCGCGGGACAGGCACCGGATGCGGCTGTACTTGTCCATCATCGCAAAATAGCGCTCCCGCTGTTCAGGGCTAAGTAATATACGATTCATAACGACGGCATTTAAAAGTCCGTCTGCAATAATATCGCATTTCCGCTCTCAACACCGAAAGAAACGTGTAATTCTACAGAAATGTTTTTTTCGAATCGAAAAAAAGCAGAAAAAAGGAGGCCGCGGAGCGGACGACAGAGGGGATAGCTGCGGAGCAGCGGAAGGGGAACCTTCCCCTTCTCCCCTGGGGGTGCAGGGGGATGGTAGAGGTATGCCGGCGCGCTCACGCGTCGGCATATCTCCACAAAAAAGGCTCCCGACACACGTCGGAAGCCTTTTTTGTGGAGATAGTCGGATTCGAACCGGCGAC
>JAFRVZ010000070.1 GCA_017438265.1 Bacteroidales bacterium
AGCGGGAGGGGCCCGCAAGCGAAGCGCAGTGGGAGGGACGAGCTGTCGAAGACAGCGAAGGGTTCCGGCAACAACAGTCTCCTTTGGGCGCCGGGCAGAGAGGGCGGAAGGGGACGCCGAGCAAGGGGGGGGCGAGAGGGGGCGCCGAGCACGGAGGAGCCGAGCAGGCGCGCCGGGCAGGCCGGGGAGGGATTAGGCCGAGAGAAGGTTGGTGAGGGAGACGAAGTCGTCGACGCCGAGGCGTTCGGCGCGAAGGTCGAAGACGGGGGCGGAGGCGTCGAAGCCGTCGGGGAGGAGGGGCTTCAGGGCGTTGCGGAGCGTTTTGCGACGCTGGTTGAAGGCGGTCTTCACGACGGTCTTGAAGAGCTTCTCGTCGCAGCCGAGCGCTTCCCGGCCGTTCCGGCGCAGCCGGATCACGGCGGAATTGACCTTCGGCGGCGGAGCGAACGCGCCCGGCTTCACCGAAAACAGGAACTCGATGTCATACCATGCCTGAAGCAGCACCGAGAGGATGCCGTACACCTTCGACCCCGGGCCTTCCGCGATGCGGTCCGCGACCTCTTTCTGGATCATGCAGACCACCTCCGGCACCCGGTCCTTGTCCTCCAGGATCTTGAAGAAAATCTGGGAAGAAATGTTGTACGGGAAATTGCCGATGATGCGGTAGGGCCCCGGGAAGAACCGGGCCATGTTGAGCCGCAGGTAATCCCCCTCGACGAGCTTTCCCTGCATCCCCGCGAAATGGGTCAGCAGGTACCCGACCGACTCCGGGTCGATCTCGACCAGCCGCAGGTCGATATCCTCCCGCGGCAGCAGATACTGCGTCAGCACCCCCATCCCGGGCCCGATCTCCAGCACGTCCCGCACCGGGGAATCCGCCCCCAGCGCATCCACGATCGCCTTCGCCACGCCCTGGTCCACCAGGAAATGCTGTCCCAGCGCCTTTTTCGCCCTAACTTCCATCCTACATCCTTTTGCGTTCCTCCAGCACCACCAGCGCCGCCGAACCCAGCAGCAACAGGATCAGCAGGACCGAACTGGCCCGCGAAACGGCAGCGCTGCCCGACACGGACTTCGGCTCGAAGCGCATCACCAGCTCGTGGGAGCCCGCCGGCAGGTCCGCGCCGCGCAGGATCCAGTCCACGCTGTACAGTTCCACTTCGCTGCCGTCCTCCAGCCGCGCGACCCAGCCCTCCGGATAATAGATCTCGCTGAACACCGCCGAGCGCGGCTGCGAAGTCCGGATGCGGTAGTGCAGCTCGTTCGGCGCATAGGAAACCAGCTCGATCTCGTCGCCGCCGGCATCGATCCGCTGCTCCGCGACCGCACCCAGCGCGGCGAATTCCTCCTGCGGAGAAGCGTAGCTCGGCCGCCCGGCGATAAACCAGGCCGTCCCGAACGCCGCGGGATTCACAGCGGGCGCGATGTCCCCGCCGACGATGATGTAGCGGCAGTTCAGCGCGGAGAGCACCGGCGTGTCCGGCAGCGCCGCCTCGAACTCGCCGAGGGTCTGCGCCCCGTTCAGCGCCCGGTAGAGCGCATTGATTTCCGGCGTCAGGTAGGTCTCGATCACATCCTGGTAGCGGCGCAGCTTCGCCGGCGAATAGCCGCCGATGTTCTTGTGCCAGTAGGACGGGTGCGAATCATTGAAGACATTGACCGTCAGGTCCAGGACGCGGTACGACGGGTCCGGGTCCGCGAGGATGGCCTCGTCGACCGGACGTTTGTCGAACTGCGCGTCGAAGCCGCGCGGCGAGACAAAGTCGTCCGCGCCGAGGTAGCGGTGGCCGGCCATGAACAGGTCCGCGAGGATCAGGAAGCAGACGCCGAGGGCCGCGGTCCGCCGGCGCGCGACGCGCGCCTGAGGCTGCGTCCGGAACGTCTCCTTCGCATCTTTCGGGACCATCGATCCCCAGCGGAGGAGCGCCACGGCGCCGAAAATCAGGAGCAGCGAGCGGAGGGCGTCGTCGCGCAGCAGCGTGCGGCGGTCGGCGGCGAGCGCCTCCCGGAGCACGTCCGGCTGCCCGGCGTCCGCCGCGCCCTGGAAGTTCCCCGCAATCGCCGGCACCAGCCAGCACAGGAAGCAGAAACCGCCCGTCACGAGGAACGCGACGAACTCGCAGCGGAGCAGCCGCTTCGGGTCCGTCTCCTCGTGCACGAAGCGGTTCAGCGCCAGGAACGCCAGCACCGGCAGGCTGACCTGCAGCACCACCAGCGCCATCGAAACCGTCCGGAACTTATTGTAGAACGGTACGTGGTCGTACCAGAATATCGTGAAGCCGATCAGGTGGCTGCCCAGCCCGAGCAGCACCGCCAGGACCGTGCAGACCACGATCCACCATTTCTCCTTCCCGCGGCAGAGCCCGAGTCCCAGCACGAACAGGAAGACCGTGATTGCGCCCATGTACATCGGCCCCGCCGTGAACGGTTGCGGCCCCCAGTACATCGGCAGGTTCTTCCGCACCTGCTCCAGGTTCTGCTGCCCGGCGTCCTTCAGCAGTTTGTAGGTCTCGGAATCCCGCCCGACCGCCTGCGCCGACGATCCGCCGTTGAAGTTCGGGATCAGCAGGTTCGGCAGTTCCTCCCAGCCGTAGGACCACGCCGTCGCATAGTCCATCTCCAGGCCCGCGGCGCCATCCCCCGCCGCAGCGAGTTCCGACCCGCCGCGCATCGAATGGGGCGTGTACTTGTAGATCGGAACGAGCTTGTTCGCGTTGGTCGCGATGCCGGCGATGCCCAGCACCAGCAGCAGCGCCGAGGCCGCGAAGAAGCGGCCCAGCAGCGGCCGGCGCTCCGGCGAAGCCAGCAGCCAGACCAGATAGACCAGCGCATACAGCAGCACCATCAGCGCCAGGTAATACGTAATCTGCTGGTGGTTCGCCTTGATCTGGAAGCTCAGCGCGAAGGCGAAGAGCACGGCACCCAGCAGCGCCTTCGGGAAGTATTTCTTCCGCTCGATGGTCCGGTAGGTATAGACCAGCGCAGCGAGGACCCAGGGCATGAAGGCGATGGCCTGCATCTTCGTGTTGTGGCCGACCTGGATGATCTGGAAATTGTAGGAGCAGAAGGTCACGGCGATCGCGCCGCCCACGGCCAGCAGCCCGTCCACGCCGAGCGAAAGCATCAGCAGGAACGCGCCCAGCAGCGAAAGGAACAGGTAGGTCGCCGGCCGGCGCCCGGTCAGCAGGAAGTCGTAGATCGGCTGCGTCCAGTCCCCCTGGCGCGGCGCGGAGATCGTCGTCGTCGGCATGCCGCCGAACATCGAATCCGTCCACGACGTCGGGTCGTCCGGGTGCGCGGCGTTCCAGGTATTCATCTCGTGGGACATCCCGACGTAGCCGGAGATGTCGCTCTGGTTCACGATCTTGCCGCTCAGCACCTGCGGCACGAAGGCATAGGCGAGCACCAGGAAAAACAGGACCGCGCCCAGGCAGTACAGGATTTTCTTCTTCATCTTCACTTGATTTTCTCCAGCAGGTCGACGAGGCGCGCGGTCAGGATCCGCCGCGCGTAGCCGTCCCTGCCGGCCGTGTGGAAGGCGAACGCGCCCGTCTTGTGGCGCATCCACGCGCGGTTGATGACCGCGGCGATGCCGGCCTCGTTCTCCCAGTCGAACATTTCGCCCGCGCCCGTGTCTTTCAGGACCTGTGCGGCGACGCCGTCCTCCTGGCCGATGCCGAGCACCGGCCGGTCGGCGGCCAGGTATTCGAAGATCTTGCCCGGGAGGGTCTTGCGGTATTCCGGATCCTTGCGCAGCGGCAGGAGCAGCAGCGAGGCGCTCTTCTGCTCGCGCACGGCGTCCTTGTGGTCCAGGTAGCCCAGGTTCACGACGTTCCCGGCGAGGCCGTAGGTCTTCAGCGACTCCAGCACCTCCCGGTCGACCTTGCCGGCCAGGCGGATGCGGAGCTGCTCGGCGAAATCGCTGTCCGCGGAGCTCATCTGCGAAAGCACCTTCCAGAGCGCCGTCGGGATGCCGTCCGAGGCGAACAGGCCGGTATGGGTCAGGTTGAAATACCCGTCCGGCGCGGCCGCCACGGCATCGAAGTCATCCTCGTCGAACCCGTTGGTAATCATCTCCACCTGCGTCCCGGTGCACATCTGGAAGTCTTTCTGGACCAGCGGGGTCACGGCGATGACCGCCCGCGCCTTGTCGAGCACTTCCTGCTCCAGGCGGCTGTGCCTGAGCGCCGCCTTCGGGGACAGTTCCAGGTTCTTGAAATAGAACACCCGCGTCCACGGGTCCCGGAAATCCGCAATCCACGGAATCCCGGTCGCCTCGGAGACGCCCTTGCCGATCAGGTGCATCGAGTGGGGCGGCCCCGTGCTGACAATCACGTCGACGGGATGCTCCTTCAGGTATTTCTTCAGGAAACGGACGGAGGGGCGCACCCATCCGACCCGCGGATCCGGCACGAAGAAATGGCTCCGGATAAACAGCGAGAGCTTCTGCTTCCAGTTCTTCTCCCCGGAATTCAGCGGATTGATCTCGTTTTTCTCCGAGCCCGCGGCGCCCGCGCCGACCAGGCGGCGGTAGAGGCCGTACGGCTCGACGATGCGGCGCTTGACGATCTCCGCCTCCGGCGGGATGTCCGACAGGAGCGAGTCGTCCCGGACCAGCATCTCCGGATTCTCCGGGGTATAGACGACCGGCTGCCAGCCCATCGCGGGAAGGTACTTGGAGAACTTGACCCAGCGCTGGACCCCGGAGCCGCCGGTCGGCGGCCAGTAATAGGTGATGATCAGTACGCGGTTCATGGGAAACTACCGCAGATAGCCCTGGAGGTTCGCCTTGACGGTATCCCAGAGGTAATACGGACCGGTATACGGCGCGAGGCCGCGCAGGAGCCGCTCCTGTTCGTTGTAGAAGAACTTCACGAGCGTTTCGCCGGCGGCGTTCCGGTAGAAGACGAGCTGGAGGTTGCTGGCCATGCAGATGTTCTGGAAGCCGAACCAGTTGTCGTCGATCTCGTCCGCGCTGAGCTTGTCACCCACGCCCTCGACGCCGAAGTAGGCGGCCAGGGTCATGATCGGATAGTCGTGGCCGAAGCGCAGGTCCGCGGCGATGGTACCGTCGGCGAGCGCCTCATCCGCCTTGTCGACGAAATCCTGGACCAGGGAGCGCGCGAGCGGGACGCGCTTCTCCCCGAACTCGACGGAATTGCAGTGCTGGAGGTACAGGCTCATGTTGCTGCGGGACCATTTCTCATAGATCAGGTCGAACGGGACGAAGCGGTAGAGGTTCTCCTCGATGTCGAAGTCCTCGGCGATCTCCGCGGCGGACATGATGTTCCACTGGAGGGCGTCGGCGCTCCGGAAGAAGCGGTGGGCCGCCACCGGGTCCGTGAAGAGGCGGCGGAGGACATAGGTCGTGTCGTGCTGCACGCCTTCCCAGGCCTGGCGGATGATGTCCGCGGTGCCGGCCGTGAGCTGCTGGTAGTTCGGCGTGTAGCTGATGTAGCTCATGAATTTCTCGCCGGTGTCGAGGCGGAACTGCAGGGCCGGGTTTTTCTTGCCGAGGGAGACGGTGAAGGCGTTCATGCTGATGATGCAGCGCTGGGAGGTGCTGGACATCGCGCGGACGCGGCGGTCGCCCTTGAAGACCGCCGGGTAGCGGTCGTAGAGGCGCTCCGCCAGCAGGCCGTGCTCGCGCACGCCGCGCTGGGTCAGGCGGCCGTCCATCCCGTCGTAGCCTTCGAGCACGCGGGTCACTTCATTGAGCAGGGAATCGCCGCCCGCGGTCAGCAGGCCGGCTTCCTTCGCCTGGGACAGCACGTCGATGACGGCCTTGTAGGCGGTGTCGCCCCAGTTCGAGCGGGAGCCGTGGCGGCCGTAATGGCTGACATAGACCGGCTTGAAGCCTTTCGGGGCGGGCGTTTCGACGATCGGGTGGAACTCGTAGGAATTCGTATTGTTTCCGGCGCGGGTGTTGTCTTCGCGCAGCAGAGCCGCCGCCCGCTCGGAGCGCTTCGGCTGGGCGGAGAGCATGCCTGCGCAAAGGGGAAGCAGGACCGCGGTCAGAATCAGGAGTCTTTTCATACGGGAAAGGTTTATGTTTCAGTCTTACAAATATAATCTTAAAATGCATTTTTTCCTTAACTTTGTCTTATGACCCACGCAAAAACCGAAGACACCCCCCTCCTGCGGCAATTCTTTGCCGTCAAGGCGAAGTATCCGGATACGGTGCTCCTCTACCGGGTCGGGGACTTCTACGAAACCTACGGCGACGACGCGCTCCTCGCGAGCAAGGTCCTCGGGATCCTGCTGACGCGGCGCAGCAACGGCGAGAAGGGGGACATCCCGATGGCGGGATTCCCGTACCACGCCATCGACGTCTATCTGCCGAAGCTCGTGCGTGCGGGTTACAAGGCCGCCGTCTGCGACCAGCTCGAGGACCCGGCGCTCGCGGGCCGCAAGCTCGTGAAGCGGGGCGTCACGGAAATCGTGACCCCCGGCATCGCCTTCTCCGACCAGCTGCTGGACTGCCGCGAGAACAACTTCCTCGCCGGCCTGACCTTCGAGAAGGACCGCTGCGGCGCCGCGTTCCTGGATGTCTCGACCGGGGAATTCCGGATCGCGCAGGGCTCGCTGGACTACATCGGAACGCTCCTTTCCTCGCTTGCGCCGAAGGAGCTGATCCTGCAGCGGGGCTACGAGAAAGGGGTGAAGGAGCGCTTCGGCAATTTCTATGTGACCGCGCTGGACGAATGGGCTTTCGTGTATGAGGCCGCCGTCGAAAAGCTCTGCCGGCAGCTGGAGGTCAGCTCGCTGAAGGGCTTCGCCGTCGAGACGCTGCCGCTGGGCGTCTGCTCCGCGGGGGCGCTGCTCGTCTACCTGGAGCAGACGCAGCACGCCGGCCTGCGGAACATCTGCTCCCTGGGCCGCATCGACGAGGGAAAGTTCGTCTGGATGGACAAGTTCACCTTCCGGAACCTGGAGATCTTCCATCCCGCCGCGGGCGGGTCGGACGGCGTCGCGCTCATCGACGTGCTCGACCGCTGCGCCTCGCCGCTGGGCTCGCGCCTGCTGCGCAGCTGGCTCGCGATGCCCTCGCTGGACCTCGCCGAGCTGCGGGACCGCTTCGACTGCGTCGGCTTCCTGAAGGACAACGAAGACACGCTCGCGGGCCTGCGCGACGCGCTCGGCAAGGTCGGCGACCTGGAGCGCATCCTTGCGCGCGCCGCCGCCGGGAAGATCGCCCCTCGCGAGGTCGTGCAGCTGGCCCGCAGCCTGGAACAGGCCGGGCCGGTCGCGGCCCTCTGCGGCGGCGAGGGCGTCGAGGCGCTGGACCGCCTCGCCGGCGGGCTGGACGGCTGCGAGGACCTGCTCGGCGAAATCCGCCGCATCATGCTGCCGGACCCGGCCTCGGCGCTGGGCAAGGGCGACGTGATCGCCCCCGGCGTCAGCGCGGAGCTCGACGAGTACCGCGACATCTCCCGCGGCGGGAAGGACTATCTGCTCGAGATGCAGCGGCGCGAGAGCGAGCGGACCGGCATCAGCTCCCTGAAAATCAGCTACAACAACGTCTTCGGCTACTACCTCGAAGTCCGCAACACCTTCAAGGACAAGGTCCCCCCGGAGTGGATCCGGAAGCAGACCCTCGTCAGCGCGGAACGCTACATCACCGAAGAACTCAAGCAATACGAAGAGAAGATCTTCGGCGCGGAGGAGCGGATCGCCGCGCTCGAGAGCCGGATCTACGCCGACCTCGTCGAGCGGATCCGCGGCAACATCGCCCGGATCCAGCAGAACTGCCGCATCCTCGCGCGCCTCGACGTCCTCGCGGACTTCGCGCTGCTCGCCCGGGAGCGGAACTACTGCCGCCCGGAGATGGACGAGGGCCTCTCCCTCGACATCCGCGACGGCCGCCACCCCGTCATCGAGACGCTGATGGCCCCCGGCGAGGAGTACGTCCCGAACGACATCTTCCTCGACGATAAAAAACAGCAGATCATCATCCTGACCGGCCCGAACATGGCCGGCAAGTCCGCCCTGCTGCGCCAGACGGCCCTGATCGTCCTGATGGCCCAGACCGGCTGCTTCGTGCCCGCCTCCGCCGCCCGGATCGGCTGGTTCGACAAGCTCTTCACCCGCGTCGGCGCGACCGACAACATCTCCCGCGGCGAATCGACCTTTATGGTCGAGATGCTGGAGACCTCGATGATCATGCACAACCTCTCCGCCCGCTCGCTCGTCCTGCTCGACGAAATCGGCCGCGGAACCTCGACCTACGACGGCATGTCGATCGCCCGCGCCCTCGTCGAGTACATCCACGAGCACGGCCACGGCGCCAAGACCCTCTTCGCGACCCACTACCACGAGCTGAACGACCTCGAAGGCCTGTTCCCGCGCGTGAAGAACTACCACATCGCCGTCAAGGAAGCCGGAAAGCAGGTCATCTTCCTGCGCAAGCTCCGGGAGGGCGGCGTCGCCCACAGCTTCGGCATCCACGTCGCCCGCCTCGCCGGAATGCCGCCGGAGGTCATCGACGCCGCCGAGCGGACGCTCCGCGCCCTCGAGCGCGAGGGGACGAAGGCTCCCGCCGCCGCCCGCGCGGACGAAGGCCTCCAGCTGTCCTTCTTCCAGCTCGACGACCCGACGCTCTCCGCCCTCCGCGACGAGCTCAAGGCCGCCGACCTCAACAACATGACCCCCCTGCAGGCCTTCGACCTGCTCCGCAACATGAAGAAAGAACTTGGATTATAAACGCCCATGAAAAAACTGATCCTCGCCCTGTGCCTCGGCGCGCTGGCCCTCGCCGCCACCGCCGCCCCGAAACAGTATTCCCTCTCCTCCCCCGACGGGAAACTGGTCGTCAAAGTCTATACCGGGGAGAACCTCTCCTACGCCGTCTCCGCGGAAGGCGTCTGCCTCATCGCCCCCTCGGAGATCGCGATGACCCTTTCTGACGGGACCGTCTACGGCGGCGCCGCGAAGCCGTCGAAGGCCGTGACGACGAAGACCGACCGGACCGTGAAGACGGTCGTCTACAAGAAGGCCGAAGTGCGCGACTGCTACAACGAGCTCGCGCTGACCTTCAAGGACTTCGTCCTGTACTTCCGCGCCTATGACTCGGGCGTCGCGTACCGCTTCGTCTCCCGCAGCAAGGCGGACTTCACGGTCCGCTCCGAAAAAGCGGAATTCCTCTTCCCGCAGGACTGGAACCTGTACGTCCCGTACGTGACCCAGCACACGGAGACCCTAGAAAGCCAGTTCTACAACTCCTTCGAGAACACCTACGCCGTCCACAAGATCAGCGAGTGGAACCGGGACCGCCTGGCGTTCCTCCCGCTGCTCGTCGACGCCGGCGGCTGGAAGGTCTGCATCACGGAAGCCGACCTCCTCAACTATCCGGGCATGTACCTCTACAACGGCAACGCCTCGACCTGCCTGGGCGGCGTCTTCGCCCCGTATCCGGACAAGGTGACCCAGGGCGGCCACAACATGCTCCAGGGCGAGGTCCAGACGCGCAAGGACTACATCGCGAAGGCCGGCGCGGGCGAGAAGTTCCCCTGGCGCGTGATCGCCGTCGCGAAGGAGGACAAGGCGCTCGCGGACAACGACCTCGTCTACCTGCTCGCCACCCCGGCGGACGAGAAGGCCGACTGGAGCTGGATCCGGCCCGGCAAGGTCGCCTGGGACTGGTGGAACGACTGGAACCTCTACGGCGTCGATTTCAAGGCCGGCATCAACACCGAGACCTATAAGTACTACATCGATTTCGCGGCGAAGTCCGGCATCGAATACGTCATCCTGGACGAAGGCTGGTCCGTCAACCGCGCCGCCGACCTGATGCAGGTCGTCCCGGAGATCGACCTGCGGGAAATCACCTCCTACGCGGCCTCCAAGGGCGTCGGCATCGTCCTCTGGGCCGGCTACTGGGCCTTCAACCGCGACATGGAGAACGTCTGCCGCCACTATGCGGAAATGGGCGTCAAGGGCTTCAAGATCGACTTCATGGACCGCGACGACCAGCCGATCGTGAACTTCTACGTCCGCGCCGCGCAGACCGCCGCGAAGTACCACATGTTCGTGGACTTCCACGGCGCCTACAAGCCGACGGGCCTCCACCGGACCTATCCGAACGTGATCAACTACGAGGGCGTCCACGGCCTGGAGCAGATGAAGTGGTCCGCCGCGACCGTGAACCAGGTCGAATACGACGTCACGATCCCCTTCATCCGGATGCTGGCCGGTCCTTTCGACTACACGCAGGGCGCGATGCGCAATGCTTCCCGCAGCAACTACCGCCCCGTCAACAGCGAGCCGATGAGCCAGGGCACCCGCTGCCGCCAGCTCGCCGAGTTCGTGGTCTTCGACTCCCCCTTCTCGATGCTCTGCGACTCCCCTTCGAACTACCTCGCGGAGCCGGAGTGCACCGAATACATCGCCAAGATTCCCACGACCTGGGATGAGACCCGCGTGCTGGACGGCAAGGTCGGCGACTATATCGCGACGGCCCGCCGCAAGGGCGACACCTGGTACGTCGGCGCGATGACCGACTGGAGCCGCCGCGACCTGGAGCTGGACCTCAGCTTCCTGCCGGCGGGCACCTACAGCGTCACCGTCTACCGCGACGGCCCGAACGCCGACAAGGCGGCGCGGGACTTCGCGATCGACCGGCAGACGCTCGCCTCCCCGAAGTCGATGTCCATCCACATGGCCTCCGGCGGCGGCTGGGTCGCGGTCTTTACAAAGAAATAAAGTTGGAAAGGAAGATGATCGCGATTCCGACCGGGACGATGTACCGGGTCAGGAAATAGAACACCTTGAAAACGGTCCGGTTTCCGGGCAGAGAGCCGTCGTTGGTAAGCTCCGCTTCCACGGCGGCTTTCTTCATCCGCCAGCCGACGAAGAGCGAGAACGCCAGCGCACCCAGGGTCATCAGGATGTTCGACGAAACGAAGTCGCAGAAACTGAAGACCTTGGTGAACACGGCGCAGGCGACGCCGATGGTCCAGGCGACGAAGAAGACCAGCAGGGTCGCCTTCTTGCGGGCCATCCCGCGCTCCTCGACCAGGTAGGCCGTGCAGACCTCGTACATCGAAATCTCGGAGGTCAGCGCCGCCAGCAGGACGGACAGGAAAAAGGTAATCGTCACGACCTTGCTCAGCAGCGGCGCGGAGGCGCCCATGTCGGCGAAAATGAACGGCAGGGTCTCGAAGACGAGGCCGGGGCCGGCCTGCGGCTCCAGCCCGGCCGCGAAGACGGCCGGCATCACGACGAAGCCGGCGATCAGCGCGAAGCCCAGGTCAAAGACGGCCGTCCAGGCGCCCGTAGAGACGATGTTGTCCTTCTTTCCCATGTAGGAGGCGTAGGTCAGCACCGTGCCGATACCCAGCGACAGCGAGAAGAAGGACTGGCCCATCGCGGCGGCGATGGCGCCGGCGTCGAGCCGGGAAAAGTCCGGCTTCACCAGGTACTCGACGCCCGTGCGGGCCCCCGGCAGCGAGACGGAATAGGCCATCAGCAGGACCATCAGCAGCATCAGCGGCGGCAGGGTGTACTTCGTGAAGGCCTCGATGCCGCGCCGGACGCCGGCGCTGATGATGACGGCCGAGGCGAGCAGGAACGCGGTATGGGCGAGGACCGGACCCCAGACGGAGCCGGTAAACTGCGCGAACATCGAACCGATCTCCGCGTGGCTCATCGCGCCGAAGGAGGAGAAGCAGGAGCGCAGCAGGTAGGCGAAGGACCAACCGCCGACCACGCTGTAGAAAGAGGTGATCAGCAGCGGGCCGAGGACGGTAAAGATCCCGATCAGCGCCCAGCGGGAGCCGGGCGCCAGCTGGCGCATCGCGCCGATGGTGCTCTGGCCCGTCTTCCGCCCGATCAGCGATTCACAGTAGAAAATCGGCAGGGAGAAAAACAGGGTGCAGACGATGTAGACGATGATGAACGCGGCACCGCCGTGCTGGCCCACCATGTAGGGGAAGCGCCAGATGTTGCCCAGCCCGATCGCCGAACCGGCGAGGGCGAAGATGGCCATCAGATTGCTTCCAAAGACTTCTCTGTTGGATTCCATAACCTTCTTTTATACACTACGAATTCATATTCCAGTCCGGTCCCGTCGTCGCGACGGGTCGGCGAGGCGGCTTCCACCTCCCACAGGTTGCTGTCGATTTCCGGGAAGAAGACGTCCGCATCCGCGACGACGGTGTGGACGTGCGTGATGTAGAGCTTGTCCATCAGATTGATGGCGGCCCGGTACACGGAGGCGCCACCCATGATGAAGCAGCGCGGGGAAGGCTCCGCGGCCGCGAACGCCTCTTCGAAGGAATTGACCGTGGTCACTTCGGGAATCGGGTCCCCGCCGAGGTTGAGGACGATGTTCTTCCGGCCCTTGAGCGGGCGGAAGGGCAGCGAGAAATACGTCGTGCGGCCCATGATGACCGGGCAACCGACCGTCATCCGCTTGAAGTATTTCAGGTCCTCGGACAGGTGCCAGGGCAAGTCACCCTTCACGCCGATGCCGCGGTTGTCCGCCACGGCCACGATCAGACATTTTTCCATAATCTATACCGCTACAGGAGCTTTGATCGCCGGCCACGGGTCGTACCCGACAAGTTCGAAGTCCTCATATTGGAAATCAAAGATGCTCTTCACGTCCGGATTGATCTTCATCACCGGGAGCGGGCGCGGCGTGCGGCTGAGCTGCAGGTCGGCCTGTTCGAGGTGGTTCAGGTAGAGGTGGGTGTCTCCGGTCGTGTGGATGAATTCGCCCGGCTGCAGGCCGCAGACCTGCGCGATCATCATCGTGAGGAGCGCATAGGAGGCGATGTTGAACGGGACGCCGAGGAAGGTGTCGGCGCTGCGCTGGTAGAGCTGGCAGGAGAGCTTGCCTTCCGCCACATAGAACTGGAACAGGCAGTGGCAGGGCGGCAGGGCCATCCTTTCCACCTCGCCGACGTTCCAGGCGCTGACGAGCATGCGCCGGGAATCGGGGTGGTTGCGGATCTGGTCGACCACGTTCGAGAGCTGGTCGATCGTCTTTCCCTCCGGGGTCGGCCAGCTGCGCCACTGGTGGCCGTAGACGGGCCCCAGGTCGCCGTTTTCGTCGGCCCACTCGTCCCAGATCGAGACGCCGTGGTCCTTGAGGTACCGGATGTTGGTGTCGCCGGCGATGAACCAGAGGAGCTCGTAGATGATGGACTTGAGGTGGACTTTTTTCGTCGTGAGGAGCGGGAAGCCGGCGGCGAGGTCATAGCGGCTCTGGGAGCCGAAGACGCTCAGCGTGCCGACGCCCGTGCGGTCGGTCTTCTGCACCCCGGTCTCGCGGATGCGGCGAAGCAGGTCCAGGTACTGTTTCATCCGGCTAGTCCTTGGTGGTGAACGAAAAGATGATGGCTTCCTCGAAGACTTCGCCCGGGCGGAGGACCGTCGAAGGGTAGTCCGGGTGGTTCGGGCTGTCCGGGAGGTGCTGGCACTCGAGCGCGACGCCGGCGTAGTCGCCGTAGACGTGGCCGTGCTTGCCCTGCGGGCAGCCGGAGAGCCAGTTGCCGGTATAGACCTGGATCGCGGGCTGCGTCGTCGTGACGGTCAGCAGGCGGCCGGTCTTCGGGGACCAGAGCTCCGCGGCTTCCTGCAGCTGGCCGGGCTCATAGCCGTCGATCAGGTAGCAGTTGTCGAAGCCCTTGCCGTACTTCAGGGCGGGGAAATCCGCATGCAGGTCGCGGCCGATGGGCTTCGGGGTCACGAAATCCATCGGGGTGCCGGCGACGGGGTCGAACGGACCGAGCGGGACCAGGTCCTCGCCGGTCGGGAGGTATTCGGAGGCGTTGAGGCGGAGGATGTGGTCCTCGATGGTGCCGCTGCCCTCGCCGTCGAGGTTGAAGTAGGCGTGGTTCGTCAGGTTCAGGACCGTGGGCTTGTCCGCCTGGGCCGTGATCGTGAGCTTGAGGTCGCAGTCGTCGCTCCACTCGTAGTGGGCGACCACCTTGAGGTTGCCGGGATAGCCGGATTCGCCGTCTTCGGAGAAGTAGAGGAACTCGACCGCGCCTTCCGGGGTCTCGCGGGCCTCCCAGAGCTTGTTCTGGAAGCCTTCGGGACCGCCGTGGAGGTGGTTGCCGAAACTGGCGTTCAGCGGGAGGGAGTACTCCCGGCCGTCGAGGGTGAACTTGCCCTTCGCGATGCGGTTGGCGAATCGGCCGGGAATCTTGCCGGCGCAGGGGCCGTCGGCGAGGAAGTCGGCCGGATTCTCATAGCCGAGGACGACGTCGCCCATCGCGCCGTCCCGGTCGGGGACGACGACGGAGACGATGCCCGCGCCGAGATTGGAGAGCGTCACGCTGGCCCCGCGGGCGTTCGTGAGCGTAAAGAGCTTGATTCCTTCCATGGTTATGCGGTGTTTTCCAGCAGCTGGGCCTGGGAGATGTTGATGATGAAGTCTCCGACACGCTCGAGCTCGTTCACGATGTCCATGAAGAAGACACCGGTCTGGTAGTTATAATTCGATTTTTCGATGCTGCCGATGTGCTCCTCGCGGAGGGTGTTGCGGTAGGCGTTGATGCTGTCTTCGGCGAGCTGGGCGTTCGAGATGTCCTTGAGCTCGTCGTAGGGCTTCGAGAGGTTCTCGAGCATCGCCTTGTAGGCCATATCGACGCAGTCGAGCATCTTCTCGAACTTGCGCAGCAGGGCGGCGTCGAACTTGCTGCCGTGCTGGCGGGCGCGCAGCAGCATCCGGCCGATGGCCTCGCCGGAGTCGCCGAGGCTCTCCATCTCGCCGATGATGCGGTACATGCCCTTGATGCGCTTGGTCGAGAGGCTACTGATCTCTTCCTTCGAGACTTCGCCGAGGTAGGAGGCGATTTCGAATTCGATCTTGTCGGTGATGTCCTCGTAGCGGATCAGCTTCTCGTTCAGAACGTCGAATTTCTCGGGGTCGGTCTCCATGATGGCTTCACGCACATAGCCGAAGCCCTTGTAGCAGACCTCGCCGAAGTGGACGATCTCCAGCTTCGCCTCGTTCAGGGAGAGTTCCGCGGTCGTCAGCGGACCGCCGGAGATATACTTGAGGCGGAAGACCTCCTCGCCGCCCTGCGGGTTCGGGACGAGCCAGCAGACCACCTTCTCGATCGTCGGGACGAACCAGATCAGGATCATCGTGTTGATCACGTTGAAGAGGGTGTGGAGGGTCGCGACGCAGAACGGGAGCGAAGCGACCAGCTGCTCCTTGACGCCCGGGCCGGCGGTCGCAAAGTCCGTCGTGGCGGGGTTGGGGAAGCCGAAGAGCTCGACGATGTTGCCGACGAGGTTCAGGAACGGGTGGAAGAGGAGGAAGACCCACGTCACGCCGAAGAGGTTGAAGAGCATATGGGCGCGGGCGGTCCTTTTCGCGGAGACGTTCGCGACGGAGGCGGCGATGTTCGAGGTGATCGTCGTACCGATGTTCTCGCCCAGGACCATCGCGGCGGCCATCTCGAAGGGGATGTAGCCGTTCGCGACGAGGACCATCGTGATCGCCATCGTCGCGGCGGAGGACTGGAGCATCAGGGTCATCGCCGCGCCGGCGACCATGAAGATCAGGATCGATCCGACGCCGAAGCCGGTCAGGTTCGACAGGAAGATGCGGACGGGTTCGTTGTCAAGCAGGAGGGTCGAGGTCGCCCGGAGGGTGCTGAGACCCAGGAAGAGCAGGGCGAAACCCATCAGGAATTCTCCGCCGTTCTTGTACGAACTCTTCTTCATCGAGTACATCAGGAAGGCGAAGAACATCAGCGGGACCGCGATCGCGCCGAGGCTGAAGGAGCCCTCGCCGAAGGAGAGGGCGAAGATCCAGGCGGTCACCGTCGTGCCGATGTTGGCACCCATGATCACGCCGATGGCGTTCACGAGCGACAGGAGGCCGGCGTTTACGAAGCTGACGAGCATCAGGGTCGTCGCCGTCGAGGACTGGACCAGGGCCGTGACGACGATACCGGTCAGCACCCGCTTGAAAGCGGAAGACGTCATCGAAGCCATGAAGCTCCGCAATTTCTCTCCCGCCAGCTTTTGCAGTCCCCCGCTCATCAGCGACATACCGTAAAGGAACATTCCAAGGGATCCCAGCAGGGTCAGAATCTGCAAAACAAGGCTCATAGGTTTTAATCGGTTGAATAATCCTTCAAAATTAATAAAATTTTCATAGATTTGTTTTGATGAGACGCTCGCTACTGATTATTTGCCTGGTCCTGCTGTCCGCAACGGCGGCCCGGGCGCAGTTCATGGACTATGGAAACGAGCCGGCGTACACGCGCTGGCACCAGATAAAAACCGACCATTTCCGCCTGGTGTACCCCGCCGGCATCGACTCCCTGGCGCGGGAATACGCCCGCCGGCTGGAGTTCTACCGGGACCCCGTCGCCGGGACCATCGGTTTCGCCCCGAACCAGTCCTACCGCCGCCCGATGCCCGTCATCCTGCACCCGTTCTATACCCGGGGCAACGGGATGGTCGTCTGGGCGCCGCGCCGGATGGAGCTCTATACGACGCCGGACGCGAACGCCCCGGAGGCGATGCCCTGGATCACGATGCTCGCCGTCCACGAATCCCGCCACGTCGCCCAGATGCAGCCCTACCGGGTACGCTATTTCAGCCCGTTCCACTACCTGTTCGGCGAGATGTTTACCGGAGCGATGTCCGCCGTCTACGGCGGCCCGGCCTTCTTCGAAGGGGACGCGGTCCACGCGGAGACGGCCCTGAACCGCGGCGGACGCGGCCACGACGCGGATTTCCTGGATTATCTGCGGATGGCCTTCGACAACGGCGACCTGCGCAATTACTACCGCTGGCGCTACGGGTCCATCAAGCGCTACACGCCGGACTACTACCGGGCGGGCTACCTGCTCGTCGGCGGCATGGAACACACGTACGGCGAGCCCGCCTTCGCGAAAAAGTACTACCAGACGCTCCTCGCCAAGGGGCGCTTCTTCCCGTTCGGCGTGATGAACAAGACCGCCAGGGCGGTCGCCGGAATGCCGTTCAAGGACGCCTTCCGGGGAATCACGAACGATTTCCGGATGACCTGGACCGCCGAAGCGGACGCCCGCGGACCGTTCATGCCCTCCGAGCCGGTCAGCACAACCCCGCGCAAGTTCACGTCTTACCGCGGCAGCTTCTTCGCCGACGGGCGGCTGATCTCCGCCACGAGCAGCATGCAATACCCCCGGACCCTCGACGGGCGTCCCTACGCCGAATCGGCCAGCATCCCGCGCTATTCGGCGGGCCTCGGCAAGGCCGTCTGGAGCGAGACCTTGCCGAACCTGCGCTGGGAGATGCAATCGAAATCGGACCTCTTCTCGTATGATCCCGCGCGGAAGCGGAAGGCGCGGCTGACCCGTGGGGAGCGGCTCTTCAATCCGGCCCCGTCCGCGGCGGGAACGCAGATCGCGGCCATCGAATACCCGGTCGCCGGCGGTTCCGCGCTGGTCCTGCTCTCCCCCGCCGGGGAGAAGCGGCGGCGCATCGCCGCCCCCGGCGACCTCCAGCTCGTGGAGTGCGCCTGGGTCGGGGAGACGGTCTATGTCTCCGCCATCGGCCCGCAGGGAATCGGGATATACGAACTGCGCGAGGGGCGCTTCGCGGAGCGGCTGGCGCCGACCGGCGCCAAGATCAAGGAGCTCCGCGGGATGCGCGGCGCGCTCTACTTCACCGCCGACCCGGAGGGCGTCAACGAGCTCTACCGGCTCGGCCCGGCAGGCGCGGAGCGGATGACGCGGACGCGCTACGGCGCCTCCGACTTCGTCTTCAACGAAGCGGGCGACACGCTCTACTACTCGGCGCTGGTGCCCGAAGGGCGGCTGGTCCGCAAGACCGCGGTCCGGGACCTGCAGCCGCAGCCGGCGGTCTTCCCGGCGGGCGGCCCCGCCCCCTCGCTCCCGGTGGAGGAAGACTACGCCCCGGCCATCGGCGAGCCCGCCTCCTACAACCGCCTCGCCCACCTCATCCGTGTCCATTCCTGGGTCCCGCTCCACGTCGAGTATGACAACGTGCTCGCGATGACGGAAGACCAGCTGAAGCAGGTGGCGAGCCCGGGCGCGACGGCCTTCTTCCAGAACGACCTGAGCACGCTTTCCGGCGTCGCCGCCTACTCCATCACCCGCCAGGGCGGCTACGCCAAGCTGACCTACAGCGGCCTCTGGGCCGTCCTCGAGGGCCAGTTCAGCTCCTACAAGGGCTCGAACACCGGCTCCCTGTACGGCTACCTCCCGATCAATCTCTCCTCGGGCGGCTGGCGCCGCGGCATCGTCCCGCAGGCCCGCTATGTCTGGATCAAGGGCCAGCCCGGCATCTATTCCTTCGCGGCGCGCGCCTACGTGACGCGCGCGATGTCCGGCGTCGGACTCTTCCCGCGCTGGGGCATCGGCGTCGAGTACGGCTACGCCCAGACCGAGCGCAGGAAATCCCAGTATATCTACGGATACGTCCCAGGCCTGCTGCCGGAACACGGACTGAAACTGACGAATACGACGAGCAAGCAGGACAACGCGGAGAACCCCTTCTCCACGCTCTTCACGGCGGATTATGCGATGGCGATCCTCCCCGTCGACTGGGCGGGCCTCTCCCCCGTCGCCTACCTGCGGAATTTCGAACTCATCCTCCACGGCGAATACGGCCTCCGCAACAAGGTCTGGATCCCCGGATACGGCGCGACCCTCTACGCCCACCTCGGCAACTTCCTCTGGATCCCCTACGACACCCGCATCGGCTGCAGCATCCAGAAAGTCGGCACCAAACTCTCCCTCAGCCTGATGTTCAGCATCGACATCTAGGCTATTTCCGGCGGTCGATGCGCTTCCAGAGGAGGTACATCAGGGCGCCCCAGGCGAGGAACAGCAGCACATACACGAAATACGGGAGTTTCGCTTCGTAAACTTCCGTATCGATGATTTTCTCGAAGTCCGGGATGTCGGCGTAGTAGTAGGCGCCGGCGCCGAAATCGTAGTCCGGGTTCAGCCCCAGCCGGTTCGCGACGATGTAGACGGCCAAAACCAAAGTGACCACCGCGACGAGCGCGGTGATCACCTTGTAAACCGTCTTTCCCGCAGCCATTACGACAGGGTCGGGACCGGGAAGAACTTGCCGGAGAGCAGCAGCCACACGGCAAACAGCGTCAGGGCGATGTTGAAGAACTGGCCCACGATGTAGAGCCAGAGGACCTTGCCGCCCTGCATCTGCTTCGCGATTTCCTTGAAATTCGTGTCGAGGCCGATCGAGGTGAAGGCGAGGACGAACGCCCAGTTCTTGTACTGGTCGAGGACCTTGTTGATCGCGCTGACCTGGTCCGCGCCGGCGAGCGGCTGGATGAGGAAGGAGGCGACCAGGGAGGCGACAAAGAAGCCGATGATGAACTTCGGGAAGCGGTACCAGATCTCGCCGGCGCCGACTTTCTCCCCTTCCTTCCGGTTCACGCTCGTCGCGAAGAAAAGCGCCACGAAGAAGGCGATGAAGCCGATCAGGATGTTCTGGATCATCTTGACGAGGACGGCGGCCTTCTCAGCCTCGCCGCCGAGGGCGGAGCCGGCCACGGCCACGGCACCCGTGCTGTCAACCGTACCGCCGATGAGCGAACCGCCCATGATCGGGGTCATGTCGGTGGCCTTGATGAGCATCGGCTCGAAGATCATCATCAGGATGGTGAAGATGATGGAAATCGAGACGGCGAGGGACAGGTCCTGCTTCTTCGCGCCGGAGGCGGCGCCCGTCGCGATCGCGGCGCTGGTGCCGCAGACGCTGGTCGCGGACGCGAGCGTAATCACGAGCGGCTTGTTGTCCATCTTCAGGACGCGGGTACCGAAGTACCACATGAAGAGAATCACGACCGGAGTCACAATCCACGCGATGCCGAGGCCGTAGAGGCCGAATTTCGCGATGTTCGAGAACAGGACGGAGAAGCCCATGATGACGAGGCCGGTCTTGATATAGAATTCCGTGCGCACGGCCGGCTTGAGCCAGTCGGGGACACCGACGGTGTTGGAGACCAGCAGGCCGATGATCAGCGCCCAGAATGCCCATTCCAGGTAGCGGTTCAGCGTGTATTCCGCGCTCACGAGGCGGACGATGACCGCCAGGAGGAAGAGGACGAGGAAAGCCGGGAGGAACTTCCGGACACGCTCTCCCTGGAGCTTCACGCCGGCCGTGAAGAGCACGGCGAGGACCGCGAAGGTCAGGGCGAGTTTGCCCCAGAAAGCGCCCGTGAACTGGTTCCAGAGCGGAGCGGCGGCGACGCCGTTCTCACCCCAGGTCCAGGTGCTGAATTTCAGGGCGGAGAAATCGAAGGCTTTCGTCAGGACGGCGACGATGCCGATGATGATCACGATGAAGCCGAGCCAGCAGGCAAGCCAGTCTTCCTTTTTCAGGAGATCCGACCAGGAGGTTTTGTTGCTCATATCAAAGAGGTTTGGTTTTTTACGTCGGGTCCGCAAATATAGCGTTTTTTGCTAAATTTGCACGAAACCATGACCCGCGAACTCGAAGCCACCTGCCGGCGCTGCGGCGAAAAGCACCGCCTGGCCCACTGCAGCACCATCAATGCCGCGACCGACCCGGACCTGAAGCAGCAGGTCCTGGACGGCAGCCTTTTCGTCTGGGAATGCCCCCACTGCGGCGAGCGCAACCTCGACGCCGAACCCCTCCTGTACATCGACCCGGAAGCCCGGCTGCTCGCCGTGCTCTCCGCGGAGGAAATCGGCCTTGCGGTCCCGCAGGACGGCCCTTACGCGGGTTTCGCCGTCCGCCGGGCCGCGACGCCCGGCGCGCTGATCGAGCTCGTCAAGGCCTTCGACGCCGGCCTGGACGACGCGGCGCTGGACCTCTGCAAGCAGGTGACGCGCATGGAGCTCGGCAAGGACGCCCTCGAACTGCGTTTCTTCCGCCTGAACGGCCCCGATAACGAAATCATCTTCACCTACCCGCAGGACGGGGAGATGAAGATGATTGCCGTCGGTTTCAACGTCTACGAAGACTGCCGCCGCATCCTTTCCAAACACTGAAAAACTGTTTTCCTGAGATCGTCAGAAAAATGCCGCCTCAGAAAAACAGTATTTTCAGTCATTCTGTCATTTCGAGCGAAGCGCAGCGTAGTCGAGAAATCTACAGGCGACGCGCGCCGTCGCTGATGACGACGTCGTAGACTTTCGGCTCGTGGCCGAACTTCGCCGCAAACTGCTTCTTCGCGTCGGCGATGAAAGCGTCGTAGAGCTCCTCCTTCACGAGGTTGATCGTGCAGCCGCCGAAGCCGCCGCCCATCACGCGGGAGCCGGTGACACCGTGGAGCCGCGCCAGGCGGTTCAGGAAATCGAGTTCCTCGCAGCTGACCTCGTAGAGCTTGCTCATCCCGAAATGGGTCTGGTACATCATCTCGCCGACCGTCTCATAATCCCCGCGCTCCAGCGCATCGCAGACGTCCAGCACGCGTTGCAGCTCGCCGATGACATATTCCGCCCGCAGGAAATCCTCCGCCGGAATCTCGCCCTTGACTTCTTCAAGCCAGAGGCGGTGCGCATCGCTCAGGAATTCGACTTCCGGGTGGCGCCTGCGGATTGCGGCGGCGGCGTTCTCGCAGGACGCGCGGCGCTTGTTGTAGGCCGAGGAGGCCAGCTCGTGCTTCACGCAGGAATCCAGCAGGACGAGTTTGTAGCCGACCGGATTGAACGGATAATACTTGTATTCCAGCGTCTTGCAGTTCAAAAGCATGAGGTTGTCCTTCTTGCCGTGGACCGAGGCGAACTGGTCCATGATGCCGCAGTTCACGCCGCAGTAGTTGTGCTCCGTGCTCTGGCCGATGCGCGCGAGTTCGAAGCTACCGATCTTGTTGCCGAAGAGCTCGTTGATAGCGAACGCATAGGTGCTTTCGAGCGCCGCGGACGAAGACAGGCCCGCGCCGAGCGGCACGTCGCCCGCAAGGACCGTATCGAAGCCTTCGACCTTGCCGCCCCGCTTCCGGGTCTCGCGGCAGACGCCGAAGATATAGCGCGCCCAGAGGGCCGCCGGCTTGTCCGCCTCTTCGAGGCCGAACTCGCAGTAATCGTCGCAGTCGATCGAGAAGGCGCGCACCTTATCCGTCCCGTTCAGCCGGATTTCGGCCATCAGGCACTTGTCGATGGCGCCGGGGAAGACATAGCCCCCGTTGTAGTCCGTATGTTCACCGATCAGGTTGATGCGCCCGGAAGAGGCGAAAAAGGCGCCCTCCCCGCCGAATTGTTTCTGGAAGACTTCGGCAATCCTCGTTTTCATATCCATAGTATGGGGTTTTAGTGTTATTCCGTTCCCAAAGATACAAAATAAAAAAGAAAGGCGGTCCCGGGGGACCGCCTTTCACTGTTAACTAAAACACCTTATTAATAACCAGGATTCTGGACAAGGTTCTTGTTGTTCACGATCTCGTTGTAAGGGATCGGGAGGAGCGTGTGGTGCTCGTCGACCTTCTGCCACTCAAGGACATACGGATACTCGACATGCCATCCGGCAGGACCCTGGTCCGTCTTGGAATCCGCGTACATGAGCGGATAGTAGCGGCCGACGCCGTAGGTATCCAGGATGCGGCCCATCTCCTTGACGAAGTCGCCCCAACGGAGAAGGTCGTACCAACGCTCCGCGTTCTCGAAGTAGAACTCGAAGCGGCGCTCGGCCTTGATACCATAGGTGGCGTTGTCCATCGAGAGTTCCGGAGCCGGGGCAATACCCGCACGGGCACGTACCTTGTTGAGGCACTGCAGACCGAGGGCCTTGTCGCCCGCACCGTTCGCAGCGCACTCCGCGTACATCAGGAGGATGTCAGCATAACGGAGCAGCGGAATGTTCGCGTTGGAGAAGGCGTAGGAGTCGTTGCTGGCGCCGATCATGTTCTTGTCGTTCATGTAGGTCAGACCCTTCAGACGGGCATAACCGTCGGAACCGTACCAGTTGTTCGCAGGGTTGATACCCGGAGAACGGAGGGTGTAGGTGAAGATGGCACCCGGATCACCCTTGGCCTTGTCCTTGACGAACTCGTCATAGGTGACGACGTTGGCCATACGGCGCGGACCGTCGCCATCGTGCGCGATCGCCTCGATCGCGAACGCCTTGGTCACGTTCAGGAAGCCCCAGGAGTTGTTCCAGAGCTCATCCGGATGGTTGATCAGGGACGGACGGAGACCGTTGTAGTTGTAGTAGTCATTACGGACGGAACCGGCCTCGGTACGGTCTGCGGCGTTGAAGTCGAACTCAAGCAGGTACTCCGGACCGAAGTCACCGGCGCAGCGCATGATGTCGCCATAGTTATCGAGCAGATCATACAGACCGCTGTCGATGACCTTCTTCAGGTTCGCGGAGGCCTCGGCGTACTTCTTCTGGGCGAGCTGGGCCTTGGCAAGGAAACCGATGCAGGCTTCCTTCGTCCAACGGCCGCCGATGGCCTTCTGGCCATTCTTGCCGGCCTTCGAAGGAAGGACTGCGGCAGCCTCGGTGAAGTTCTGCTCGATGAAAGCCCAGGTCTGCTCCTTCGGAGTGTTGGGCATTTCGTACTCATCCGGTTCCAGCAGATGGTCCACGAGCGGAACGTTGCCCCACTGCATCACGAGGTTGTAGAACGCATACGCGCGGGAGGCCTTCGCCTCGGCGATCGCACGCTGCTTGTACGCCTCGCTGCCTTCAATCTTCTCGATAATCAGGTTGCAGCGGTAGATCAGTTCGTAGAGCTGGTTCCAGCTTTCCTGGAGCTGACCGTTGTCAGCGGTGATCGCGTGGGTGCTGAACTGCACGTGATACGGCTGGTCGGCGATATCGGAACCGCCGGTGTAGTTCTCGCCCGTGATCTCGTTCGCCACGAGGAACCAGGGACGGTTGTAGAAGTTGTGCATTCCGTAGTAGACGGCCGCGGTAAGCTTGTTGACCTCGCCCTCGCCGGCATTAGCCAGGTAGGTATCCAGGTCGTCAACGCTCTTCTGGGGAATCTCCAGCACGTTCTGGGAGCAGGAAGTGAACAAGCCCAAAAGCGCAATCAGTATATAAATACCTTTTTTCATAATTGTCGTGTTTTTACGTTTTTACTTTCAAGCTTTGTCTTAGAACGAAACGTTTACACCAAAGGTC
>JAFRVZ010000071.1 GCA_017438265.1 Bacteroidales bacterium
CCTGGTCGCCGGCCGCTCCGCCGCCGGCGGGGCCTTCGTCGACGCGGTCGAGGCCTGCGCCCCGCGGCGCTCGGTCTTCGTGGACTGCACGAACGACCACGACCTGTACCTGCGCTACGACGGCCTGCTGCGCCGGGGCGTCAACATCGTGACCTCGAACCGCCGCTCGCTGGCCGTTCCGTATGTCCGCTATGCGGGGATGAAGGCGGCCGCCCGCCAGAACGGCTCCTTCTTCCGCTACGACACGACCGTCGGCAACGCCCTCCCGATCCTGGAATCCATCGCGACCGGCGCGACCGGCAGCGACGAAATCGTCGCGATCGAAGCCGTCGTCTCCTGCACGCTCAACCACATCATCACCGGCTACGACGGCGTCCGCACCGAGAGCTTCGCGACGCTGCTCCGGCGGGCACAGGACGCCGGCCTGACCGAACGGGATCCCCGCACGGACCTCGGCGGCCGCGACGCCCTCCGCAAGCTGCTGATCCTCGCCCGCGAGGCCGGCATCCCGCTGGAGGAGGAAGACGTCGAAATCACCCCGATGCTCGGACCGGAATTCTTCGACTGTGACCTGGACGAGTTCTATGTCCGGCTGCGCGGCATCGAGCGCGCCTTCCAGGCCCGCGAGGACGAACTCGACGCGCTCGGGAAGCGCCAGCGTTTCGTCGCCTCGGTCCGCAAGGACCCGGCGGCGCGCCTGGGCTACCGGGCCGAGATCAAGATGCAGCTGGTCGACATCGACAACCCGTTCTACTGGGTTAAGGGCACGGAGAACGTGACCATCATCCGGAGCGAATACGCCGCCCCGCTCGTCATCAAGGGCGCCGGCGAAGGCGCACGCCTCGCCGCGACCGGCATCATCAAGGACATCTTAATGCACTAGGAATATGAAAGTCGTCATCAGCGGATACGGCAAGATGGGCCACATCGTGGAGGAGGTCCTCCGCGAGAAAGGGATCGAAGTCGCCCTCGCAACCGAGGACGTCCGCGCGGTCCCGCCGGCGCTCGCCGCCGAATGTGTCTGCATCGATTTCACGACCCCGGACGCGTTCCGGGCGAATTACCCGTTCATCGCGGAGCGTTTCAAGGCGGCCGTGATCGGCACGACCGGCTGGGACGACCTCCTGGACGCCGTCTGCCTGACCTTCGAGAACCGCAGGACCCCGATGATCTATACTTCTAACTTCTCCGTCGGTGTGAACGCCTTCTTCGCCGCCGTCGTGCGGACCTGCCAGGTCCTGAAAGGGATCGGCTATGTCCCGGCAATCGAGGAGATCCACCACATCCACAAGCTCGACGCCCCGAGCGGGACCGCCAAGACCCTCGCGGGGCTTGTGGAGAAGGTCCTGGGCGTCCGGCCGGAGATCACATCCCGGCGCGAAGGGGAAGTCCCGGGGACCCATACCGTCGAATTCCGCTGCGGCTGCGACCGCCTCGTCTTCACCCACGAGGCCTTCTCGCGCCGCGGTTTCGCCGAGGGCGCCGTCCTCGCCGCCCAGATGACGGAAAAGCTCGAGGGCGCCCACAATTTCCTGGATTTGATTTTGTAATTTCGCAAGCCATGAAGAAACTGACTCTCTCCGGATGCGGCACCGCGCTGCTGACCCCGTTCTGCGAAGACGGGTCCGTCGATTATGCCGCCTATGCCGCCAGCATCGACCGCCAGGTCGCGGCCGGCGTCCATTTCCTCGTCCCGCTGGGGACCACGGCCGAGACCCCGGCCCTGACGCCGGAAGAGAAGGTCCGGCTGCTGAAGATTGCGAAGGACCATGCCGCCGGACGCCCGCTGCTCGTCGGCTGCGGCGCCAATTCCTTCGAAGGCACGATGGCGAACATCCGCCTGCTGGAGCCGCTCGGCCCGGACGCCTTCCTCGTCGTGGTACCCTACTACAACAAGCCGACCCCCGAAGGCCAGTACCGCTACTTCAAGGCCGTCGCGGCCGCGACGCAGGTCCCCGTCGTCATCTACAACGTCCCGGGACGCACCGGCGCGAACATGACCGCCGCGACCGCCCTCCGCCTCGCCGCCGACTGCCCGAACATCATCGGCATCAAGGAGGCCTCGGGGAACTATGCCCAGGGCAGCGAGCTCATCCGCCGCGCACCGGACGGATTCGCCGTCCTCAGCGGCGACGACGACCTGACCTTCGCCCTGATGGCGACGGGCGCCAAGGGCGTCGTCAGCGTCGCCTCGAACATCGCGCCGGCCGAGGTCGCCGCGATGGCGGAAGCGCTCCTCCGGGATGACATCCCCGCCGCCCGCGCCCTCCACCACCGCCTTTCCCCGCTCTACAAGGCCTGTTTCCTGGAATCGAACCCGATTCCGGCGAAGGCGGCCATGGCGCAGCTCGGCCTGATGACGGACGCCGTCCGCCTCCCCCTCGCCCCCGCCTCCGACGCAACCCGCGCCGCCCTCGCCTCCGTCCTGGAAGACCTCTTCTGATCCCCGGCCGGTTCGGGCATCTACCCTGTCATTCTGAGCGAAGCGATGAATCTCCCGGCGGAAAAAGGAGGCTGCTATTCCCGGAACCCTTCGCAGTCTGCGACTGCTCGTCCCTCCCACTGCGCTGCGCTTGCGGGCCCCTCCCGCTCATACGGCCGCGGGCGGCCATAGGTTCCAGCAATACCAGCCTCCTTTTTCCGCCCCCACCCGACCTGTTCGTCATGCCCATCCCCTCGTCATGCCCGAACAGGTCGGGCATCTATCCTGTCAATTCGAGCGGAGCGCTGCGCAGTCATGGCCCGGAGCGGCGGGCCCGTCCCAGCTCTCCGGACGGGGCGCGCATTTCAGGCCCCGGAACGGCGGACCCGTCCCCATTCTCCGGACGGGGTGCGCATTTCAGGCCCCGGAACGGCGGGCCCGTCCCCATTCTCCGGACGGGGGCGCATTTCAGGCCCCGGAACGACGGGCCCGTCCCCCTTCCCCGGACGGGGCGCACTTAAACGTTTGTTTTTGAAATGAAACGGCGGGGAATGCTTATTTTTGGGAAACCGGGCCGGGTACGGTCCGGAGACCATGTTAAACTATTAAAAACTTCAGACGATGAGAATCAATGGAACTTGTGCGAAGGGGTTTTATCTGGTGACTACGGATCACCTCTGCGAATGTATCTGGTTTAGGGACGAGGAGGACTTCAGAGCCGGAATGAATGCCGTGCCGATCATTGCCTGTCCTATGTCCATCAAGGTGGTTGCATTCATTCTGATGTCCAACCATGTCCATTTTCTGTTGTATTGTACCCGGGACGAGGCCGAGCGTTTCATTGCAGCATATAAAGGCTTTCACTCCAGGTATATGCATTGCAAATACGGTATCCGCGAGATGCTTCGCGAGAATCACGCCGAAGTCCAGCGAATCGGAGAGGACGGAGAGTCGGTCGAATGGGTGATTGCCTATATCCATATGAACTTCGTCGCGGCAAACATTTGCCTGAGTTCCACGGACTACCCCTGGGGCACAGGCGACGCCTTTTTCCGGAGCCGACCGTGCAAGGGAATCGCGCTGGGAACGTTTTCCGTGCGCGCCCGCACGAGGCTACTGCATTCCGCCAAGGTACTCCCGGCGGGAATGCTGGTCGGGGAAGACGGGTTCATCCTTCCCGCATCCTATGTGGATGTAAAGTACGTCGAGGCCCGCTTCCAGACGCCCAAGCGGATGCTTTACTTCCTCAAGTGGTCCTCCAAGGCCCGGAAGTTCCTGGGAGACAATGCACCTGAGTATCCAAACTTTCGGGATCAGATTCTGGTGGCCGCCATCAGCGACCTGTGCCATTCCCTGTTCCGGAAAGAATCCATCAGCGATCTGAATGACCAGCAACTGGCAGAGTTGCTCCGCCAGTTGCGCTTCCGCTTTTCTTCTTACGCCGAACAACTTGCACGCGTGTGCGGAATCCCCTATACACGGGTGACTACACTGCTGGACGCCCCGATCTGATGCGCGGGCATGTCGGGCCCGTCCTAGCTCTCCGGACGGGGCGCGCATTTCAGGCCCCGGAGCGGCGGGCCCGTCCCCCTTCCCCGGACGGGGCGGACGGGGAGCGGCGGGGAGATTAGTCGCGGACGGCGATGGAGGGGTTGACGAGGTTGGGGTCGGGAATGCAGAGGACGGGGGTGTCGTTCTTGCAGACGAGGGCGCCGTTCGCGATGACGACAGTGTAGACGTCGCCGGAGGGGGTGATGCAGAAGTCCATGCCGCCGAGGAACTCCTCGCGGGTGAGGGCGGTGAACTGCTTTTGGCCGTTCCTGTAGATGTTCAGGGCGGAGGTGACGTCCCACCATTCTTCGCCCTGGCGGGTGATTTCACAGCAGGCGAACCAGACGTCGGTTCCGCGCAGGAGCATCTTGCCACGGCGGCCCCAGTTGGTGATTTCGGCGTTTTCCGTCGGTCGGTAGAGCATCGTCTGGTTCTTCCAGACCTCGAAGTAGCGGAGGTCGAAATTGTGCGCCAGCAGGATGCGGTCGCCGTTCGCGTCGATCCAGGCGTCCTCGGCGACGGGCATCAGATCCCAATCGGGACGGCGGGGGACCTCGCAGGTCAGCGTCCCGTCCGGCGCCAGCTCCCAGAGGTGGGCGTAGGTCACGAATTCCTTGCGGATCCGGCCCCAGAAGACAAGGTTCCCTTCCGCATCCTCATCCATCGCGTTGACGGCGCCGTAGGGGTACTCCCATTCGTTGACGGTCGTGTCGATGGTTCCTTCCCGGACCACGCCGGCCTCGGAGATGATGCACCAGTGGCTCCGGCGGTCGTCTTCGTTGGAGACGAGGTACAGCCTGCCGCCTTTGGCCTTATAGCCGGAAAGCCTCCCGGGGAGGGAATAGCCTTCCAGGACGGCCTTGCCGTTCAGCTGGAGGCTGAGGGCGCCGGAGAGGTGGCCCCGGAAGAGGTGGCCCGATGCATCCTGGGCGAGCAGGTTGAACGACTCTTCGACCCGTTTCCCGTTGGAATAATAGGCTTCCCTGCCGTCTTCGTCGGCCTCGCAGAAGACGTAGATGTCCCCGTGGGGAACCACCGGGACGCGGACCTTCAGGGTGACGGTCCGCTCGGTGCCTTCCACGAAGGCGGTCGCCGACGTTTCGCCGCCGTGGGCGCCGAGCAGGCCGCCCGCCCGGGTCGCCGCGACGGATTCGTCTTCGGACTTCCAGCCGACGAGCCGGTGCGGCTCGGCGCCGCCGTCCGATTCGAAATACGCGTAGATGTCGACGAATTCACCGATCCGCAGATCGACGGTCGCGCCTTCGCTGATCTCGACACCGTCCATTTCCAGACGGAGGGGACCGTTTTCTCCCGTACAGGCGGAGAGGCAGAGAAGGGCGGCAAGCAGGGCCGCAAAGCGCTGGATGTTCATAAGGAATCGTTTAGAAGAGCAGGTCAGCAGTCGAAGATGCGGAGGAGCTGGAGGCACATGCGTCCGTTGTGGTAGGGGCATTTCCAGAAGCCGGCCTTGTCGCCGGCGTAGTCCGGCAGGCCGTCGGCGTCGCAGCCCCAGTACCACTCGCCGCCTTTCCAGTCGACGAGGTGGGTCTTGATGTATTCCAAGGCTTTCTGCGCCGCGTCGGCGCCTTCCGCGACGTCGAGGTATTTCCAGGCCCAGAGGTTGCCGACGACGGTTTCCGCCTCGACCCACCACTGGCGGGAATCGTCGAGGCTGCCGTCCTCGCGGATCTCATAGACCAGGCTGCCGTCCGGCCGGAGGCCTTCCATGCCGCCGCGGTAGAGGGCCTTGCAGACCGGCTTGATCCGGTTCACGAGGTCGAAGTCCTTCAGGGCCATCGCACATTCCAGGGCAAGCCAGGAGGTCTCGATGTCGTGGCCGTAGGAGATGCCGCGGCTGCGGACGGCCCAGTCGGCGTCGAAGTAGAGGTCGAGGTGGCCGGTGCGGGCGTTGAAGATCCGCGTGCGGAGGAGGTCCAGCAGCGCGGCGGTCCGCTCTTTCAGCTGCGGGTCGGGCCAGATGCGGTAGAGGGAGGCGTAGCCTTCGAGGAGGTGGAGGTGGGAGTTCATCGTCTTGTCGACGTTGTCGTCCTTCTCACTGAGGCGCATGTCGGAGAGGGGCTTGAAGTCGCGGCTCAGGGCCTCGAGGTAGCCGCCGTTCTCCTTGTCGGCGAAGTAGGTCTCGACGATGCGGAAGATGTTGATCGCGGCCTTCTTCGCTTCGTCGTCGCGGCTCGCGGCGTAGTACTCGCTCAGGGCGTAGATCGCGAAGCCCTGGGCGTAGAGCTGGGCTTTCGTGTCCTTCTTGTTGCCGCGGGCGTCGACGCTCCAGTAGACGCCGCCGTACTTGTGGTCGATGAAATGGCGGATGAAGTACTCCTTCGCCTCGGTCGCGGCGACCAGGTAGCTGCGCTTGCGGAGCTGGCGGTAGGCGGCGGAGAAGGTCCAGAGGATCCGGGCGTTCAGGATCGCGCCGCGGTCGGCGGTCGCGTCGAGGGTACCGTCTCCGGCGACGCGGCCGAAGAAGCCGCCCGCGGGATCGCGAAGTTTCAGCCAGAACGGTAATATGTTGGTTTCCAGGAGGGTTTTTATGGAGTCCATCGTGTTGGGAATGTTGGTTAAGCCAATAACAAAAATAAATAAAAAATCCCGTATCTTTGTATGAAGTGGTAACGGTAAAAGACAATTTCGACCTCTCCGGACGGAACACTTTCCGGATGAAGGTGCGGTGCGCCCGCTTCGTGGAGTATGACTCTGCGGAGGAGCTGGAGGAGCTGGATTTCGGGGCGCTCCCCCGGCCGGTGCTCGCCCTCGGCGGCGGGAGCAACCTCCTCTTTACCGGGGACTTCCCCGGAACGGTGCTCCACGGCCGCATCGGCGGCATCCGCGTCGCGGCGGAAACGCCGGACGGCGGGGTGCTCGTCGAGGCCGGCGCGGGCGTCGTCTTCGACGACCTCTGCGCCTGGGCCGCCGCCCGCGGCCTCTGGGGCCTCGAGAACCTCTCGCTGATTCCGGGGGAGGTCGGCGCGGCGGCCGTCCAGAACATCGGCGCCTACGGCGTCGAGTTCGGCGACCTCGCGGCCGAGGTCCGCTGCCTGGAGCTCGCGACCCGCGCGCGCCGGACCTTCCGGGTGGAGGAATGTGCCTACGGCTACCGGGATTCGCTCTTCAAGCGCCCGGAGGTCAAGGGCCGCTTCATCGTCCTCTCCGTGCTGCTGCGGCTGGGCCGCGCGGCGGACCCCCGGCTCCGCTACGGCAACATCCGCTCCGCGCTGGGGACCGACGCGCCGGAAAGCCCCGCGCAGGTCCGCGACGCCATCATCGAGATCCGCCGCGCGAAACTTCCCGACCCGGCGGACACGGGCAGCGCCGGCAGTTTCTTCAAGAACCCCGTGATCCCGCAGGCACAGTTCGAGGCAATCGAGGCGCTGACGCGCGCGGAGCTGGGGGAGGATGCGGCGGTGCCCCACTATGACGCCGGGGAGGGCCAGGTCAAGGTGCCGGCCGCGTGGATGATCGAGCGCCTCGGCTTCAAGGGCCTCCGGGCGGGGAATGCCGCCGTCTGGGAGAAGCAGCCGCTGGTCCTGGTCAATGCGACGGGCGCCGCGGCCCCGGAGGAGATCATCGCCCTGGAGAGCCGCATCATCGCCGCCGTCTGGGAAAAATACGGGATTGAATTACGCCCCGAAGTAGAACACATATGAGCAGTTTCATCATTGAAGGAGGCCACCGGCTGAGCGGGGAAATCCGCCCGCAGGGAGCCAAGAACGAGGCGCTGGAAGTCATCAGCGCCGTATTGCTGACCGAAGAGGAAGTCCGGATTTCCAACATTCCCGAGATCCTGGACGTCCGGAACCTGATCGGGCTGATGGAGGTGATGGGCGTGAAGGTCACGCGCCACGCCAAGGGCGACTACTCGTTCCGGGCGGACGCGGTCGACCCGGCCTACATCGAGAGCGCCGACTTCGTCCGGCGCTGCGCCGCCCTGCGCGGCTCGGTGATGGTCGTGGGTCCGCTGCTCGCGCGCTTCGGGCGGGCATACTTCCCGAAGCCGGGCGGCGACAAGATCGGCCGCCGGCGCGTGGACACCCACCTCGAAGGCATGCGCCGCCTCGGCGCCGCGCTCGAATACGACGAGGCGAAGCGGGCCTTCCTGCTGACCGCGCCGAAGGGCCTGAAGGGCGTCTACATGCTCCTGGACGAGGCCTCCGTGACCGGTACCGCCAACATCGTGATGGCCAGCGCCCTCGCCGAAGGGACGACGACGATCTACAACGCCGCCTGCGAGCCCTATGTCCAGCAGCTCTGCAAGCTCCTCGTCGCGATGGGCGCCCGGATCGACGGCATCGGCTCGAACCTCCTGCGCGTCACCGGCGTCCCCGCCCTCCACGGCGCGTCCCACGTCATCCTCCCCGATATGATCGAAGTCGGCAGCTTCATCGGCCTCGCCGCCATCAACCAGAGCTCCCTGCTGATCAAGGACGTCTCCTACGGCAACCTCGGCATCATCCCGGACAGCTTCCAGCGCCTCGGCGTCCGCCTGGAGCAGCGCGGCGACGACATCTTCGTCCCCGCCCAGGACAGTTACGAGATCGAATCCTTCATCGACGGCTCCATCATGACCCTCGCCGACGCCCCCTGGCCGGGCCTGACCCCGGACCTCCTCAGCGTGATGCTCGTCGTCGCGACCCAGTGCAAGGGGAGCCTGTTGATCCACCAGAAGATGTTCGAGAGCCGCCTCTTCTTCGTCGACAAGCTGATCGACATGGGCGCCCAGATCATCCTCTGCGACCCCCACCGCGCCGTCGTGATCGGCCATGACCACAAATTCCGCCTCCGCGCGGGCCGGATGACCTCCCCCGACATCCGCGCCGGTATCGCGATGCTCCTCGCCGCGATGTCCGCGAAAGGCACCTCCGAAATCGAAAACATCGAACAGATCGACCGCGGCTACGAGGACATCGACATCCGCCTCAACGCCCTCGGCGCCTGCATCACCCGGAAATGATCCGGTCATGATATCCCTGTTATCTTCCCGCGGCGCGAAGAAAAAACAGAGGACACTGACAAGTAGAAAGATGCTTTATAACTTCCGTGCATTATGAAACAGTCATTTTTTTTGAGCATGATCGTGGCTCTGTCCGTAGTGATGACCGCCTGTGAAAAACAGTATGGGATACGCGGGGCGGAGATCGTCTTTGAAACAGAAGAAATGGTATTCCAGCGCGAGGGAGGAGCTCAGGAGAACAGGATTGTCGGGCTCCAGGCCGACCAATCCCTGAATACGTACGCCGATTACGTCAAGTATCATATCGCTGAGATCGTCATCAACGGTCAATCCTATGTACCGTCTCCCCTGTCGGAATCCTTCTCGGCAGAGGGAATCACCGTGACGGTCAAGGACGGAAAAACGGTGGCGGTGGATGTTTCCGCCTCATCGGAGCAAAGGACTTTCCGGGTAGGTATCGTGGGGGAGGCCCCAGCCCCGGTTACGGGCTCGTTCAGGGTGGTTCAACGTTGAACTGTGTGCTGACTTCTTCTTAATGATCCCGCGCGCCCTTCAATGCAGTCCCCGTCCCGGATTTCGGGACGGGGATTGCGTTTCAGCCCCAAAAATGTGCTCCCCGTCCGGGAATCCCGGACGGGGAGCGCACTTCAGTTCAGGGATGCCGGGGTTACGGATCCGGGCGGAATTCGAGGAGATCGGCGGGCTGGCAGTCGAGGGCCGCGCAGAGAGATTCGAGGGTGGAGAAACGGATGGCCTTGGCCTTTCCGGTCTTGAGAATCGAGAGGTTTGCGGGTGTGATTCCCACGCGCGCGGCAAGCTCCCCGGAGGACATCTTCCTCCGGGCGAGCATCACATCCACATTCACGACGATCATACCGCTACTCCTCCGCCTTGGTTTCCTCCGGAGCCGCTTCCGCCTTGCCCTTCAGGTAGCCCGGAAGGCTCATTCCGGCCATCTTGAAGAGTTCCTCGAGCGGGGGAACGGAGCCCATCAGGCCGGACACGAAGTTGGCCGTGGCGGTCTTGCCGTTCTCGCCCTTGCCGCCGTCCCAGACGGTGACCTTGTCGATATTGATGCCCTTGACGGCCTCGACCTGGGTCTTGACGAGTTCGGGCAGCTTGTCGGTGATCAGCATCGTGATCGCCTGCTGGGCGTCTCCGCCGGCCGCGGCGACGAGCTGGCCGAAGCCTTCGGCCTGCTTCGCGAGGATCTCGAGGGTACCGCGGGCCTGGGCGTCCATCTTGGCGAAGATGGCGTCGGCCTCACCCTTTGCCTTGCGGCGGAGCTGTTCGGCAGCGGCCTCGGCCTCGATGATGAGCTTCTCCTTTTCGATCTGGGCGGCGACGACGATGTTGGCCTGCTGGGTCGCCTTCTCGCGTTCGGCACGGGCCATTTCTGCGTCGCGCTCGCTCTTGTAGGCCTCCTCGAGGGCCTTCGCGGCCTGGACCTTTTCGGCGGCGACGGCAAGGCGCTCGGCCTCGGCCTGCTTCTCGCGGCGCTGGGCGTCGGACTGGGCGATGGCGATCTTGGAGCTGTTCTCACCCTCGACGGCCTTGGCGTTGGCGAGGGCGGTGTTGATACGGGTGTCGCGGCTGGTCTCGGCGATGCGGATGTCCTTGTCCCTGTCGGCCTCGGCCTTACCGATCTCACCGTAGCGGTTCTGCTCGGCGACGCTCTTCTTCGCGTCGTTGATGGCCTTGGCGGCGGCTTCCTTACCGAGGGCCTCGATGTAGCCGGACTCGTCGCGGATATCGGTGACGTTGACGTTGATGAGCTTCAGGCCGATCTTGCGGAGCTCGGCTTCGACGTTCTGGCTGACGGCGGCGAGGAACTTGTCGCGGTCGGCGTTGATTTCCTCGATGTCCATCGTCGCGATGACGAGACGGAGCTGGCCGAAGAGGATA
>JAFRVZ010000072.1 GCA_017438265.1 Bacteroidales bacterium
GCCATTTATCTTCGCAACCTACCCCCCGGCATCGGGCGGGCCGCCCTCATCTGCCGGTATATTTGGTTTTGCAGGCTCCGGTGCCGTACCCCGGCGGCATCGCTGACGCCGGTCGTGGGCTCTTGCCCCGCGTTTTCACCCTTGCCGGACGAATCCGGCGGTCCTTTTCTGTTACGGCTGGCCTGAGATTGCTCCCACCTGCGCTTTCCGCAGCGGAGTGCCCTGTCCTGTCCGGACTTTCCTCTCTTGCGAGCGGCAGATCGTCCGGCCCCCTGTTTGCATTGCAAAGGTAAAGTTTTTCGCTAAATTTGCAGCCATGACACGCAAAATCTCCTGCGCCCTCGCGCTCGCCGCGCTGCTTCTCAGCGGCCTTACCGGCTGCAGCGCGCGTGTACGTGCATACAAGGTCAAGGTGGAGAAAGAATACCCCCACGACACCGCGTCCTATACCCAGGGCCTCTTCTTCGACGGCGGCAAGTTCTACGAGAGCACCGGCCAGTACGGGGAATCGAGTTTCCGCATCGTGGACCTCGAGACCGGGAACGCCCTGAAGAAACTCGACTTCGCCCCCAAGTATTTCGCCGAAGGCTCCGTCATCCTGAACGGGAAGCTCTACATCCTGACCTGGACCAACAAGGTCGCCTTCGTGTACGACGCCGCGACGCTCGAGTACCTCCAGACCTATTCCTACCCGCGCGAAGGCTGGGGCCTCACGACCGACGGCAAGTCCCTGATCGCCTCGGACGGCAGCAGCCGCCTCTTCTTTCTGGATGAGACCTTCAAGGTCACCAAGACCCTCAGCGTGACCCTCGACGGCCGCGCGATGCGCTACCTCAACGAGCTCGAGTACATCGACGGCAAGATCTGGGCGAACGTCTATACCTCCGACCTGATCCTCATCATCGATCCCGGGACCGGCAAGGTCGACGCGACCGTCGACTGCAGCGGCCTCCTCCCCCGCAGTCTGCGGACCCCGAAGACCGACGTCCTCAACGGCATCGCGCAGGACCCCGCCACCGGCAAGATCTACCTGACCGGCAAATACTGGCCCCGCCTCTACGAAATCTCCCTCGTCGAATCCAAATAAATCCCGGATATACATTGAAGGGACATTTTTTCTGAGTTTCCATTTTTCTGGAAATCTCAGGAAAAATGTCCCTTCAATGATTAGGGAGTAAGGTTACGAACTAGACGTCGAGGCCGTGCTCGTAGCCTGCGCGATACTTGTAGTGGAGCTTCTGGGTCGCTTCCGGATCGTTCACGAACTTCTGGACGATCGGGTTCCACTTCAGGGCGCGGCCGAGGTCGAGGGCAATGATACCCAGGTTGCAGACCGTCGCGGAGGAGTGGCCGATTTCAACCGGAACGTTGGGATCGATGCGGGAACGGACGGCGTTGATGAAGGCGCCCTGGTGGCCGACATTGGTCTCGTACGGAACGCCCTCCGGAACCTGTCCGCGCTTCCAGGAGAACTTCGGGTTGTTGGTGATGACTTCGCCGCGGCAGACCTGGATCCAGCCTTCCTCGCCGTAGAACTTGACACCTCTCTTCTCGCCTTCGATCGGCTCTTCGGTCATGATGATGCCGTTGTCGTACTTGAAGGTCAGGTTGTCATAGTACTGGCAGCCGGGGGCGATGATCTCGACGGGGCCGCTGCCGTCCTTGCCGATAGCCCACTGGGCGATATCGAACATATGGGCGCCCCAGTCGGTCATCAGACCGCCACCGGTAACCTTGTACCAGCGCCAGGCACCCCAGAGCTGTTCGTTCTTTTCGGGGGTGATCACCGGGTCGAGGTCGGAGTGGTAGTAGACGGTCTCCGGGAGCGGGCCGAGCCACTTGTCCCAGTTCAGACCGGCGGGAACCTCCATTCTCGGAAGGTTGCACGGCTCCGGACCGGCGGTTTTGACGCAGACCTCGTTGCGGCCGGCGCAGACCTTGATGCGCTCGATCTTGCCGAGTTCGCCTTCGCGGATGAGGTTCGTGACATACTGGAACTCACCGCTGCTGCGCTGCTGGCTGCCGACCTGGAGGATGCGGTTGTACTTGCGCACCGCCTTCTGGAGCTGCTGGCCTTCGTAGATCGTCAGGGTCATCGGCTTCTCGAGGTAGACGTCCTTGCCTGCCTTCAGCGCGGCGATCGCGATGATGGCGTGCTGGTGGTCCGGGGTCGCGATGACGACGGCGTCGATGTCGGGACGGGCGATGAGGTTCTGGTAGTCCTCATAGACGTCCACCTTGACTTTCTTCTCGCCCTGCTGGGTGTAGAAGTCGGTCACGCGCTTGACGAAGCGGTCGCGCTTGACGTCATAGACGTCGCAGCCGGCGAGGATACGGACGCCCTCGACGCGCTGGAAACCGCGGAGGAGGGACATGCACTGCTGACCAAGGCCGATGAAGCCGAGGTTGATGGTGTCGCTCTTCTTCTTTGCTGCGGCGGGAGCTGCGGCAGGAGCGAATCTTTCAGATGCCTTGACAATTCCGGAAGGAATCATGGTTGCGCCCACGCCAAGGGCCGACATCTTCAGGAAGTCACGGCGTGCAATTGTGTTACTCATAAGGGTGTTATTAGGTTAAATGGTTTTGCAATGCTCAAATATAGAAAAAAAGGGGCATTATCTATAATAATGCCTCGATTTTTTCCATCAGGTCCTTGCTGATGCCGAGCGGACAGGTCTTTTCGGAGAGTTCCAGCCACTCCTTGGCGAGCTGGTAGCGCCCGAGCATATAGCAGCCCACGGCCAGGTCATACTGGGCGCAGGAGGCTTTCTCGACGTTTTTCGTCTTCACGAGTTCCAGCCAGATCTTCATCGCCTCCTTCCACTGGAAGTCATACGCATAGTCGGCGGCCTGCAGCCACTGGCTGCTGTCGTAATAGACGATGTGGATCGGCTGCTTCTCCCATTCCAGCTGGAAGAGTTTCGAGAGCTGGAGGCCGGCGTGCTGCGCGGAGGACTTGTACATGTCGTCGTTCTTCTCCGCATTCACTTCCCTGATCTCCCCTTCGAGCCGGATCACCTTGTCCTGCGGGTTCATCGAATCGTACAGGAACGTGCGGGACACGTCGCCCGCGGGATTGTCCACGAGGAAGACGACGTCGCTCTCCGTCTCCATGATGAAGCGCACGAGGCTGTCCTTCGCGGCATAATTGCCGGACAGGTCGCGCGGCGTGCTGAACACGTTGATGGATCGCTCCCCTTCGTAGAACTCGGCTTCGATGCCCTGCGCCAGGCCGTCGGCGAACGACGCGGCGAAGGCGTCCCCGCGCGCATTCCCGGTTTCCAGATAGACGACGGAGACGGATTTCCCGCTCAGGTCGATCCCCACCGAAGAGAGTTTCTTCTGCTCCACGAGCATCGTGAACGCCTGCGGCGTACATGCGCACGCCAGGGCGGCGAAAACAAGGATTTGGACTATCTTTTTCATATCATGCTTGCGATTAGGTCATATTCATCCGCACCGTCGATGCGCACGTCGATCATCCGCCCCACCAGCGCTTCCGGCGCCGGCACGTCCGCCTTCACCAGGATCTCGCCGTCCACCTCGGGACTCTCGCAGCGGCTCCGGCAGACCAGCACGCCGTCGGAATATGCATCCACGAGCACCCGTTCCACCGTCCCGACGCGGGACTGGTTGAAGGCGAGCGAAATCTCCCCCTGCAGGCTCATCAGCGCATCCAGGCGCCGTTTCTTCTCCTCCTCGGGCACCTCGTCCGGGTAATGGCGGGCGTCATACGTATCCTCCTCCTCGGAGTAGGTAAAGGCGCCCAGGCGCTCGAAGCGGACCTCCCGCAGGAAATCCAGCAGTTCTTCAAATTCGGCCTCCCCTTCGCCGGGGTGGCCGACAATCATCGTCGTACGCAGGACGACATCGGGAACAGTCTCCCGCAAACGTCGGACCAAAGCGCGCGTTCCGGCGCCGTCAATGCCGCGGTGCATCTTCGAAAGCACGCCGTCGGCGATGTGCTGGAGCGGTATGTCGAGGTATTTGCAGACTTTCGGATTGGTGGCGATCTCGTCCAGGGTGTCGAGCGGGAAGCCGTCCGGGTAGGAATAGTGGATCCGGATCCATTCGATGCGGTCGATGGCGGAGAGGCGGCGGATCAGCTCCGCCAGCTTGCGCTCCCCGTACAGGTCCAGGCCGTAGTACGTCGAATCCTGGGCGATCAGGATCAGTTCCTTCACGCCCTTGGCGGCCAGCATCTCCGCCTCTTCGACCAGCGCTTCCATCGGCACGGAACGGTGCTTTCCGCGGATCAGGGGAATCGCGCAGTAGGAGCAGCGGCGGTCGCAGCCTTCGGAGATCTTCAGGAAAGCGTAGGCCGGGCCGGGCGCGGTCGGATAGCGGCGGGTCGCTTTCTCCGCCGAAGGCGTCACGCCCAGGGCCCGCGGCACCTCGTCCCGGTCCCGTGCCCCGTACCAGGCGTCGACTTCCGGGATCAGGCCCGGCATTTCGGCGGCGTAGCGCTGTGACAGGCAGCCGAAGGCGATCACCTTCCCCGCGAGGCCGCGTTTCTTCAGCTCCACGGCCTCCAGGACCGCCTGGATGGATTCCTCCTTGGCGTCGGAGATGAAGCCGCACGTGTTCAGAAGGAGATAATCCACCGGGGTGCGGTCGTCTCCTTCGGGAACGATTTCGAAACTGCCTTCCAACTGCGCCAGGATGTGCTCGGTATCGACCGTGTTCTTGGAGCAGCCGAGGGTGATGATCCTAACTTTCTGCATTTTCAGCCTGCTCCTCTTCCTCGGCGAAGTCCAGGGAGGCGAAGCGGACCAGGTCGTTGTACCAGTCGGCGATCTTCTTCATATGCGAGACATAGAAGCGGTCCGCGTCGTAATTCGGAACCGCCTTGCCGAACAGGGCCTTGAGCTCCTTCTCGGAGTCCTTGGCGACCGGGGCCGGCTTGTCGCCCAGCACGCCCTTGAGCGCAAGGAACACTTCCTTGAGCTTCAGTTCACCATCGGAAGTATAAATCGAGATATCGGCCAGGGTCGTGACCCGGCTGTGGATATCGAACATTTCACGTTTGCCCTCGCGGAAGCTCTCGGCGATGATGCCGTTGCGTCCCTGGGCGAGGTAGCGGTAAAGGCCGGGACGCCCGGAAATCGAGAGCGTCTTGGCGAGGTCAGTCTTCATATCACTCATAATACGGTAAATCTAGACAAATTTAGCAATTATTTCTTCAACCCGGGCGTGGAGCGTCGGGATATCGGCGTCGTTTTCGAGGACGATGTCCGGCTGGACGGATCCGAAGTCCTGCGCATCGACGCGGTTTTTGATCTCTTCTTCGCTGAGGCCGTCCCGCGCTGCGACGCGGCGCATCCGCTCCTCGAGCGGCGAAGTCACGAGGACGACGGCGTCGAACGCATCCCGGAAAGCCTCGCTTTCCAGGCCTGCCGCCGCTTCCATCGCGACGAGTTCGTATTCCTGGCCGGCGCACCAGCGGTCGAAGTCCTTCCGCACCAGCGGATGGACGATGTCCTCGACCGTCTTCCGCTTTTCGGCGTCGGAGAAGATGATGGAGGCGAGGCGCTTGCGGTCGAGCCGCCCGTCTTCGCCGCGCAGCGGCTCGCCGAGCGCCTCCTCGAGGCGTGCGACCAGTTCCGGATGGCGGTCATAGAGCTGCTTCGTCCGCTCGTCGGAATTGTAGACCGGGACATAGTTGTTCCGGAGGTATTCGCAAACGAGCGTCTTTCCGCTCCCGATGCCGCCGGTAACGAGCAAAGTCTTCATGTTCAGTTAATTTTCAACACATTCAAATACCTGGGGTTCGATCGTGTAATCGATGATGGAGAGGGGTTCGGCGCTCGGGTGGGCGACGCAGCGGCCGCTGAGCGAGCGCGCGAACTCGTTGTAGTCCACATAGAAGTAAATCCCCTCGGTCGGATCGCTTCCCATCGGGAAGGCGCACCGGTACACGACTTCCGCCGTGGAGGGATAGATCTGCAGTTCCCTTCCCGCCGGCACGTTCAGCGCCCGGACCTTCACGGTCGAGCGCAGCTCCACGTACCGCGTCACTTCCTGGGAGTAGTTGACCTCGTGCTCGGAGAGCCGGACGCCGGAGGGCGTCTCCAGCGAAACGACGCCGTTCAGCGGGGCGTGGACGCCGCGGGCCTCGATCGCCTCCGTCATCACGCGCTCGACGTTCTCGATGATCCGGGGTTCGCCGTAGACGACCACGGAATCCGGGAAGACCTGGAGGCGCCCCAGCGGCATGTACTGGGAGCGGTACTCGATGACCTGGACCGGGATGACGGGGACCTTGCGGAAGTTCTCCCGCGCGAAACGGAACTGGAGCGAATGGGAGACGAAGGACTCGAGGATCGCCTCGTCGCCGAAGATTTCCTTGACGTACGAGCCCAGCGCGGAGGAAGGGATCGAGTAGGTGTCTTCCTGAAGATAGACGAAGTCTTCCGGGGCGAAATGGACGCGGACCGGTTCGCGGCGCGCGAGGCGGCCGAGCCGGAAGATCCGGTAACCGGGCATCCGGCAGCGGGCGACGACGTTGCTCTGGGTCTCGGAAACCGACGCGCGGCCCTCGAGGTTGCTTTCCGCGACCACGGGGACCGTCACGATTTCCGAATAATCCTGCGAGAGGTTGTAGCCGAGCCAGAATACGAAGGCCGTGAGGAGGGACACGAGGAATATCGCGAGGTCCCTCCCCCGGACATGCAGTCTTGCAAGCAGTTTTCCCAGCAGCTGCCTAAGCATTCGCGCTGAAGTCCTTCTGGATGGCGTTCTTGCTGACCTTCAGCTTCGTGTCGCCGTCCACCCGGATCAGGACCGTGGTGTCCTTGATTTCATCGACGGTCCCGTAGATGCCGCCGACGGTGACGACCTTGTCGCCTTTCTGGAGGCCGCTGCGGAACTGCTCGAGTTCCTTCTGCTGCTTCCGCTGCGGGCGGATCATGAAGAGCCACATGATGGCGATCATCGCCAGGATCATAATCCACATCATTCCGCCGCCGCCTGCCTGAGGCGCAGCCGCGGCGCCACCCGCCGCCTGGAGAATCGTAATCATACGCATATCGTTTATAATTGTTTGATCAGTTTGTCGAGAAGGCCGTTGACGAACGAACGGCTTTTCGGCGTACCGTAGTACTTGGAGATTTCAACGTATTCGTTGATCGTGACACGGGCGGGGATGTCCTTGAAATGGTCCGCCTCGGCGATGCCCGTCACGATCAGGGCGAGGTCCGTCGTGAAGAGCCGGTCCTTGTCCCACTTGTCGACGGAATCCGCGACCATCGCGCTGTAGCGGCCGAAGCCCGCGAAGGCGGCCGCGACCAGGTCTTCGGCGAAGCTGTCGCCGGCGGGACCGAGCTCGGGCAGGCGCCAGCGGCGGCCCCGGGCGAAATCTTCCATCGCGTGGCAGCACCAGGTCAGAGCGTAGGCGAGGTCGTCGTTCCAGTAGATGGACAGGTCCTCGAGGATCGCTTCCAGGTCCTCGTTGTCCTCCAGTTCTTCCTCGAAAATCCGGGTAAAGAGGGCGGCGTCCGCCGCGAGGGAGTCGTCGTCGCTCTCCAGATAGGCCTTGAACCAGTCCTTCGACCGGACGGACTCATAGAGCTTCCGCAGGAAGGCGTCATACTGGTCCCAGGAGAGTTTCCTGCGGGAGACGATCTTGCTGAAATCGGGGTCGTCGGAGAGGAGCGGCGCAATCCGGTTGCGGACGAACCTGAGGTTGGGGTTCCTTTCCTCTTCCGTGGGGTTGAACTTCGTACGGGCGGCTTCGATGCGCGCGGCGGCCTCCTCCGTCAGGGGGCGGACCAGGGCCAGCAGGAACAGGTAAAGGTCGCGCGTGGCTTCGCAGGAAAGGCGGAGCTGGCGCTGCGCTTCCTTGAGGTCCATCGAAGGGTTCTCGGCATAGCTGTACAGGACTTTGAACGCTTTGATTCTGAGAATTCTTCTGTTCAACATGATTTCAAACAAAAAATATATGCAAAGATAAGAGAGAATCGATAAAATATTCTAATTTTGTCAGGAAAGAATCAAAAAAAAACGCCATGTACAAGGAGGATTACAACCGGTCCTATTCCCCGGACCAAGGTGCCGAGGATGTCTATTCCAAGCCGGTGAGAGCGGGAAAGCGGACCTATTTCTTTGATGTCAAGTCCACGAGGGACAAGAGTGACTTCTACCTGACGGTCACGGAGAGCAAGCGCCGGACGCTGCAGGACGGTTCCTATGCCTACGACAAGCACAAGATTTTCCTTTACAAGGAAGATTTCGAGAAATTCCGCGAGGGGCTGGACGAGGTGATCGCCTACGTCAAGGACCAGTGCTTCGGCGGCGAGATTCCCGTCCGGGAGGATTACGGTGACGTTGAATTCGAAGACCTGTAGCGCCGTGATCCTGCTCAGAAATGCGACCCTGCTCTCCGGAGCGGGCGCCGACCTGCTGATCGACGGCGGGAAGATCGCGAAGATCGCGCCCGCCGGGAGCCTTCCGATCCCCCAGTTCGGGGAAGTGATGAACTGTGACGGCAAGGTCGTCCTTCCGACCTTCGTCAATGCCCATACCCACGCCGCGATGACCCTGATGCGCGGCATCTGCGAAGACCGCGTCCTCGAATCCTGGCTCCACGGCATCTGGGAAGTCGAAGACCGGATGGACCAGGATTTCGTCTATATCGGGACGCGGATCGCCGCGCTCGAGATGGTCCGCACCGGCACGACCGCCTTCAACGACCAGTACTGGTACGCCAACCACGCCCAGCAGGCCGCCGCGGACGCGGGCATCCGCGCGACCGTCGGCCGCGTCGTCCTCGACAATTTCGATGCGAAGGAAGCCGCGATGCTGCGCGAGACCTGCGAGCGGATGTACGAGGAGTCCCGCAGCTGGGGGCCCCTGTCCGCCTTCGCCGCCAACATCCATTCCGTCTATACCGTCAGCGAGGAAATGATCCGCTGGACGACCGAATTCGCCCGCAAGCGCGGCCTGCGGATCCACATCCACGTCGCCGAAACGGCGACGGAAGTCGAAAACTGCCGCAAGGCCCACGGCGGCCTCTCCCCCGTCGAATACCTCGACGCGCTCGGCGTGCTCGGTCCGGACGTGATCGCCGCCCACTGTCTCCACCTCTCGGACCACGACGTTGAACTGCTCGGCAGCCGCGGCGTCAGCTGCGTCCACAACATCAACTCGAACCTCAAGCTCGCCAGCGGCTACCGCTTCCGCTTCCGGGAGCTCAAGGAAGCCGGCGCGAACGTCTGCCTCGGCACCGACGGCTGCGCCTCCTCGAACAACCTCGACCTGCTCGAGGCGATGAAGACCGCCGCCCTCGTCCAGAAAGCCTGGCGCGGCGACCCGACGGCGATGCCGCTCGAGGACGTGTTCGCCTGCGCGACCGTGAACGGCGCGAAGGCCCTCGGGCTGGACAGCGGCGTTGTCGAAGAAGGCCGGAGCGCGGACCTGATGGTCGTCGACACCGATTCGACGTACTTCCTGAGCGACGCCCCCTTCCTCGCGAACTTCATCTATTCCGCCCACAGCGACTGCATCGATTCCGTCCTCTGCAACGGCGAATTCCTGATGCGCGGCCGCCGCATCCCGGGCGAGAAAGCCCTCCTGGAGCGCGCCCGCAAGGCCCTTTCCACCATCCGCCCGTAAGGTACTGAAATACACATACCCATGAAACGATTAGCCCCGTTACTGACGCTGATCCTCGCCGCGGCGTTGTCCGCCTGCGGCGGCGGATCCTTCCGTCTGCCGGACGGAAGCCGCGCCGACGCCCTGCAGTTCACCACGACGGCCGACCGGCTGCAGCTGTTCGCCGAATCCGGCCTTTCTTTCCGCCGGGGGGAACCGGAAGGCCCGGTCATCCGCGCCGGTGCGGAATCCTTCCAGACCGTGGAAGGGTTCGGTGCCGCCGTGACCGTCTCCTCCTGCTACAACCTCCTGAAAATGCCCGCAGAGGCCCGTGCGGCCTTCCTGCGGGAGATGTTCAGCCCGACGGACGGCGTCGGCTCCAGCCTGATCCGCATCTGCATCGGCGGTTCGGACTTCTCCTGGGACTATGAGCACCCGAGCGGCGGCCGCTTCACCTGGTGCGACGAGCCCGGGATGGAGCATTTCGCCCCGCACGAGCTGGACGTACGGTACGTCCTGCCGGTGCTGAAGGAAATCTTCGCCATCAATCCCGACGTCCGCATCATCGGTTCCCCCTGGACGGCGCCGCCCTGGATGAAACTGGACCTCGCGCTGGAAGAGCCCTATGAAAGCTGGACGGGCGGCCGGCTCAACCCCGCCTGCTACCAGGACTATGCGGATTATTTCGTGCGCTGGATCCGGTATTTCGAAGCGCAGGGATTCCCCATCTATGCCGTCACGCCCCAGAACGAACCTCTGAGCGGCGGGAACTCGATGTCGATGGTCATGTACTGGCAGGACTGCCGGGATTTCGTGAAGACGGCCCTGGGCCCCGCCCTCGAGGCCGCCGGCCTGAAGACGAAGATCCTCATCTTCGACCACAACTACAACTATGACCGCGTCGAAGGCCAGCTGCAGTACCCGCTGCAGGTCTATGCGGACCCGGAAGCGTCGAAGTACATCGCCGGCTCCGCCTGGCACGACTACGGCGGCGACGTCTCCGAGCTGGACCGCATCAACGCCGCGGCGCCCGACAAGGAAGTATGGTTCACGGAAGCCTCGATCGGGACCTGGAACTACCGTTTCGAGCGCAGCCTGCTGCGCGACTACCGCAACATCTTCCTCGGGACCCTCTCCCGCGGCGGGAAGGGCGTCGTGCTCTGGAACCTGATGCTGGACGAAAAGAAAGGCCCCTACACCAACTTCAAGGGCTCCTGCATGACCTGCTACGGCGCCGCCAACGTAACCTCATACGCCTACGCGGACGTCGAGAAATACACCCACTGGTACAACATCGCCCACGCCTCCCGGGTCATCCGCCCCGGTGCCGTCCGCATCGGCACGGAAGGCGCGGTCGAAGGCCTGGAGTGCCTGTTCTTCCGCAACCCCGACAAGACCCTCGGCGCCCTGCTGCTGAACGCGACCGACGCGCCCCTGCGTCCGACCCTCTCCGCCGGAAGACACAACCTCCCGGTCGAAGTCCCCGCCCGCGCCCTCGTCTCCGTCCTCTGGAAAGACTGACGGTCTAGCGGCATAGAAAAAAGAAAGTTTTTCTGAGGCGGCGTTTTTTCGACGATCTCAGGAAAACTTTCTTTTTTCTAAAAAACCAAAAGATTATTTCGCAAACGCGACGGAGCGGGTTTCGCGGATGACGGTGATCTTGACCTGGCCGGGGTACGTCATCTCCTCCTGGATCTTCTGCGCGATCTCGCCGGAGAGCGACGCGGCCTGGGCGTCCGTCACCTCCTCGGCGCCGACGATGACGCGGAGCTCGCGGCCGGCCTGGATCGCATAGGACTTCGTCACGCCCGGATAGGCCTGGGCGAGATTCTCCATATCCTTGAGGCGCTTGATGTAGGACTCGATGACCTCGCGGCGGGCACCCGGACGGGCGCCGGAGATCGCGTCACCAACCAGCACGAGCGGGGCGTAGACGGTCGTCATCTCGGTCTCCTCGTGGTGGGCGCCGATGGAATTGCAGATTTCAGGACGCTCCTTGTACTGCTCGGCGATCTTCATGCCCAACAGCGCGTGCGGCAGCTCGGGATCCAGCTCGGAGACCTTGCCGATATCGTGGAGCAGGCCGGCACGCTTGGCAATCTTCGGATTCAGGCCAAGTTCCGAGGCCATGATCGCGCAGATGTTCGCGACTTCGCGGGAGTGCTGCAGGAGGTTCTGGCCATAGGAGGAGCGGTATTTCATCCGGCCGATGAGCTTGACGAGCTCGATGTTCATGCCGTGGATGCCGAGGTCGATGCAGGTGCGCTTGCCGGTCTCGAGGATCTCGTCCTCGAGCTGCTTCTGAACCTTGGAGACGACTTCTTCGATGCGGGCGGGGTGGATGCGGCCGTCGATGACGAGCTGGTGGAGCGCCAGGCGGGCGACTTCGCGGCGGACCGGGTCGAACGCGGAGAGCAGGATCGCATCCGGCGTGTCGTCCACGACGATCTCCACGCCGGTCGCGGCCTCGAGGGCGCGGATGTTGCGGCCTTCGCGGCCGATGATACGGCCCTTGATCTCGTCGTTGTCGATCGGGAAGGTCGTGACGGCGTTCTCGATCGCGGTTTCGGTCGCGGTGCGTTGGATCGTGTTGATCACGATGCGCTTGGCTTCCTTCGCGGCGTTCAGGCGGGCCTCGTCGATCGTGTCGTTGATATAGGCCTGGGCCTCCGTGCGGGCCTCCGCCTTCATGTTCTCCATCAGGACGTTCTTCGCCTCGGCGGCGGTCATGCCGGCGATGGCTTCCAGCTGGTGGTTGACCTGGTCGGAGAGGCGTTCGTATTCTTCGGCCTTGCGCTCGAGCGACTCACGCTGTCCGGCGAGGGACTTTTTCATGTTCTCCGCATCGTTGAGGCGGCGCTGGAGCTCGTTGTTCTTTTCGTTCAGGGAGTTCTCCTTCTGCTTGAGCCGGTTTTCCGCGTCGCGGAGTTCGTTGTTCTTCTGGCTGACGGTCTTGTCATGCTCGCTCTTGAGCTGGAGGAAGCGCTCCTTGGCCTGGAGGATCTTCTCCTTCTTGATGTTCTCGCCTTCGAGTTCGGCTTTCTCGAGAATAGCGTCGCGGCGGCCTTTCATGACAATGCGGCGGACGACTATATAGATGGCCAGGGCGAGGACGGCGCCGATGACCGCGGATAGGATATAGTACAGCATAACGTTATATATAATAAAAAAACACTTCGTCGTTTCGGGCGAAGCAGAGCGTAAAGGAAGAAAAAAAGCCGTTAGTCAGTTGTCAGAAATACTGATCATGAAAGATTTGGGCTCCGCCGCTGTTCTGGTATCCGGCACGAAGACCGGCACGCCATCCGGCAGCGAGTAACCCGGTTCCTTGGAACTTGTTGATTTCAGCACGCAGGAACTAACGGCTACTCTTTCATCTTATTTTCCAGATAGGCTTCCTCCTCGGCGGCAAGGGAGGCCATCGCGGCTTCCAGGGCCGAGCATTTCTTCTGGGCGGCCAGCCGGGCGATCGTCTCGTTCAGCGTTACAAAGGCCAGTTTGTCCTGCAGGACCTTGTCCGGGAACCGGGCGTTGTACGCGGCCAGTTTCTGGTTGATGGTTTCCGCAGCGATGCGCATCAACTGCTCCATCTCCGGGGAGGAGGCTTTCAGCGGATATTCCTTGCCCGCAATCTTGAGCGTGATACTCTGGTCTGCCATAACTACTTCTCAAGGAGGGAGATACACTTGTCGATCTCCCTGATCAGCCGGTCGATTTTCTCCCGCGCTTCCCGGGGCTGTTCCCCGGACGGGACGAAGGCTGCCGTCAGTTTGAGGTGCTCTATCTTTTTTTCAAGTTCTACAATCTGCTCGCCATAGGCCTTGCAGGCTGCCTGACTCTCCGCAAGACTGCGGGAAAGGGCTTCATTCTTCTCCTTTTCCGCCTCGTACAGCGCGACAAGCTTTTCGAAATTCTCTTTCAGTTTCTGCAGCATTTCGAAACCCGGTTAGCCTGGTATTCGCGCAAATGTAATCAATTGTTCCCGAAAAAAGAAGAAAAATCAGCGCAAAAACAGCAGCTCACGGTACTTCGGAAGCGGCCAGCAGGCATCGTCCACGATGAGTTCGAGCTTGTCGATCTGGTGGCGGATGGACTCGAGCATCGGAGCGACGGTGTCGTGGTAGGCGACCGCGCGTTCGCGGGCCTCGGCGATGCGGTTCGCGACCTTGCGCGCCTCGACCAGCTCTTCGACCTGTTTCTCGATCTCCGCCGTGCGTTCGGCGATTTCCTCGATCAAGAGCAGGTTGCGGCCGGAAAGCGCAGAGGCTTTCTCCGGCGGGAAGACGGAGCGCATCTTCTCGACGTTGGAGAGGAGCTGGCTCTGGTAGCGGGTCGCGACGGGGATGATATGGTTCATCGACAGGTCGCCGAGCACGCGCGCCTCGATCTGGATCTTCTTCGTGTAGATGTCCCACTTGACCTCGTTGCGGGCCTGCAGCTCGCTGCGGCTCATCACGCCCATCGACTCGAACATCCGGATGCTCTCCGGGTCGAGGTAGCGGTCGAAGATGACGGGGCACGAAGTCTCCGTGTCGAGGCCGCGGCGGGCCGCCTCCTCCTTCCAGGCGTCGGAGTAGCCGTTGCCGTCGAAGCGGATGGGCTTGCAGGCGCGGATGTCCTCGCGCAGGACGTCGATGATGGCGTGGAAGGCAGCGGAATGGGCGGTATCCGCGAGCTTGTCGCTCACGACGGGGATGCGGGCGTCGACGCGCTCCTTGAAGTCGGTCAGGGCCTCGGCGACGGCGGTGTTGAGGGTGATCATCGCGCTGGCGCAGTTGGCCTCCGAGCCGACCGCGCGGAACTCGAAGCGGTTGCCGGTGAAGGCGAAGGGGCTCGTGCGGTTGCGGTCCGTGTTGTCGATGAGGAGTTCGGGAATCTGGGGGATGTCGAGGGTCAGGCCCTGCTTGCCGTCGAGGCGGAAAAGGTCCTCGCGGTCGCTGGCCTCGATGTGGTCGAGCAGCTCGGTCAGCTGCGATCCGAGGAAGCTGGAAATGATGGCGGGCGGGGCTTCGTTCGCGCCGAGGCGGTGGGCGTTGTTGGCGCTCATGATGCTGGCTTTCAGCAGGCCGTTGTGCTTCCAGACGGCCACGAGCGTCTCCACGACGAAGACGGCGAAGCGGAGGTTCTGGACGGGCGTCTTGCCGGGGGCGTGGAGCAGGACGCCGGTGTCGGTCGAGAGGCTCCAGTTGTTGTGCTTGCCGCTGCCGTTGATGCCGGCGAAGGGCTTTTCGTGGAGCAGGACGCGGAACCCGTGCCTGCGGGCCACGCGCTTCATCAGGGACATCAGGAGCATGTTGTGGTCCACGGCGAGGTTGGTGTCCTCGAAGATGGGGGCCATCTCGAACTGGTTCGGGGCGACCTCGTTGTGGCGGGTCTTGCAGGGGATGCCGAGCTCGAGGGCGCGGATCTCCAGGTCCTTCATGAAGGCGGCGACGCGCTCCGGAATCGCGCCGAAATAGTGGTCGTCCATCTGCTGGTTCTTGGCGGAATCGTGGCCCATCAGGGTCCTGCCCGTCAGCAGCAGGTCCGGGCGGGCGCAGAAGAGACTCTCGTCCACAAGGAAGTATTCCTGCTCCCAGCCGAGGTTCGAGGTCACCTTGCGGACCTGGGGGTCGAAATAGTGGCAGACCGCCGTCGCAGCCTTGTCCACGGCCTTCAGGGACCGCAGGAGCGGCGCCTTGTAATCCAGCGATTCACCGGAGTAGGAGATGAAGATGGTCGGGATGACGAGGGTGTCGTCGATGATGAAGACCGGGGAGGTCGGATCCCAGGCGGAGTAGCCGCGGGCCTCGAAGGTCGAACGGATGCCGCCGCTGGGGAAGCTGCTGGCGTCCGGTTCCTGTTGGGCAAGCATCTTGCCGGAGAAGTCTTCGATCAGGCCGCCCTTGCCGTCGTGTTCGATGAAGGCGTCGTGCTTTTCGGCGGTACCCTCGGTCAGGGGCTGGAACCAGTGGGTGTAATGCGTGACCCCGTTCTCGCGGGCCCAGCGCAGCATGCCGTCGGCGACCGCGTCGGCGACCGCGCGGTCGAGCCGTGCGCCGTTGTCGGTCACGTCGACCATCTTCTCATACACTTCCGGGGACAGGTAGCGGGCCATTTTCTCCCGGTTGAACACCTTTTTCGCGAAGTATTCGCTGGGCCGCTCTTCCGGCACCGCAACCTCGACCGGCCTTTTCCGGAAAGCCCGGTCAACCATCTGGAATCTCAAATCGGACATCGCTTGTATCTGGTTTTATAATTTGACTAATAGAAACGGGTAATCCTGTCCAGCGCCTCCTGCGTCTGCTCATGGGAGGCGAAGGCGGTCAGGCGGACGAATCCTTCGCCGCTCGGGCCGAAGCCGAGGCCCGGCGTGCAGACGACGTGGACGCTGTGGAGCAACTGTTCGAAGAAGCGCCAGGATGTCATTCCGGCGGGCGTGCGGAGCCAGATATACGGCGCGTCCTGCCCGCCGTAGGCCATCAGGCCGAGGCTGCGCAGGGTCCGGACCATCCGTTCGGCGTTCTGCATATAATAATCCGTCGTTTCGCGGACCTGGGCGCTGCCCTCCGGCGAATAGACGGCCAGGGCCGCC
>JAFRVZ010000073.1 GCA_017438265.1 Bacteroidales bacterium
ATATTATGTTTAAATTGTGTTACAACAAAAAAGAGCCGATGATGGGATTTGAACTCATGACCTCATCCTTACCAAGGATGCGCTCTACCCCTGAGCTACATCGGCTGATTCAGGAGCGGGGTAGGAGAATCGAACTCCCATTTCCAGCTTGGAAGGCTGGCATAATAGCCATTATACGAACCCCGCATTTGCGGAAATTACCCGCCACTGTGTGGGAGGAGAGCGATTCGAACGCCCGAAGGAATGATCCAGCAGATTTACAGTCTGCCCCAGTTGGCCACTTTGGTATCCTCCCAGATATCTTTTCCGGTAAAAACTCAGTTCCGGACCGAGCCGGTAGAGGGAGTCGAACCCACGACCTCGAGATTACAAATCACGCGCTCTGGCCAACTGAGCTATACCGGCAATGTTGTCAATTTAAGTCCCCTTCGCTTAGGGGACTGCAAAGATAGAGATTCTTTCGAACAATCCAAAACTTTTTCAATCTTTTTGGGAAAGTTCGCGTAACCGGTCAAGAATCCCTTCCGCCGTGAGTCCGAACGCTTCCCGCTGCTCCCGCTGCGAGGCGTGGGCGACGAAACGGTCGGGGATGCCGATGCCTTCCACCCGGATCCCCGGATGGCGCGAGGCCATGTATTCCGCGACCTCGCCCATCAGCCCGCCCTTCAACGCGCCGTCCTCCACGGTCAGCACCGTATCTGCTTCTGCCGCAACGGTTTCCAGCAGTTCCAGGTCCATCGGTTTCAGGAAGCGCACATCGTACACGGAGGGCGCCTTCCTGCCTTCGGCTTCGAACTTGCGCGCCGCTTCCTCCGCCCGGTAGGCGAAAGGCCCCAGCGCGAGCACCGCGAGGCGCGAATGACCCTCCACCAGGCGCTCTCCCCGGCCGGCGGGGTAGTCCCGCACGGGCTTGTCCGCCCAGGCGACGCCTTCCCCGAGGCCGCGGGGATACCTTATAATATAAGGGCCCTCGGCGCTGCGGAGCGCGGCATGCATCGCGCACTTGAGTTCATACTCGTCGCGCGGGGCGACGAGCGTGCAGTTCGGGATGCTGCGGAAGGCGGCGAGGTCGAAAGCGCCCTGGTGGGTCGCGCCGTCCTCGCCGACGAGCCCGGCGCGGTCCAGGCACAGGACCACCGGCAGGCGCTGGAGCGCGACGTCGTGGACGAGCTGGTCGTAGGCGCGCTGGCTGAAGGCGGAGTAGATGTTGCAGAAGGGGCGGATGCCGGCGGCGGCGAGGCCGGCGGCGAAGGTGACGGCGTGCTCCTCCTCGATGCCGACGTCGAAGAAGCGCTCCGGCATCGCCGCGGCGAGGCGGTTCATCCCGCAGCCGCTGGCCATCGCCGGGGTGATGCCGACGACGCGCGCATCGGCGCGGGCGAGTTCGAGGAGGACCTCCCCGAAGACGTCCTGGTAGCGGTCACGGCCGTAGGACGTGACTTTCCGCTGCCCGGTCTCGGGGTCGAAGCGCCCCGGGGCGTGCCAGGTCGTCGGGTCCGCCTCCGCGGCCGCGTAGCCGTGGCCCTTGGTCGTGAGGCAGTGGAGCACGCGCGGGCCCTTGAGCCCGCGGATGCGGCGCAGCGCATCGACGACTTCGCCGATGTCGTTCCCGTCGATGGGCCCGAAATAGCGGAAGCCGAGGGATTCGAAGAGGTCGCCGCCGCTGCGGCCGACAATCCAGGATTTGGTCGTGCGGATCCAGCGCTGGAAGAAGTTGCGGGTCCGGCTTTCGCCGAGGGTCCGCCAGACCTTGTCCTTGACGCGGTTGTAGAAGGGGCTGGTCGTCAGGCTCAGGAGGTGGTTGTGGAGGCCGCCGAGGTTCTTGTCGATCGACTGGTTGTTGTCGTTGATCAGGACGAGGAGGTCGGCGCTGCCGCCGCCGGCGTTGTTCAGGCCCTCGAAGGCCAGGCCGCCGGTCAGGGCGCCGTCGCCGATCACGGCGACGGTCTTCTCGCCGCTCCCGCGCAGGCGGGCGGCTTCCGCCAGACCGAGGGCCGCCGAGACCGAAGTCGAGGCGTGGCCGACGCCGAACGCGTCGTAGGGGCTCTCGGAGCGGACGGGGAAGCCGCTGATGCCGTCTTTGGTCCGGTTGGTCCGGAAGGCCTCGCGGCGGCCGGTCAGGATCTTATGGGCATAGGCCTGGTGGCCGACGTCGAAGACGATCTTGTCGGCGGGCGTGTCGTAGACGTAATGGAGGGCCGTGATGATTTCCACGGCGCCGAGGCTCGATGCGAGGTGGCCGGGGTTTTCCGCGCAGCAGCGGACCATGTAATCCCGGACCTCGGCGCAGAGCACCTCCAGGTCCGCCACGGCGAGGCCCTTGAGGTCGGCGGGGCTGTCGATCCCGTCCAAAAACCGGTATTTGCGTTCTTCCATAAGGGAGGGCTAAGGTACGATTTTCTCGCAACATTTGAAAAAAACTCGTAACTTAGGCATTCCTAAGACGGATTTAATACAGAAAAAGGAATCATATGGCAGAAAAGACACACAAATTGATGAACGACAATCCGTTCCTGCGCTGGACCGTCCTGGCCCTCGTCGCGCTGACGATGTTCTTCGCGTATATGTTCGTGGACGTGATGTCCCCGCTCAAGTCCCTGGTGGAAAGCAGCCTGGGCTGGAACAGCGGCGTATTCGGCAAATATGCGGCCTCGGAGTATATCCTGAACGTCTTCGGCTTCCTGCTGATCGCCGGCGTGATCCTCGACAAGCTGGGCGTCCGCTTCTCGGGCGTGCTGGCCGCGGGACTGATGGTGCTGGGAGCGCTGATCAAGTTCATCGGCATCAGCGAGTGGTTCCAGACGACCGCGTTCTGCGGCTGGCTCGGCAGCTGGTGGACGGAGATGCCCGCGAGCGCGAAGATGGCTTCGCTGGGCTTCATGATCTTCGGCTGCGGCTGTGAGATGGAAGGGACCAACGTGTCGAAAATCCTCGCGAAGTGGTTCAAGGGCAAGGAGATGGCGCTGGCGATGGGCCTCGAGATGGCGATTGCGCGCCTCGGCGTGTTCGGCGTGATGTGGATCGCGCCGCTGATCTCCGCGAAGTTCGGCGGCTCCGTGATCGCGCCGCTCGGCTTCTGCGGCGCGCTGCTCTGCGTCGGCCTGCTGAACTTCCTCGTCTTCGGCGTGATGGACCGCAAGTTCGACAGGGAACTGGTCGCGGAAGGACTGGCGACGGACGAGAAGTCGCCGGAGGACGAGTTCCATGTCTCCGACCTCGGGGCGATCTTCAAGAGCAAGATGTTCTGGATCGTGGCCCTGCTCTGCGTGCTGTACTACAGCGCGATCTTCCCGTTCCAGCGCTATGCGCCGAACTTCCTGGAGGAGACGCTGGGGGTCGATGCGGCGACGGCTTCGCGCCTGTTCAGCTGCTTCCCGATCCTGGCGATGTGCCTGACGCCGTTCCTGGGCTTCTTCCTGGACCGCAAGGGCAAGGGCGCGTCGATGCTGATGATCGGTTCCGTGATCATGATCGCCTGCCACCTGTGCTTCGCGTTCCTGCTGCCGGCGTTCCCGTCGAAGTGGCTGGCCGTGACGCTGATCGTGATCCTGGGCGTCAGCTTCTCGCTGGTTCCCGCGGCGCTCTGGCCTTCCGTGCCGAAGATCATCGACGAGAAGGTCCTGGGCTCCGCCTACTGCCTGATCTTCTGGGTCCAGAACGTGGGCCTCTGCCTCGTGCCGATGCTGATCGGCGCCCTGCGGCAGTCGACCGGCGGCTATTTCGTGCCGATGCTCGTCTTCTCCTGCTTCGGCATCCTCGCCTTCATCTTCAGCATCTACCTCAAGCGCGAGGACGTGAAGAAGGGCTACGGACTCGAACTCCCCAACATCAGGAAAGATGAATAAACCGATATTGAAAAGTGCCGCCTGCTGGGCGGCACTCGCGTGCCTGGTCGTGCCCATGTTCGCGTCGTACTTCTTCGACGACATGTTCTCGACCCTTTCCCAGATCTTCCAGCATCCGGAACTGCTCGACCTCGGCTGGGACAGCGCCGACTACGGCTTCTACGCCGGCGGCTATTCGTTCCTCTGCGTCTGCGGCGGACTTGTCGTCTGCGGCATCCTGCTCGATATCTTCGGCGTGCGCATCATCGGCTCGGTCTTCGTCGGCCTGATGGTGCTCGGCGCCGGCACGGTCTACGCCGCCATCAGCGCCGGCCTTGCGCCGCGGACCTCACTGCTGATCGCCTATGTCGGCTGCATGCTGTTCGGCCTGGGCAGCGAGATCGCCGGCGTCGCCGTGACCCGGTCGATCGCGAAGTGGTTCAAGGGGCGCAACGTCGCGCTGGCGATGGGCCTGCAGCTCGCGATCGCGCGGCTCGGCACGGCGGCGGCCTTCGTACTCTCGCCCGTGCTCGTCCACGCCGCGGCCGACGGCCGCTACCCGCTCTCCGAGACCTCCCGGCCCGCGCTGGTCGGCCTCGGCCTGCTGATGGCCGGCGCGATCCTCTGGGCCGTCTTCGTCGCGATGGACGCGCGCTTCGACCGTGCGGCCGGCATCGCCCTGAAGCGCTCCGAGGTCAAGGAAGAGGACAAGTTCAAGTTCTCCGACCTGCTGAAGCTCTTCCGCAACCCGCGCTTCATCATGATTTCGCTCCTCTGCGTCTTCTTCTACTGCTGCATCATCTCCTTCAAGAAGTTTGGCACCGCGATCCTGATCCCGCGCTTCGGCATGGAGCTCGACACGGTCAAGTGGATGGTCACGATGATTCCGTTCTTCACCGTCATCTTCACCCCGCTCTTCGGCGCCCTGGTCGACAAGGCCGGCCACGCGACCCGCTGGATGATCGTCGGCGCCGCGCTGGTCCTTGTCGCCCACCTCGTGATCGCCTTCGCCCCCCAGGGCCAGGCTTTCTGGGGCTACGCCGGCATCGCGACCCTCGGCATCGGCTACTCCCTCGTCCCCTCGGCGATGTGGCCCTCCGTCCCGAAGATCGTCCCGGAGAAGAACCTCGGCACCGCCTACTCCCTGATCTACTGGATCCAGAACATGGGCATGCTGCTCGTCCCCATCTTCGTCGGCCGCATCTTCCAGGCCGCCCGCCCCGATGCCCCCGTCCGCGCTGAATATATCTTCATCGCCCTCGGCGTCACCGCCGTCGCCATCGCCCTGCTGCTCTTCCGCTCCTCCCGCCGCAACCCGTCGCTGGAGCTCGACGCCCCGAATAAAAAGAACTAGCGCCGCCGCATCATCTTACTCCGATGAGGCGGCGGGCCGTGTCGTCTGACATGGGCTGGTGGAAGGTAATGTAGTACATGAAGGCGCTCTTGATGACCATATAGGGGAGGTAACCCTTGATGACAGCGTCCAGCTCCTCCGGCGGGACGCCGTGGTAGGCGCCGGCGAAGATGCGCCAGTGCTGCTGCATCTGCGCCGGAGTCAGGTGGAAGAGCCGCTCCGTCCGCTCGGGGTCGGGTATCTGGGAAATCCGCCAGCACAGGCTCAGGTCCCATTCGGGCGCGCCGTAGGCGAACTGCCCGATGTCGATCCAGAGGTCCCGTTTCCCGTCGGTGATGATGTTGCCGATCTGCATGTCGCCGTGGAGGAAGGTTGGCGTGTCCGGAATCTCCTCCAGCAGGGGCAGGGCGAAGTCCTTCAGGACGGCCGGCACCACGCCCTCGCGGGCATAGAACTCCTGCATCCGCGCCTTCATCGAAGGGACGCGGGAGACGTCGGCGGGCATGGCGTGGAGGGCCTTGCAGTCCCGGGCGAAGCGCAGCGAAATCTCCTCCAGCCTTTCCGGCTCCTGGGAGATGATGCGGCAGTAGGAGCGTTTCCCTTCGACAAGTTCGTATTCCGTCCCGACGCGCTCGCCGTCGGTAATCAGCCGGTACGGCCGCGGCGTCGGCACGCCTGCCTCGTATGCGGCCTGCGCCGCATGGAATTCCTTGATGGCGATTTCCGCATCAAACCCGGCGTTGAACAGTTTGGCGAGGCGCTTTTCCCGCTTATGGGTATAAGCCACCCCCTGTCCCCCTTCGCCGCTGTAGGTATAATCCTCCAGCTCAATCGTTTCGTACCGGCTCATAACTCGCTCCGTCTTACCTGAATCATTTAAAAAACCTAAAATCCCTTCGCACAAATATACGACTAAACCAGAATAGACAATACGCAAAAAGCAGAAAGAAATGTTTTTCTGAGTAGACGTTTTTTCGGCTATCTCAGGAAAACATTTCTTTCTGCTTCCTAACGTTTAAGGATTACTTGAAGAGGAGCGGGGCGAAGGTGTTGAGGTACAGACGCCAGTTGCGCCACTCATGGCCGTTCTTCGAAACGAAGAACGTGTGCTCCAGTCCTTCTTCGGTCAGGGTCTGGTCGAGCTGCTTCGCACGGTCGAACAGGAAGTCGGCGTCACCGCAGGCGAGGAAGTACAGCTTGTAGCCGTCCTTCTTCAGCGCGCGGAGCTGCGCACGGCTCTCGTCGGTCGGTGCTGCACCCATCGAAAGCGGGCAGATGTAGTCGAACAGCGACGGATAGAGCTGGGAAGCCGCAATCGTGTGGCCGCCGCCCATGGAAAGGCCGGCGATTGCGCGGGAAGCGGGCTTCGCGATGACGCGGTAGTTGCTCTCGATGAACGGGACGATTTCCTCGCAGAGGCTGCGGACATAGGCGTTCGCCATCGAAGGATCGCGGAAGTTGATCTGGCTGGTCGGGAGGCCCATCGTGCCGGCGGCCTGCTGGTTCGGGTTGCCGTTCGGCATCACGACAATCATCGGGACGGCCTTGCCCTGCTCGATCAGGTTGTCGAGGATCTGGGCGGTGCGGCCCATGGAGCTCCAGGCTTCCTCGTCGCCGCCGGCGCCGTGGAGGAGATAGAGCACAGGGTACTTCTTGTTCTTGTTCTTCTCGTAGCCGTACGGGGTATAGACCGTGACGCGGCGGTTGATGCCGAGGATCTTGCTGTCATACCAGACATAGCTCACGGTACCGCGCTGGTTGCTCTCATAGTAGTTCTTGGAGCGCTCGCCGGGGACGAAGAGCATGTTCAGGTAGCGGGTGCCGTCGCGCTGGACCATGTAGTTCACGGGGTCGTTGACGGAGACGCCGTCCACCACGAAGTTGTAGGTATAGATTTCCGGCTCGGGAAGAGGCAGCTGGACAGACCAGATGCCGTTGGGGCCCTTTTTCATCGGGATCTGGCCCTGGGTGAAGTTGGTCTGTAGGTTGACGACGGTCGCGTAGTTCGCGTTGAGGCGGAAGGTCACGCTGTCGTTCTTGACTTCGGGGGAAACGACCGGCGCCTGGCGCTGGAAGTTCGCGAGTTCCTGTCCGAAAGCTGCGGTGGCTGCGAGGAGCAGGCCGGTCGCGAGGGTAAGGATTTTTTTCATCGGGTTTGTATTAATTAGAGGTTAGTAATTCTAGAACGGAAGGTCGTCTTCCTGGCTGCCGTCCAGGTCGAGGCTGATGGGTTCCTGGGGGACCTGCGGGGCCTGCGGCGGGGCCGGCTGGGGCCGGTACTGCGGCGCGGGGGCCGGGGCGGGCGCGGCGTAGCCGCCGTCCTGCGCGCCGGGGTTGTCCGAGCGGCGGCCCAGAAGCTGGAGGTTGTCGACCATGATCTCCGTAGAGCGGCGCTTGCCTCCGGTCTGGTCCGTCCATTCGCGGGTACGGAGGCGGCCTTCGACGAAGACCTGGGTCCCTTTCTTCACGAAGCGCTCCACGACGTCGGCGGAGTTGCGCCAGGCGACGATGGTGTGCCATTCGGTGCTCTCCCGGTTCTCGCCGGAAGCGCGGTCCTTGTATCTTTCGGTCGTGGCAAGCCGGAACTGGGCCACCTTCGCGTTCCCTTCCAGGTAACGGATCTCCGGGTCCTGTCCGACATTGCCGATCAGCATTACTTTGTTGAGAGACATAGCAGTTGTGGGTTATTAGATGTGAACCTGCGTGCGGAGGCGGATGTCATCGGAAGCGCCGCCGAGCAGCAGTTCGATGTCGCTGTCCTCCAGCGCCCAGTCGTTGATTTCCTCGTTCCAGTAGCGCAGGCTGCTGACCGGGATCTCGAGGGTCACGGTCTTCGTCTCGCCGGCACCGAGGGTGATGCGGTCGAACGCCTTGAGTTCCTTGTACGGCCACTCGACGGTCGCGCCGATGCGGCGGACGTAGAGCTGGGGAACCTCGTCGGCTTCCATGCCGCCCTTGTTGGTCAGCTTGAAGGTCACCTTGATCACGTCTTTCTTGCCGTACTTGGCCTTGTCGGTCGCGATGTCGGCGTAGTCGAAGTCGACATAGGAGAGGCCGTGGCCGAAGGCGAACATGACCGGGACCTGCTTGGTGTCATACCAGCGGTAGCCCACGAGCGGACCCTCGGAGTAGTAGGCGTCCGGGGCGGGACGCTGGATGCGCGGGCGCTGCACGCCGGCGGCGAGGTCCTGGCGGTACTGCTCCGTAAAGGCGTCCATCACGGCCTGGTCGACCTTCTGGGGATAGTTGCCGAGCGCGTAGGCAGGGGAGTCCTCGAGCTTCACCGGGAAGGTGAAGGGCAGCTTGCCGGACGGGGCGATCTCGCCGAAGAGGACCTCGGCAAGGGCGTTGCCGCCCTCAAGACCGTTCCACCAGCCCTGGACGATGACGGGGGAGACCTTGGTCAGCTCGCGGAGGTCGCAGGGACCGCCGGAGATGATGACGGAGACGATGTTCGGATTGACGGCGGCAATCGCGGCGGCAACCTCGTCCTGGCGGGCCGGGAGGAAGATGTCGACACGGTCGGAGCCTTCGGTTTCGATCGAGCGGGTCGTACCGCAGAAGAAGAGGACCAGGTCGGCGTCCTTGGCGACGGCAACAGCTTCCTTGAGGAGCTTGTCACCGACCTTCGGGTCTTCCGGAACGGCCGGAGCGCCCCAGCCCCTTCTCGGAGGATAGGCGTAACCCTGGGCGTAAACGATCTCGGTACCCTTCGGGGCGTGCTTCTGGATACCCATCAGCGGGGTAATCTCGTACGGGGCCTTGACACCGGCGCCGACGCCGCCGAGGGCGGTCGTCAGGACGGCGTTCTCACCGATGACGGCGATCTTCTTCACGGAAGGCTTGATCGGCAGGGCCTTGCTGTCGTTCTTCAGCAGGACGATGGACTTCTGCGCGACCTCATAGGCGATGTGCTGGGTCTCGGGGGTCGAGGTCTTCGTCGTGTTGGCGACGTTCTCGGGGATGGCCTCGACGGCGAAACGGACGCGGAGCAGTTCGCGGACCTTGTCATCCACGACCTTCTCGGTCAGCGCGCCGGTCTTGATCGAGTCGATCACCGGCTGGCCGAGGTAGTTGCTGCCGGTCATCTGGACGTTCAGGCCGTGGAGGGCGGCGCCCATCGTGCTGTGGGTCGCGCCCCAGTCGGAGACGGTGAAGCCCTTGAAGCCCCACTCGCCGCGGAGGATCTCGTTCTGGAGATGCTCGTTCTCGGTCATGAAGAAGCCGTTGACCTTGTTGTAGGCCGGCATCACCGTATAGGCGCCCGCGATCTTGACGGCATCCTCGAACGGCTTGAGGTAGATCTCACGCATCGTGCGCTCGTCGATGATGACGTTGACGCCGCTGCGGCTGTTCTCCTGGTTGTTCAGGGCGAAGTGCTTGATACAGGCGGCGGTACCGACGTCCTGCACACCCTCGACATAGCCGACGGCCAGGGCGGCGGACAGGATCGGGTCCTCGCTGAAGTACTCATACGTACGGCCGCCGGTCGGGATACGCTGGATGTTGATGGCGGGGCCGAGGATCACGTCTTTGCCGCGCAGGCGGGCTTCCTTGCCCATGCCCGTGCCGTACTTGTAGGCCAGTTCAGGGGACCAGGTCGCAGCAAGGGCGGAGCCGGTCGGGAAATAAGTCGCGGAGTCGGTCTGCCAGCCCTTCGGGCGGAAGCCGTCGCCGACTTCCTCGCGGATGCCGAACGGGCCGTCCGCGTAGCGGATCTCCTGGATGCCGAGGCGGGGAATGCCTTCGGAGGACATGATCGTCTTGCTGTGGAGCATTTCGACCTTCTCCTCGAGGGTCATCCCTGCGATGATTTCGTTGATTTTCTTGTCATTGACGGTCAAGCGGTCCTGCGCGTTCTTGACTTTCGGGGCGCAGCTGAAGAGCAGCAGCGCGGCCATGCTTAGGTAAAACAGTCTTTTCATATTTGTGTAACAATAGTTTCTCCAGTCATCAGCGGGTAGCCGGTCCGCGCCTGCGCTTCCAGCCAGCGGCGCCCGGGGATATACTTCTCCGCCACCCCTTCCGCGTACTGCGGATCCCGGTAATTCGCTTCCAGCAGGCACGCACAGCGGACCCCTTCCATCTGCGGCACCGCCAGCGGCAGCGTATACACGACCACATCGGCGACCCCCGCGAGCAGCGGAAGCTCATCCAGCGGCCGCACATCCGATCCGGCGGGGACGGTGCGGTTGCAGACCACGGTGTCCAGTCCCGCGGCCGCCGTCGCGGCGGCCGCTGCCTTTCCGGCGCCCCCGAATCCCACGACCAGCGCAACGCCTTCCGTCAACCCTTCCTCCCGCAGCAGCTCCAGCACGCCCAGGTAGTCGGAATTCCAGGCCTTCACGCCTTCCGGCGTTTTGACGAGGAGGTTCGTCGCCCCGATCTTCAGGCATTCCGGCGCCGGCAGGTCGGCCCGCCGCAGCGCCGGTTCCTTGAAGGGGGCGGTCACGTTGACTGCGTCGTACCCGTCCAGGAACCGCTGCCAGGCCCTGTCAAAATCCGCTTCCTCGATCAGATCGTAGGCGTAACGCCCCCCGTAGGCCTTCCGGAAAAGCTCCGGGCTCTGCGAATGGGCGATCGGGTATCCGATCAGGCCGAATTTTGCGCCTTTTTTCACACGATAAAGATAAGCATCTTTTTTCAAATAGTCGCTATTCTTTTCCAGCCTCTTTCTCTCGTCGTAGTCCTTAACAATCTTTTCCCAGAACCCTGGCTACTAACAGCGTAGCTGACTGCATAAAAAAGGCTGACCCGTCGGGGTCGGCCTTTTTTTTCGTATCTTTGAAGCCGGAATGAAAAGCGAGAAATGGTTTCGATGGGGGGCGGCGGCGCTGCTGGTTGTGGCGCTGGCGCTGCTGGTGCTGAAGGACGACGTGCTGGCAAAGATGTACGCGCTGTCGCTGTGGCCCGACATGACGTTTTATCTGACTTCGGGCTTGCAGCCGGGCGTGCTGCTGCCGGTGCTTGGGAGCGTGCTGACGCAGCTGTGTCCCCGGCCCTGGATGGCGACGGTGCTGATCCTGGGCTCGCTGGCCGCGCTGATGCTGCTCTGCTCGAAGGTTTCCGGACGGAGGCTGCGGGCGCTGCTGCCGGCGCTGCTGGTCTTCTGCTTCCTCTGCGGGCTGGATTATGCGGTTTATGCGATGCGCGCGCAGGGGCTGCTGTTCTCGCAGACGCTGGGGCTCTGCTTCGCGCTGCTCCTCGTGCGGGGATGGCAGCGGATTGAAAACAAGACCTGGGCGCGCCTGTATGCCAATCTGGTCGGGATGTTCGCCTACCCGCTGATCGGGGTGTACGGCATCGTCGCGACGCTCGCGATCTGCCTGGAGGCGCTCTGCGAAGGGAAACGGCGCTGGGACTACCTCGTGAGCCTGCTGGTCTACGGCGCGTTGATGCCGTATGTCTGGGCGGCGGGGATCTTTACGCATATCGACGCCCGCTATACCTGGTACGCCGGACTGCCGTATATGGATTTCGTGGGCCACGGGGTGCGCTTCGTGCCGCTCGCGCTCGCGCTGGCCTGCACGGCGCTGCTGCCGGCGCTCCGGAGTTGGGAACCGAAGCCGCGTGCCTGGCAGCCCGTCGCCGCGGCGCTCGCCGCCGGCCTCTGCGTCTGGGGTTTCACTTTCTGGAACGCGAACTTCCACCTGGAACTCGCGATGGAGCGGGCGGCGGAGCAGCACGACTGGGAGAAAGTCCTGCGGTGCGCGCGCCGCAGCGAGCACCCGACGCGGGTGATGGTAATGTACCGCAACGTCGCGCTGATGTACCGGGGGGAACTCTGCAGCGCGATGTTTACCTATCCGAACGACAGCGTCCCGATCGATACGCCGAGCCAGATTTCCCAGACGGAAGTCTGCGGCGTGCCGGTTTTCTTCTATAACGGACTGATCAACTACAGCGCCCGCTGGGCCTGGGAAATGTCGATGATGTTCCAGCGTACGCTGGAGCGGTACAAGTACCTGGCGAAGGTGGCGCTCTTCACGGGGCAGGAGAATCCTGCGCTCGTCCGCAAGTACCTCGACATCATCGGAACCTGTCCGTTCGAGGGGAAATGGGTGCGGAAGTACCGCGGCTACCTGGAAGACCCCTCGCTGCTCGCGCAGGACGAGGAGTACCGGATGTTCCTGCTGCTGGACAATTTCGAGGAGAACCGGCGCCCGAGCAGCGAGGTCGTGGAGAATACGCTGCTGACGCACTACACGATACAGCCCGATCCCCACGGGACGATGCTCCAGCTCGCGCTGGCGGCGGCGATGACCCGCAAGGACATCGACACGTTCTGGTACTACTACGACAGGCTGCGCGCCGAGGGGGGGAAGATTCCCCGCCATGTCGGCGAGGCGGCGATCCTGTTTGCGTACATCGAGCGCAACCAGGACGCGGTCGACGCCGTGGCGCAGGACCTCGGCGGCGTGAATTCGTTGACGGTCCAGCGCTTCATCCAGTTCTCCGGCGAGGCCTCGCGCGCCTCGGGCGAGGCGGCCGTGGCGGAGGCGTTCAAGGAGCGCTACGGCGACACGTACTGGTACTACAGTTCCTTTGTCAAATCCCTAACGACGGACTAGGCTATGAGAAGACTTTGCTTTGGATTCCTCGTGCTGGCGGCCCTGCTGGCGGTTTCCTGCGGAAAGAAGGTCCCTGCGGCGGCGGTCAGCGGCGCGCCGGAGGCGGCGGCCATTTCGCCGGACTACGCGGACGTCGTCTTTCCGTATAATTTCCAGCCGCTCAATTTCAACATCCTCAGTCCGGGGGACAAGTTCATCACGCGCGTCACCGGCGCGAACGGCGGCGAAATCGTCGTCCGGGGCGCCGCCGTGCGCTTCCCGCTCCGCGCGTGGAAGCAGCTCACGGATGCGAACAGGGACGCGGACCTGACCTACACGGTCTACGCGCGCCGGAACGGCCGGTGGACGCAGCTCGCGGATTTCAAGAACCACGTTTCTTCCGACCCGATCGACGAATACCTGACCTATCGCCTGCTGGCGCCGTCCTACGAGTTCTACACGGCTTTCCAGATCCGCCAGCGCAACCTCACGACCGGCAGGGACCGCGAGGTCTACAACAACCGGATGCACTACAATCCCCGGGAGCAGCAGTGCATGAACTGCCACCAGTTCCGGAATTACCGGACCGAGGACTGGCAGATGCACATCCGCCAGGTGCTCGGCGGCACGCTGATCATTACCGGTGACGAGGCCCGGAAAGTCAACCTGAAGACGGACCGGACGATATCCGCCGGCGTGTATCCGGCATGGCATCCGACCGAGAACATGATCGTCTATTCGGTCAACCGGACGCGCCAGTTCTTCCACGAGAAGAACATCCACAAGCTCGAGGTCCAGGATCCGGCGTCGGACCTGATCGCCTATGACATCGACCGCAACGAGGTCCGCAAGGTCGCCGGCGACCCGCTGGCATTCGAGACCTTCCCGGCCTGGTCGCCGGACGGCCGCACGCTGTACTTTTCGTCGGCGCAGCAGCCGGATGTCGCGCAGTTCTCTTCCGACAGCATCGCGATCTGCTTCGACAAGATCTATTACGACATCGTCCGGATGTCCTATGACCCTGAGACAAAGGCATTCGGCGCCCCGGAAACGGTCTACGACGCCCAGTCCCAGGAACTCAGCGCCCAGGTTCCCCGCATCTCGCCGGACGGCCGCTACCTGCTCTTCAGCCTCGGCGAGTACGGCACCTTCCATATCTGGCACCGCGGCAGCGACCTCTGGGTCCAGGACCTCGCGACCGGCGCGTCCTATCCGCTCGCGGAAGCGAACAGCGACGACGCCGACAGCTACCACAACTGGGCCTCCGGCGGCCGGTGGATCGTCTTCACGTCCCGGCGCGACGACGGCCTCTTCACGCGGACCTATTTCACTTACTTCGACCGCGACGGCAAGGCTCACAAGGCCTTCATGCTCCCCAACACGGACCCCGCCGAGACCTACGACCGCGTCCTCTCCTACAACGTCCCCGAGTTCACGGTCGAACCCATCCGCCAGTCCGTCAAAACCCTCTCCCACTACATCTCCCAACCCGCCCTGCAGGCTACATACGCTGAATAACAGTCCAGCTGGATATAGTTTCCCCTGAACCGTCGCTTCGCGACCCCTCCCTAAAGGGCCCCTCCCTCTTATGTTGCCGAGGGTGGCACAGGTTCAGGGGAAACTATATCCAGCCTTCCTTATTCAGCGAAAAAAACCCCGGTGGAGTGCACTGGGGTTTTTCGGGTATTGGAGGGCTGTATTACAGTTTTCTGATCCAGATGTTACGGAAGGAGATGGGTTCGCTGCGGTCGCCGTGGCACTGGAGGAGGATCGGGCCGTCACCGTGGGGTTCGGTGGTCGGGAAGCCGATGTACTCGGTCGTGCCGACGAGGGTCGTGTTGTTCTGGACGATGACGCCGTTGAAGATCACGGTCACGATCGGGTAGGTACGGTAGCGGCCGTCGGCGGTGAAGGTCGGGGCGGTGTAGATGATGTCGTACTCGTTCCACTCACCGGGCTTGCGGCAGGGGTTCACGAGCGGAGCGCTCTGCTTGTAGAGGGAACCGGCCTGGCCGTTCACATAGGTCTCGTTGGCATAGCTGTCGAGGATCTGGACCTCATACTTGTTCTGGAGATACACACCGCTGTTGCCGCGGGCCTGGCCCTCGCCGGTGATGTTCTCGGGAACCTTCCACTCGATGTGGAGCTGGAAGTCGCCGAAGCTCTCCTTGGTCATGATATCGCCGCCGCCGTTGCGCATATCCTTGTTGACAGTCATCGAGCCGTCCGGATTGATCTTCCAGCCGGCTTCGCCGCCACGGGCGCCCTGCCACTTGGACAGGTCCTTGCCGTCGAAGAGGATGATCGCATCGGACGGGGCGCTGTTGGTCGCCATGTCGCCCGGGGTCACCTTGGCAATCTCAGGATAGTAGAACTCGGACATCGTCGGCTTCATCGCCTCGGTCTTCTCGTGGCGGGTGCCGCGAATCACGAAAGTCTGTGCAAACGCGCTCATGCTGACGGCGCAGAATGCAAGAATCATCAATGCTTTTCTCATGGTTTCGGTTGTTTTATCAGGTTATACTTGAATACGGTTATACGGTTACTTGAATAAGTCTTCCAGGGGTTCGCGGATATCCGCAGGCCTGTCGCTGCGGACCAGGATCCTGCCGTCCCCGTCGAGCAGCAGGTAGCGCGGCATCCCGTCGATGCCGTACAGGGAAAGCAGCTGGTCGGCCTCGTTCGGGCCCGGGCAGAAGTTGTCTCCGAAGAGCCCGAAATCCGCCACGCTCTTCTGCCAGGCGCTCTCGTTGCTGTCGAGCGAGACCGTGAACATCTTCAGGCCGCGGGAGGCGTAGGGCTTGCAGCGCTGCGCAAGTTCCGGGAGGATGGTCGCGGCGGCGCGGGACCAGCTGGCCCAGAAGACGAGGACCGTCGCGGAATTCGCGGCGACCGCGTCCGACAGGCGGTGGACGGTGCCGTCCGTCCCGGGGACCGAAAAGTCCACGTACGGGTGGCCGACGGCGGTGGCGAGGCGCGCCGCGCAGATGTCGCGGTAGTGCGTGACCGTCGGCTCACTGCGGAACGGCTCCGGGAGGCGGTCGCAGTACTCGACCAGCTCGGCGTCGGTGACCAGGCCGTACATGTTGTGGATCATCAGGGAGCCCAGCACGTTGTCGATATTCTCCTCATAAGTCTCCCGCAGGAGAAGCACATAGGAGTTCACGTCGTCCGGGGCGATGTGGTCGCGTTTCTCGCGGTAGCGGACCATGTTCTCGTTGGCCTTCGTGCCGGTGATGTCGACGTGGGCGCGGGTCGCGTCGCCCTTGACGCGGATCTTGGCGTTCTCCAGGAGCACCGGGATGTCGATCGGATAGTTGACGCCGAGGCCGTTGTTGAGGTAGGCGAGGCACGGGACGTCGACGCTGCCTTCGAACACGAACTTGCCGTCCTTGACCATCGTCGTTCCGATCGTATGGCCGTAGACGTCCAGCAGGTTGATGTCGGTTTCGTCCAGGTCGAAGATGTCCCCGACAATCTTGTATCCGCTGCGCGAACAGGCGCAGGACAGGAGCAGGAGGCCGAGAATGAGGAGGCTGGGAAGTTTTTTCATAGCGGTATTTAAATGAATTCGTCCCGCTCGCGGATATCGCGGACGCGGAGCTGGATCGTCGAATTGCCGCGGTAGTAGTTCTCCACGATCGAATAGCAGACGTCCAGCGGGTTGCCGGCCTTGATGTAGTCGAAGAACTCGGACTTGTTGAAGGCGATGGCGGCGATCTGGTGGTACGGGTGGGACTCCTGGATCAGGTCCAGCTTCATATGGACGCCGCCGGCGCCGACCCTGCGGCCGTTGCCGTCGTCGTAGACGTCTTCGGTCAGGAAGACGGGATTGTTGTTGCCGGGACCGAAGGGCTGGAACTGCTTCAGGATGCGGAAGAACTTCGGGGTAATCTGGTGGAAATCGAGCTTGGAGTCGATTTCGACGACGGGGGTCAGCATCTCCTCGGTCACCTTCCCTTCGATGAAGTCATCGATCCGGGAGGCGAATTCCGGGAGGTTTTCCTCCTTCATCGTCAGGCCGGCGGCATAGACGTGGCCGCCGAAATTCTCCAGCAGGTCCGCGCAGTGCTCGATCGCGGCGTAGAGGTCGAGTCCCTGCACGCTCCGGGCGGAGCCGGAAACGAAGCCGTTGGATTTCGTCAGGACGACGGTCGGCTTGTAGAACGCTTCGACGAGGCGGGAGGCGACGATGCCGACGACGCCCTTGTTCCAGGCCGGGTTGTAGACGACGATGGCGTTCTTCGAGGCCTGGCAGCGGCCGTCGCGGACCATCGCGAGGGCTTCCTGGGTAATCTCGCGGTCGATGCTCTTGCGTTCGTTGTTGTTGTCGTTGATCTTTTCGCCGATCTTCATCGCCGTCGCCGTGTCGGTCGCGGTCAGCAGCTTCACGGCAAGGCGGCCGGTCTCCATGCGACCGGCGGCGTTGATGCGGGGGCCGATCTTGAAGACGATGTCGTCGATGGTCAGGTGGCCGGGCTCGAGCATCGAAAGGTTGATCATCGCGAGGAGGCCCTTGCGGGGATTCTCATTCAGCTGCTTGAGGCCGAAGCGGGCGAGGATACGATTTTCCCCGACCATCGAGACCAGGTCGGAGGCGATGCTGACGACGAGCAGGTCGAGGAGCGGGACCAGCGTATCGAACGGGACGCCATAGCGCTGGGAGTAGGCCTGGACCAGCTTGAAGCCGACGCCGCAGCCGGAAAGGTCGTCGAAGGGGTAGTGGCAGTCCTCGCGCTTGGGGTCGAGGACTGCGACGGCCTTCGGGAGGGCTTCCTCCGGGAGGTGGTGGTCGCAGATGATGAGTTCGATCCCTTTGCCGCGGGCGTATTCGGTCTTGTCGATGGCCTTGATGCCGCAGTCGAGGGTGATGATGAGGGTGAAGCCGTTCTCGGCGGCCCAGTCGATGCCCTTGTAGGTCACGCCGTAGCCTTCGTCGTAGCGGTCCGGGATATAGAAGTCCACGGACTGGGTAAAGCGCTTCAGGAAGGAGTAGACGAGGGAGACGGCGGTCGTCCCGTCCACGTCGTAATCCCCGTACACGAGGATCTTCTCGCCGCCCGTGATGGCCGCGCGGAGGCGCTCGACGGCGGCGTCCATGTCCGCCATCAGGAACGGATCGTGGAGGTCCGCCAGGTCGGGGCGGAAGAAGGCGCGCGCCTCTTCGAAGGTCTCGACGCCGCGCTTGACCAGCAGTTCCGCGAGAACCCGGTCAATCCCGAGTTCCGAGGACAGCTGCCGGACTTTTTCCTGGTCGGCGGGATCCTTGATCACCCATTTGCACTCTCTGGCCATATTCATACAAATCTACAAATAATCTTTCACATTTACTCAATTTTTTTATACGGGAGAATTGTCGTACTTTTGTGGATTGGTTATTAACGAATATTCAGGTATATGAACAACGTCGAATTCAGCGAGCAGGAACTGCAGCGCAGGAACTCCCTGGAACAGATCCGGGCCCTGGGCATCGAGCCGTATCCCGCACCGCTTTACCCGGTCAATGCGACCGCCAGGCAGATCGCGGCCGAGTATGATCCGGAGCAGGGCAACCTCCAGGACCTCTGCATCGCAGGCAGAATCATGTCGCGCCGCATCATGGGCGCCGCCTCCTTCATGGAGCTTCAGGACGAAACCGGCCGCATCCAGGTCTATGTCAAACGCGATGAGATCTGCCCCGGCGAGGACAAGACGATGTACAATACCGTTTTCAAGAAGCTGCTCGACATCGGCGACATCGTGGGCATCAAGGGCTTCGCCTTCATTACCCAGACCGGCCAGCTCAGCGTCCACGCGAAGGAACTGACGCTGCTGAGCAAGTCGCTGCGCGTGCTCCCGATCGTCAAGGAGGCCGACGGCGTCGTCCATGACGCCTTCACCGACCCGGAGCTCCGCTACCGCCAGCGCTATGTCGACCTGGTCGTGAACCCGCAGGTCAAGGAAGTCTTCGCCAAGCGCGCGAAGATCATCTCGACGATGCGCCGCTATTTCGACGAGGCCGGCTGCCTGGAGGTCGAGACCCCGATTCTCCAGAGCATCCCCGGCGGTGCGGCCGCGCGTCCCTTCATCACCCACCACAACGCCCTCGACATCCCACTCTACCTGCGCATCGCGAACGAGCTGTACCTCAAGCGCCTCATCGTCGGCGGCTTCAGCGGCGTCTACGAGTTCGCGAAGGATTTCCGCAACGAAGGCATGGACAAGACCCACAATCCTGAATTCACCTGCATGGAGATCTATGTCGCCTACAAGGATTACAACTGGATGATGGGCTTCGTCGAGAAGATGCTGGAACTGGTTTCGACCGAAGTCAACGGCACGACCCAGCTGACCGTCGGTGAGCATACCGTGGATTTCAAGGCGCCCTACCGCCGCCTTCCGATCCTGGACGCCATCCGGGAATACGCCGGCGTGGACGTCCGCGGAATGGACGAGGCGCAGCTGCGCGCCGCCTGCAAGCAGCTGAACGTCGAGGTTGAGCCCTCGATGGGCAAAGGCAAGCTGATCGACGCCATCTTCGGCGCCTACTGCGAGGACAAACTGATCCAGCCTACGTTCATCACCGATTACCCGGTCGAGATGTCCCCGCTCACGAAGCGCCACCGCGAAGATCCGACGCTGACCGAGCGTTTCGAGCTCTTCGTCTGCGGCAAGGAGCTGGCGAACGCCTATTCCGAGCTGAACGACCCGATCGACCAGTTCGAGCGTTTCCAGGAGCAGGCGCGCCTGAAGAGCAAGGGCGACGACGAGGCGATGTTCATCGACATGGACTTCGTCCGCGCCCTCGAATACGGCATGCCGCCGACCTCCGGCATGGGCATGGGCATCGACCGCCTGACGATGTTCATGACCGGCCAGACCAACATCCAGGATGTTCTCTTCTTCCCCCAGATGAAGCCGGAGAAGAAGCTCAGGAAAGAAACGGAAAATGAGGACTGAGTTCCTCAGTTCGGGGCAGAACCCGAAAGTCAAGGATCTTCTCGCGCTCCGGGAAAAGTCTTCCCTGCGGCGCGAGAAGGGTCTTTTCGTGCTGGAGGGCCGGCGGGAGCTGTGCTACGCGCTGGACGCCGGATTCCGGCCGGCCGCGGTATTCTTCTGCCCGCAGGCCGCCGGGGACGGGCTGGAGGAGCTGCTCGCTTCGCTGCCCGCCGACTGCCGCCTGTACGAAGTCTCCGCGGCCGTCTATGAGAAGATGGCCTGCCGCGGCGGTACGGAGGGGGTCGTCGCCCTCGTGCACGAGCGTCGGCGGAGCCTGGAAGACCTGCAGCTGCGGGAGAACCCCCTGCTGGTCGTTCTCGAAGGCGTCGAGAAGCCCGGGAACCTCGGCGCGGTGCTGCGGAGCGCCGACGCGTCGGGCGCCGACGCCGTGCTCCTCTGCGACCCCCTGACGGACCTCTACAACCCCAACCTCATCCGCGCCAGCGTCGGCGCCGTCTTCACGACCCAGGTCGCCGTCGCCACCTCCGCCGAGGCCATCGCCTGGCTCAAGGCCCGCGGCATCCAGATCCTCTCCGCCCAGCTGCAGGACAGCCACTGGTACTACGACGTCGACATGACCGTCGGCACCGCCATCGTCATCGGCACGGAGGCCACCGGCCTGACCGCCCCCTGGCGCGCCGCCGCGGACCGCCACGTCAAAATCCCGATGCTCGGCAAAGCCGACAGCCTGAACGCCTCCGTCAGCGCCGCCATCCTCCTCTACGAAGCCGTCCGACAGCGCCGGTAGATTTCTCGACTCCGCTGCGCTCCGCTCGAAATCAGCTGACGCTGATTATTCTACCCCCCTGCACCCCCGAGGGGGACGGGGGAAAGGATTCCCCCGCACGGCTTCGCCGTCCCCCTTCTGTCGACGCATAGCGCCTCCGGGCTTCGCTTCGCTCGAAATGACAGAAAAGCAGAAAGAAATGTTTTTCTGAGTAGACGTTTTTTCGGCTATCTCAGGAAAACATTTCTTTCTGCGTAATATGCAAAATAAAAGAGCCGGCTGGGAAGCCGGCTCTTTTTATGATGGAACGGGGCTGTTAGTAGCCGGCGTTCTGGGTCAGGTTGGGGTTCTGGTTGATCACCTCGACGGGGATCGGGAACACGTTGGTGTAACCGTCCTTGTCGTAGATGTAGTCAGCGCAGACGATCGCGTGCTTCATGCCGACGAACTTATCCTCGTTCTGCTCGGTATAGAGACCGCAGCGGACCAGGTCGCCACGGCGGCCCATGGTCTCCCAGATCTCCTCACGGAGTTTCTCGTCCAGGATGACCTGGAGGTTGATCTCGGTCATCGGAGCGACACCGACGCGGTCGCGGACCTGGTTGAGGAGCGCGAGGGCCTCGGCGGTCTTACCCAGACGGTACTGGGCCTCGGCGGCGAGGAGGAGCATGTCAGCGTAACGGAAGATGACGCGGTCGGAGTTGAAGTAGTTCTGGCCGTTGGTCGTCGGGTCATACTCGTACTTCTTGATGCGGACGCCAGCCCACTTCACGACGTAGAGTCCCCAAGGATCGCTGTAATCTTCGACGCTGAAGTCGTTGCGGGCCTCATAGCCGAGGTAGTAGCCTTCCGGCCACTTGTCGGCGGAAACGCCGGAACCGACCTTCACACCGTTGACGGAGCAGGAACCGTAGAAGAAGGAGAGGGCGAAACGAGGGTCGTCGCACTCATAGGTGCCGTCGGCGAGGTCGCCGTCCTTGTTGTAGTCCTCCTTGTAGTCGAACACGTTCAGGGCGTGGACGGTAGCCGCGGTTCCGTTCCAGGAGCTGAAGCCGATGGTGGAAGCGTGGTTGTAGTGGAGGGAACGGGTCACCTGCGTATCGGAACGGCGATAGACCGTGTCGTCCATCGGGCAGCAGAGGATGTTCTCGTTGGAGTTCTCGTTGCCGGCGTTGGTGAAGTTCGCGGCGAAGTTCGCCTCGAGCTTGTAGCCTTCCTTCGCGATCTGCTCCTGGCAGTACACGACGGTCTCCCATGCGTTCATGGTCTTGCCGTCGACGCTGAACTTGTCAGCCTTGCCCCAGTTGGTCACGTTGGCCTCGACCTTGTCGATGCCGCCGGTGAACTTGCCGCCGGTCCAGGAATCCTGGGAGAAGACGGCGCCGTTGATGGCGAGGCGGGCCAGCATCGCGTAGCCGGCAGCCTTGGTGAAGCGGGCGTAGTACTCGCTGCTGAGCTTCTGGGACTTGTCGGACGCAAGGTCCGGGATGATTTCGGTGATCTCCTTCTTGACGAAGTCATAGGCGGCGCTGCGGCTGAGCTGCTGCACGTCGCTGATACCCGCCTGGGAGGAGGTCACGACCGGAATGCGGCCGAAGAAGTCGACGAGCCACATGTAGTAGAAGGCGCGGATGCCGCGGACCTCGGCCACGTAGCCGTTGATCGTCGCGTCGTCCAGGGACTTCAGCGCACGGATCTCCTCGAGTTTCTCAAGGGAGGCGTTGCAGAGGGCGATGTCGGAGTAGGAGTTGTTCCAGATGCTGCGGAGGTAGTCCGTGGAAGGATCCCAGCGGTGCATGAAGGCGTTCTGGTGCTTGCCACCGTCAACCCAGTCACCCTGGCGGCCGGGCAGGAAGAGGACGTCCGAAGTGAACTCGGACATGTAGTTGTAGTTGTCGTCAGCACCGTGGAAACGGTTGTACATCTTGGTGTAAAGGCTGGCGACCGTATTCACGTATACAAGGGTCGAGCTCTTGTATGCTTCGCTCTCGTCGAACTTGCTCTTCGGAGTTTCTTCCAGCGAGCACCCTACGAACAGAAGCGCAATGGCTGCAGCGTAAAATATCTTTTTCATATAAGTGTTCTAGGTTAACGTTATTAGAATCTGACGGAAAGCTGTGCAGTGAAAGTACGCATGATCGGGAAGATGTTCTGGTCGATACCGCCGCCGAGGGTAGCGTTGTTCAGGAGCGGGGTCATACCGGAGTAACCGGTGATCGTCGCGACGTTGTTGCAGGACAGGGCGACGCGGGCGCTCTTGATGTACTTGGCGTTGCTGACCGGAATGTTGTAGCCGACGGTGATGTACTCGAGGTTGACATAGTCACCCTTCTCGAGCCAGTAGGACGTGTGCTGGGCGTTGTAGACACCGAGCGCCGGGGCGGTCTTCAGGACGTTGTAGGTCGGGAAGGCACCGAGGCTGGACAGACGCAGGCTCTGGAAGTTGTAGATCATGTGGCCGAACGCGCCGTTCGCCTGGGCGGTGAGATCCCAGTTGCGGAAGCGCAGTTTCGCGTTGAAGCTCGCGACGGCCTTCGGGGTCGCCTGGCCGAGGTACTCGCGGTCACCGTTGTCGTCGAGGGTGATACCTTCGACACCGTCGATATCCTTCACCTTGTAGGTCTTGTGGCCCTGGGCGTCCTCATTGAAGCCGTCGTGGACCGGGAGACGGAAGATGTTGATCGGGTAGCCTTCGGTCATGTACACCACGTTGGTGTTGGAGGTCAGACCGTTGCAGCTCGCGGAGGAGAGGGCGATGTACTTCGCGGTCGTCAGCTCCTGGCCCTGGTAGGTACCGGAGAGGCTGACCAGCATGTTCTTCTGGAACGCGACGTTGCCGCCGAGTTCGAGACCCCAGTCCTTGGTTTCGATGACCGCACCGCGGAGGGCGACCTCGACACCGTTGTTGGTCATGACACCCATGTTGGCGAGGAGGGTCGTGTAGGCGAACGGAGGCACAGGGACCTGGTAGTTGTAGAGGAGGTCCTTGGTCGTCGAACGGTAAACGTCAACCGTACCGCTGAGGCGGCCGCGCCACATCTCGAAGTCGATACCGGCGTCCATCGTGTACTTGGTCTCCCACTTCAGGTCCGGGTTCGGGTTGGAATCCAGGGTGTAGGTGGTAACGGTCGTACCGTTGTAGGTCGTCGTTCCGTTCGGAGTCATGAGCTTCAGCGACTTGTACGCGGAGATGGCGTCCTGGTTACCGGTAACACCGTAACCGACACGCACCTTCAGGTTGCTGAACAGGCTCTGGTTCTTCATGAAGCCTTCGTTGGAGACGATCCACGCCGCGGATGCGGACGGGAAGAAGCCCCACTTGTGGTTGGCACCCAGCTTCGAGGAACCGTCGGCGCGGGCGTTCAGGGTGACGACGTACTTGTCGTTGAACATGTAGTTGATACGGCCCATGTAGGACATGAGGGTATACTCGGAAGCGCTGGAGGTGACATCACCCCAGTTCACGGTCGAACCAGCCTGGAAGTTGTTGAACAGGAAGTAATTGGTATCGAAGCCAGTAACTCTCGAATAGTCATTCCAGGACTCATACTTCTGGGCCTCGGTGAGGGCGAGGAAGTTGAGGGCGTGCTTGCCGATCGTCTTGACGTAGCTCAGCTGGAAGCTGGCCAGGCTGTTGGTGTTGCGGGCCGTCGTAGCGGAAGCTTCACCACGGCTGGAACGGTAGCTCTTCGTGTCATAAGGACCGTAGAAGCGGCCGAGTCTGTTGTCGTAGTTGAAGGAACCGAAGATGGAGGCGGTCAGGCCGTCGACGATCTTGAGGGTCGCACGACCGCTGGCCACGACACGGCCGGTCTCGTTGACATCGGTACGGTCGAGATAGTCACCAGGGTGGGTGACGGTCTCGGCGTTCGGATCATAGTCCCACCAACCGGTCTGCGGGTTACGCTGATGAGGGAAGGTCGGGTTGTAGGTCGCGGCACCGGCGAAGATACCGGAGGAAACCTGGTTTGCGGTACGGAGCGAACCCATGAGGTTCATTTCGAGGGTCAGACGGCCGTCGAAAGCCTTCTGGGCGGCAGCGAGACGCATCGTGTAGTTGGTGTTGTCGGAGTTGCGGACAACGCCTTCACGCTGCTGGACACCGATGGAAGCGCGCATGTTGCCATTCGCGTTGCCCTGGGTGATGGAGAGGTTGTGGTTGTTCTGGATGACGTACTTGTTCTGGCTCCACTCGATCCAGTTGGTGTTGTCGCCAAGGTCAAGACCGGCGCCACCGAAATCGGATTTGTTGAAAGCCCTGTACTCGTCGGCGGAGAGAACCTCGAGGTTCTTGTAAGCCGTGGAGATACCGAACTGGCCGCGGTATTCAACCTCGGCGCGTCCTTCCTTACCCTTGTTGGTCGTAACCACGATAACACCGGCGGCGCCACGGGAACCGTACTGGGCGGTTTCGGAAGCGTCCTTCAGGACGGTGATCTCCTGGATTTCTTCCGGGGAGAGGGAGTAGAGCATCGCGATGTCACCGAAGATACCGTCGATGATCACGAGCGGGGTGTTACCACCGGAGAGGGAGGATGTACCACGGATGCGGATCGTAGGGGTATCGGTAACGTTACCACCGTTCTGGGTGATGACGAGTCCCGGAACCTTGCCACGGATAGCATCGATCGGGGAAGAAACGTAACCCTGGTTGAGGTTTTCCGCGGTTACGCGCTCCACGGAACCGGTAACGGTACGCTTGTTACCTACCGCATAACCGACGACGACGGTCTCATCGAGGAATTCGGTATCCTCCTGGAGGACGACGTCAATCGTTGTCCGGTTGCCGATGGCAATCTCCTGGGTCGTGTATCCGATGCAGGATACTTCGAGGACAGGATTGTTTTGGGTGTAGTTGAGGGCATAGGTACCGTCAACTCCGGTCGCGGTACCGATGGTGGTACCTTGGATCATAACCGTCACGCCCATGAGCGGCGAACCATCTTCGCCCCTCACGGTTCCGCTGACCCGCTTCTGCTGTGCATTTGCCGTAAACATGGCAAACAAAGCCACGACAGTAAGCAGGATAGCTTTCACTGAGATAGTTTTGAAATGCATAATTTAGTTAAGCTTGGTTAGTTTAAATAAAGTGTTGTCCAATCCTAATAAATATTAACCGAAATGTCCGGCAATCTGCCGACATTTCACCGTTAAAATGTTTTACAAATGTAAATTGATAAATGCGACAATCTACCGGATGGCGAACTTTAGGCAATAAAATAAGAAGAAAATACCACTACTTTATGGTTTTTTCCAAAATGGAAATCATTTCTTCCGGTCCGAGCCCGTCGGTCAGGACCCGTTTTTCGGCGACGGCGGCATAGAGCGGCCCGCGCTCCCGGAGAAGCGATTCGAAGCCGCGGGTCTTCAGCAGCGGTCTTCCCTCGCTCCCGGCGAGGTTCTTCCGCAGCGTCTCCGCGCTGGCATCCAGCCAGATGCAAAAGGTCTTGCTGCGGATCAGCTCCGCGCAGGCGGGCGTCGTCACCGTGCCGCCGCCGAGGGCCAGCACCAGCCGTCCCGGCGCATCCGCGTACTGCGCGAGCACCTCTTCCAGGCATTCCTGTTCGATGCGCCGGAAGCCCGCCTCCCCCTCGGAGGCGAAGATGGCCGGGATGCTGCGTCCTTCGCGGTCGCAGATGTAGTTGTCGAGGTCGATGAAGGGCGCGCCGATCCTGCGGGCGAAGAGCGCCCCCCAGGTGCTCTTGCCGCACCCCATGAAACCCGTAAGCGAAATGACCATCTTATATAATATAGGTAGGACGGCTTAGAACAGCGTCAGTTCTTCCACTTCAGGGACATCCACTTCGGGGAGGTCCGCCCCGGCGAGGTCATCCGCCACGCCGACGTCAAGGATGTCCTCGACGGCGACTTCCTCCGCTTCTCCCGCTTCGGCGGAATCATCTTCCGGCACTGGCAGCGGCTCGATGAAGGCGACCGCCTTCACGTCCTTGTCGGAGCACTTCTTGCCCTTGGCGGCGAGGCCCTTCTTGGCGATGAAGGCTTCGGCGTCGACGGCCTCGGGCTCGCGGTGGGCGAACTTGCCGCCGAAGGTGACGAGGAACTGCGGGCGTGCATCCTCGCTCAGGTCCACGAGGTAGGAGCCCTTCCCGTCGGAGATGAAGGAGAGGGGCGTGTTGTCGCTGAGGGTGAAGGAGAAGCGCTTGACGTAGAAGGCTTTGGCGGCGCCGTCATAGTAGAGGGCCGTGAAGGTCTTGCCGCTGTCGAACTTCTCGATGCGCAGCAGGTCGCCCTGGTAGCGGTTGGAGACGTCGAAGGAGGTCGTGTAGAAGGTACCGTTCCGGAACACGGCGAGGATCTTGTCGTCCGTGTTGAACTGGCCGAGGTAGAGGCCGCGCTCCTCGTCGTTGAGTTTCTGGATGTCGGCGTCGTACCAGATGTCCTTGCCGGAGATGGTCGAGACGCCCTTGCTCTTCAGCAGGATGCGCTGGATCGGGTTCTTGGCGACGAGGTTGCCGCGGGAGGACTTGCCCTTGATCGCGAGCGTCGAGAAATCGTACTCGGCGGACATCTTCTTCAGCTTGGTCCGGGGGCGGAAATAGACGCGCACGGACTCGGCTTCGCCGTTGTGGTTCGCGCTGAACCAGAGGAGGGTCGAGCCGGGCTTGCCCTGGGTGATGTCGTATTCCTTGTCGCGGGTCACGGAGGTGATGGCGAAACGCTTCGCGTAGGAAAGGGCGGTGTTGCCGTCGCGGTAGATGACGTTGTAGATCGTGCGGGTGTCGCCGCGGTTGAAGACGCCGACGTAGATCAGGTTCTTGCCGAAGAAGGCCTTGTCGGAGACTTTCGTGATGCGGTACTTGCCGTCCTTGTTCACGGTGATGATCTCCGAAAGGTCGGAGCAGTCGCAGATGAATTCGACCTTCTCGTCGCGCTTCAGGCCGATACCGACGAAGCCCTCCTCCATGTTGGCGTAAAGCTTGGCGTTGTTGTTCACGACCTTCGTGACGGCGATCGTCTCGAAGCCGGTCAGTTCGGTCTGGCGCGGGAAGTCCTTCCCGTATTTCTTCTTCAGGGACTTGAACCAGTCGACCGTGTAGCGGGTCAGGTGCTCCAGCTGGTCGCGGACCAGTTTCATGGCATCCTCGATCGCAAGGATCTTCTCGTCGATGGCCTTCGCGTCGAACTTGGAGATCTTGCGGACCGGTTTCTCGACGAGGCGGAGGATGTCGTCGCGGGTGATTTCCCGGCGGAAGAGGTCCTGGTAGGTCTTCATCTGGGTGAAGATGTCCTCGATCTGGTCTTCCCAGGTCCGCTGGTCCTGCTCGAGGATCTTGTAGACGCGGTTCTCGAAGAAGATGCGCTCCAGGGAGTTGTAGTGCCACTCGCTCTCGAGCTCGTCGAGGCGGAGCTGCAGCTGCTGCCCGAGGATGTCGCGGGTATGCCAGGTGTCGTATTCGAGGATCTCGTGGACGTCGAGGAACTGCGGCTTGTTGTCCTTGATGACGCAGGCGTTCGGGGCGATGTTGCACTCGCAGTCCGTGAAGGCGTAGAGCGCGTCGATCGTCTTGTCGGGGGAGACGTCGTTGGGGAGGTGGATGACGATTTCGACCCGGGAGGTCGTCATGTCGTCGATCTTCTTGATCTTGATCTTGCCCTTGTCCTTCGCCTTCATGATCGAGTCGATCAGGGCGTGGGTCGTCTTGCCGTAGGGGATTTCCGTGATGGAGATCGTGTTCTTGTCGATCTTCTCGATCCGGGCGCGGACCTTGACGGAGCCGCCCCGGCGGCCCTTCATGTACTTCGAGCAGTCGGCGAGGCCGCCGGTCGGGAAATCCGGATAGAGTTCGTAGGGCCGGTTTTCGAGGATGGCGACGGAGGCGTCGATCAGTTCGTTGAAGTTGTGGGGGAGGATCTTGGAGGCCATGCCGACGGCGATGCCTTCGGTCCCCTGCGCGAGCAGGAGGGGGAAGCGGACCGGGAGCTCGGTCGGCTCCTGGTTGCGGCCGTCGTAGGAGGTCATCCAGGGGGTCACCTTCGGGTCGAAGATGACTTCCTTGGCGAATTTCGAGAGGCGGGCTTCGATGTAACGCGGGGCGGCGTTGCTGTCGCCGGTGAGGATGTTTCCCCAGTTACCCTGGCAGTCGATGGCGAAGCCTTTCTGGCCGAGCTGGACGAGGGCGCCGAGGATCGACGCGTCGCCGTGGGGATGGTACTGCATCGCCTGGCCGACGATGTTCGCGACCTTCGTGTAGTTGCCGTCGTCCATCCGGTACATCGCGTGGAGTACACGCCGCTGCACCGGCTTCAGGCCGTCCACGATGTGGGGAACGGCCCGCTGCAGGATCACGTAGGAGGAATAGTCCAGGAACCAGTCCTTGAACATGCCGGAAAGCTTGAAGTGGCGGCTGTCGCTGCCGAGCAGCCGGTCGAACCTTCCGCTGGATTCCCCTTCCTGTACGATTTCGTCCTCAGCCTCGATCGCCTCGACGTTTTCTTCGATGATCTCTTCCTCTTCCATGCGCTTACTTAATCTTCATATCCGAATTTCCGCAGTTCGCGGCGGGACTCCCGCCAGTCCGGGTCCACCTTCACGAAGAGCGACAGGTAGACCTTCTTCTGGAAGAAGTCCTCCATCTCCAGGCGGGCGCGGGTGCCGAGCCGCTTCAGCGCGGTGCCGCCCTTGCCGATCAGGATCCCTTTCTGGGAATCCCGCATCACGTAGATGACGGCGGAGATTTCATACAGCTCCGCCCCTTCCTTGAAGGCTTCCACCACGACTTCGCAGCTGTAGGGAATCTCCTGGGTATAGTTTTCAAGGATCTTTTCGCGGATGATCTCGGAGGCGAAGAACCGCAGGCTGCGGTCCGTGAAGGCGTCCTTGTCGTACCACGGCGGGCAGACGGGGAGCCGCTCGAGGATGGCCGCGAAGATGCTGTCGAGGTTGAAGCGCTCCTGTGCGGAGGCGGGGATGACGAGGGCGTCCGGAAGCTCCTGCTTCCAGTAGTCCATCAGGGCGACGACCTTGTCCTGGGTGCTGATGTCGATCTTGTTGACGATCAGGATGACGGGACAGGTCAGCCGGCGGAGCTTCTCGACGTACTCCCCGTTCTTGTCCGGCTTCTCGACCGTGTCGGTCACGTAGAGCACGATGTCGGCGTCTCCGATCGCCCCGTCCACGAAGTTCATCATGTTCTGCTGGAGCCGGTAGTTCGGCTTCAGGATGCCGGGGGTGTCGGAATAGACGATCTGGAAGTCCTCGCCGTTCACGATGCCCATGATGCGGTGGCGCGTGGTCTGGGCCTTGGACGTGACGATCGACAGTTTCTCACCGACCAGCGCGTTCATGAGCGTGGACTTCCCGACATTGGGGTTGCCGATGATGTTGACGAATCCGGACCGGTGTGCCATCACATGTATGCTCCCATCTTGAGGATATTGGCCTCTCCCTCGGTCAGATACCGCCACTCGCCCTTCTTCAGGCCGCTCTTCGTCAGGCCCGCGAAATAGACGCGGTCCAGGGCGCGGACGCTGTAGCCGAAGGATTCGAAGATGCGGCGGACGATCCGGTTCTTGCCGGAATGGATCTCGATGCCGAGTTTGCGGTGGTCGTGCTCGTCGATGAATTCGAGTTCGTCGGCCGCGATCGGTCCGTCGGCGAGTTCGATGCCGCCGAGAATCTGCTCGCGATCCTCGTCCTTCAGCGGGCGGTCGAGGATGACCTGGTAGATCTTCTTCTTGTCATAGGACGGGTGGGTCAGCTTCTCGGCGATCTCCCCGTCGTTCGTGAACATCAGCACGCCGGTCGTGGCCTTGTCGAGGCGGCCCACCGGGAAGACGCGGGCGGAACAGCCGGTCAGCAGGTCCATCACGGTCTTGTCGGCGTGGGGGTCGGAGGCCGTCGTGACGTAGCCTTTCGGCTTGTTCATCACGATGTAGACCTTCGCCTCGCCCTTCAGGCGTTCGCCGTTGAAGCGGATCTCGTCCTTGAGGACGTTGACCTTCGTGCCGAGCTCGGTCACGACTTCGCCGTTGACGGTCACGACGCCGGCCTGGATCAGGGTGTCGGCTTCGCGGCGGGAGCAGACGCCGGAGTTCGCGATGAACTTGTTGAGGCGGATCTCCTCCTTGATGGGCGTTGCGGCGCTGTCGTAGTCGGAGAAGCGGGAGGTGTCCGGCTGCTCCTTGCGGGCGAGCATCCGGTTGATGCTCTCCTCGTCGGCTTCGTTGAAGCGGGCTTCGTATTTCTTGTTGTACTGCTTGCTGCCGTAAGGCTTCTTGTAGGGTTTGTTCCCGTAGGGACGGGCGCTGCGCTGCTGGTAGCCGCCGCGGTTCTCGCCGTAGGGCTTGCGGTCGCCGTAGCTCTTGTGCTCGCCGTAGGGTTTGTGTTCGCCATAGGGCTTGCGGTCGCCGTAGGCCTTGTGTTCGCCGTAGGGCTTGCGGTCGCCGAAGCTCCTGCGCTCGCCGTCGTACGGCTTGTGCTCGCCGTAGGGTTTGTGTTCGCCGTAGGGCTTGCGGTCGCCGTAAGGCTTGTGTTCTCCATAGCTTCTGTGTTCGCCGTAGGAGTTCCTGCGCTCTCCGCTGTAGCTCCTGTGCTCACCGGATTCCGTCCGCCCGGCGTTCTTCCGGGGGCGGAGGACCCTTCCCTGCGAAGAGAACTTCTTCTCTCCGTCGTTGTTGTAGTTGTCCATTTACTTTAATTTGAATATGTAGGTTATCGTTCCCTCCTGCAGTGCCGGAGCGTCACCGCTCTGGTTGAAGTGGGATTCAAGGGCGGCCTTCCGGGCGGCGGCCCAGAGGGTTGCGTCAGTGACTGTCGTTCCGTCGGCGCCCGGAAGCGCGCGCTGGACGTTGCCGTAAGGATCTACCCAGATCTGGACGACGACGATGCCGCTCAGCTGGACGTTGTAGGCCGGACGGGGGAGGCTGCCCTTGACCGTGCGGCCTTTGAGGTGGGCGTTCGGGGTCCCGTCGGTCCTGCCGGTGTCGGTGTTGCCGGTCGGCTGGCCGGCCTTGAAGCCTTCGCCGGCCTCGGCCGCGGAGTGGGGCGCGGTCGTCGAAGTGTCTTTCTTCGCCATGCCGGGGAATGCGGCGCGCGGATCCAGCTTCGGTTCCTCGGGCGTCGGGGGAACCTCGACGTCGCCGTGGGGGTCAGGGGCGGTCGCCGGGGTCGTGTTGGCGGTCCGGGATACGACCGGGGACTCGCTGCGCTGGACAATCTCCAGCGGACGGGTCAGGTCGACTTCCTCGGAGCGGGGCTCCGTCCCGGTATAGTCCGGCCGGTTCTCGACAAGCTCTTCCTCCTCGGTAAAGTCCATGAGGAAGGTCGTCTCGGGCGGCGGCGGGTCCAGGTACTTCAGGCCGCTTGTCGCGACGAGCACGAGGCCGACCGCGTGCAGGGCGGCCGTAAGGAAAACCCCCGTCCGCCTTGCGGCCTTCTCCTGCCGCTGCTGTTCGCGCAAGTACTCTTTCATTCCGTCATTCGGCCTGGGTCGCCAGGATTACTTTGTAGTGGTTGCGTTTCGCGATGTTCATCATGGCGACGACCTCCCGGACCGGGACGGTCTCGTCGGAATAGATCGAGAAGGTCGGGTCCTCCTCCAGCTGGAGGAGCTCCACGAGGTCGTTTTCGACCTGCTCGTAGCTCTCCGGCGTCTCGCTGCCGTTGATGTGGTAGGTATAGACGTCGTCTCCCCAGTCCTTGATGCTCACGCTGACGGTCGCCTTCGCGCTGACCTGGCCCGTGCTCTTCGGGAGCAGGAGCTTCAGCGCGTTGGGGTTGACCAGCGTGGAGGTCACGAGGAAGAAGATCAGCAGCAGGAAGACGATGTCCGTCATCGAGGACATCGAGATGTCAGCCTTCGCGTGGGTGTTTCTCTTGATCGCCATAGTTTATTCTTCGCTCGCTGCCATGTTGCCGGGCTCGTGCAGCAGGTCCATGAAATCGATGGTCGTGCGCTCCAGCTGGAAGACCAGGTCGGAGATCCGCGAGGTCAGGAAGTTGTAGCCGAAGTAGGCGATGATACCGACGATCAGGCCGCCGACGGTCGTGATCATGGCGGTATAGATACCGTTCGACAGGAGGGTGATGTCGATGTTGTTGCCGGCCTTGGACATGCTGAAGAAGGCCTGGACCATACCGATCACGGTCCCGAGGAAACCGATCATCGGGGCGCCGCCGGCGATCGTCGCGAGCATCGGAAGGCCTTTCTCGAGGCGGGCGACTTCGACGTTGCCGGTGTTCTCGACGGCGGTCTGGATGTCATCCAGGGGGCGGCCGATGCGCTCCACGCCCTTCTGGACGAGGCGGGCGACCGGGGAGTCGATGCGTTCGCAGAGGGTGACCGCGGACTTGACCTTGCCTTCGTGGATATAGTCGCGGATGTCCTTCATGAAGTTCTTGTCGACCTTGGTCGCCTTGCGGATCATCCACCACTTCTTACCGAAGATATAGATGGCGCAGAAAGACAGGAGGAGGAGCACGATCATCAGCCAGCCGCCCTTGACGGCCATGCTGATCAGGGATTCGCTCATTTCCTGCGACTGCGGAACAGCTTCAATCCCGGTTTGGAGTAAGTTGAAAAGCATATCGGGTACCTTTAATAAGAATCGGTTTAATCAAACAAAGATAACAAAAATTCATCAATAATCGAGCCGCGACAGGAAAAGCGCATGGCCCGGCACGGATTCTCCCGCCTGCGAGCGCGTTCCGCCGCCGACGAGGCGTGCGAATTCTTCCGGCGTGCGGCGCCCGCGCCCGACTTCCAGCAGGGTCCCGACGATGGCGCGGACCATGTTGCGGAGGAAGCGGTCGGCGCAGACGGTGAAGCGCCAGTAGCAGCCGGCGGGGTGGGCGGCGATGACGGGGGCGTAGGGCTCCCAGAGGGCCTTGGTGACGGTGCAGATGGAGGTTTTGTTGTCGCCGCCGGTCTTCTCGAAGCAGGAGAAGTCGTGGGTCCCGAGCAGGGCCGCGGCGGCCGTGTTCATCGCCTCGAAATCCAGCGGGAAGGTGCAGCGGTAGGAGAATTTCTCAACGAAGGGGTCCTTCTTCCGGTTGAGGAAGTAGGTGTATTCCCGCTCGCGGGCCTGGAAGCGGGCGTGGAAGTCCGGCGCCGCGGGGCGGATTTCCGTGACCACGACGGAGGACGGGAGCAGCGCGTTGAGGCGGTACGCCAGCTGGGCCGGGTCCGGCAGGGCGGGTTCGACGTCGAAATGGGCGACGTAGCCGGCGGCGTTCACGCTGGTGTCGGTGCGGCCGGCGCCGGTCACGGACACCGGCGTGCGGAGGAGCGTCGAGAGCGCTTCTTCCAGCACCTGCTGCACGGAACGCTCCCGCGGCTGGTACTGCCAGCCGCAGTAATCCGAACCGTCATACGAAAGGACAATCTGATATCGCATACTTTTGCAAAAATACCAAAAAGGCATTTATTTTGCAGCCGTTTTCGGCTCGGAAAATAACAAAACCCAGAATATCCCAATGGAAAGTGCAAACATCAAGGAGCTCAACGACCGCATCCAGCAGGAGAGCGCGTTCGTGGATCTCCTCACCCTCGAGATGGGCAAGGTCATCGTCGGCCAGAAGCAGCTCGTCGAGAACCTCCTGATCGGCCTCCTGGCGAACGGCCACATCCTCCTGGAAGGCGTTCCGGGCCTCGCGAAAACCCTCGCGATCAACACCCTCGCCCAGGCCGTCTCCGCCAAGTTCAGCCGCATCCAGTTCACCCCGGACCTCCTCCCCGCCGACCTGACCGGCACCCTCATCTACTCCCAGAAGAAGGAGACCTTCGAGGTCCACAAAGGCCCCATTTTCGCCAACTTCGTCCTCGCCGATGAAATCAACCGTTCCCCGGCGAAGGTGCAGTCCGCGCTGCTGGAAGCGATGCAGGAGCGCCAGGTGACCCTCGGCGACGAGACTTTCCGCCTGCCGGAGCCCTTCCTCGTGATGGCGACCCAGAACCCGATCGAGCAGGAGGGAACTTACCCGCTCCCGGAGGCCCAGGTCGACCGTTTCATGCTGAAGGTCGTCGTCGACTACCCGAAGAAGGAGGAGGAGCGCCTGATCGTCCGGATGAACAATTCCGGCACTTTCCCGAAGGCGAACCCGGTCGTGAGCCCGGAGGACATCGTGCGCGCCCGCGAAGTCGTGCGCGACGTCTACATGGACGAGAAGATCGAGCGCTACATCGTCGACATCGTCTATGCGACCCGGACCCCGCAGGACTATGACCTCGCCTCCCTGAAGAACCTGATCGGCTACGGCGCCTCCCCGCGTGCCAGCATTTCGCTGAGCCTCGCCGCGAAGGCCTACGCCTTCATCAAGCGCCGCGGCTATGTGATCCCGGAGGACGTGCGCGCCGTCTGCAACGAGGTGCTGCGCCACCGCATCGGCCTGACCTACGAGGCCGAGGCGGAGAACGTCAAGCCCGAGGACATCATCGCCCAGGTCATCAACGCCGTCGTCGTTCCTTAACGGGGGAAGCAGCCATGGCAACGGATTCGGCATCGGAACTGCTCCGCAAAGTCCGGAAGATTGAGATCCGGACGCGGGCCCTGTCGCACCAGATCTTCGCCGGGGAATACCACTCGGCGTTCAAGGGGCGCGGCATGGCCTTCAGCGAAGTGCGTGAGTATCAGTATGGTGACGATGTGCGAAACATGGACTGGAACGTGACCGCCCGCCTGCGCGCCCCGTATGTCAAGGTGTTCGAGGAGGAGCGCGAACTGACGGTCGTCCTGCTGGTCGACGTCAGCCGCTCCGGCCTTTTCGGCACGGCCGGAAAGACGAAGCGCGAGCTGCTCGCGGAGATCGCGGCGGTGCTCGCCTTTTCCGCCAGCATCAACAACGACAAGGTCGGCGCCCTGTTCTTCAGCGACCGGGTCGAGAAATTCATCCCCCCGGCGAAGGGGCGCACGAACCTGCTCCACATCATCCGGGAGATCATCGACCTGAAGCCGTCCTCGGACGGCACCGACATCGGCGAAGCCCTGCGCTTCCTGTCCGGCGCGATCAAGAAGAAGTGCACCGCGTTCCTGCTGAGCGACATGCTCGACGTGGACGCGGAGGGACGGCCGCGCTACGAGGACGCCCTGAAGGTGGCGGCGGTCCGCCACGACCTGTCGGTCGTCAAGGTCTATGACCCGCGGGAGCGGACGCTGCCCGACGTGGGCCTGGTCCATATCAAGGATTCCGAGAGCGGCGAGGCCGCCTGGATCAACACCGGCAGCAGGGCTGTCCGGGAGGAATATGCCCGCTGGCAGGAGCAGGTCTCCGCGCGGGAGCAGGCGCTGCTGGGCCGGTACCGGGTCGACAGCGTCAGCATTGCGACGAATGAAGATTATGTCAAGGGCCTGATGGCCCTGTTCAACAGGAGATGATGCGAGGATTGCTCATATCGGCGCTTTTGCTCTCCGGGATCGTCCCGAAGGGCGAGGCCTTTCTGGAACAGCTCCAGAAGCGGGATTCGGTCCTGATCGCCGACCAGGTCCGCTACGGCTTCCGGCTGGAAGACGTGGAGGCGGGCACTGCGATCGCGCTGCCGGACTGGTCGCGCTTCACGGGGGACACCCTCGTCCTGGTGCAGGACTGGCAGCTGGATACGCTGAAAGGCGGGAAAAAGGCTTCCCGGTATGAGATCCGGGGCTATGTGACCCTCGCTGCGTTCGAGGAAGGGGAGTATGTGCTGCCGCCGGTGTCGGTGCGGGTGCAGGAACCCGGCCGGGGCGCGGACACGCTCGTGTTCGATCCGCAGGTCCTGCAGGTCCGGACGATGCCCGTCGATACGACGACCTTCGTCCCGCACGACATCAAGGGCCAGATCCGCTATCCGCTGACATTCCGGGAGCTGGTGCCCTGGATCCTGGGCGGGCTGCTGCTCGCGGCGCTGGCCGCCGGGGCGGTCTGGCTGGTCCGCAGGCGCCGGAGCGCGGCGGCGGAGGCGGAATCGAAGGATCCGGCCTACATCGTCGCCCTGCGCCGCCTCGAGCACTGGCGGGATGAGAAATACTGGGCGCCGGAGCGGCAGAAGCAGTTCTATTCCGGCATCACGGATACGCTACGCGCCTACATCGCCGACCGCTTTGCGATCGACGCCCAGGAAATGACGACCGCGGAGATCTTCGGGGCGCTGAAGGGCAACCCCGACCTGACGCCGGAGCAGTACGGAAACGCGAAGGAACTCTTCGAGACGGCGGACTTCGTCAAGTTTGCCAAGCATGTCGCCCCGGAGGAATACAACCGGAAGGCCATTCCGGAGGCGGTCGGGTTCGTGATGGGTACCTATAAGGAAGAACCGCAGGAGGAAAAGGAGGCGCAATGATGTTTTTCCAGAATCCGAAACTCCTTTGGCTGCTCGTGCTGCCCGCGCTGCTCCTGGTCCACTACCTGTACCTGGAGCTGACCGGACGGCGGCCCCACCTGCGCGTCCCGGCGGCGCAGCCCTGGAAGCGGACGGGCCTGAGCCCGCTCGCGGTCCTGCGCCACGTGCCGTTCGCGCTGCGCCTCGCCGCCCTCGTGCTGATCATCGTCTGCCTGGCGCGGCCGCGCTCCTCGGAGGATTTCGAGCGCGTGGACACGGAAGGCATCGACATCGTCCTCGCGATGGATGTCTCGACCAGTATGCTGGCCCGGGACTTCACCCCGGACCGCATCAGCGCCGCCAAGGACATCGCGATCGAGTTCATCGCCGAGCGGCCGACCGACCGCATCGGCATCGTCGTCTTTGCGGGGGAGAGCTACACGCAGTGCCCGCTGACGACGGACCGCTCGACGCTGATCAACCTGATCAAGGAGATCCAGACCGGCCTGATCGAGGACGGGACGGCCATCGGCAACGGCCTCGCGACGGCCGTGGCCCGGATGGCGGACTCGGACGCGAAGAGCCGGGTCATCATCCTGCTGACGGACGGCGTGAACAACAGCGGCGAGATTGCGCCGCAGACCGCCGCCGAGATTGCCAATACCTATGGTATCCGGGTATATACGATCGGAATCGGCGCCAACGGTACGGCGCCGTATCCCGTGATGACGCCCTGGGGCGTCGATGTCCAGAACGTCCGCGTCGAGATCGACGAGGACCTGCTCAAGGGCATCGCCGAGACCAGCGGCGGCCGCTATTTCCGCGCGACCGACAACACGAAGCTCGCGGAAATCTACAGTGAAATCAACCGGATGGAGAAGTCCCGCACGGTGGTCGACAGTTTCCCGGTCTACCGGGAGCTCTACACGAAATACGCCGTCGCGGCGCTGCTCTGTCTGTTGCTCGAAGTTTTAATCCGTCTCTTGCTCAGGAGGTTGCCGTGATCATTTTTGCCCAATACCGTTTCCTGTGGCTGCTGCTGCTCGTTCCGCTGTTCCTGCTCGGATACGGCGTGGTGCGGCGGCTGCGGCTTGCGCGCGTCCGTCGCCTGGGCGACCGGGCGCTCGTCGAAGCGCTGATGCCGTCGTACTCCGGTGCGAAGGGATGGGTCCGGATGGTACTGTTCTCGCTGGCGTTCTTCTTCTTCGTGATCGGGCTGGCGCGGCCGCGCCTTGGGGCGAAGCTGAGCGAGCGGGAGACCCACGGCGCCGAGATTGTGATCGCACTGGACGTGTCGAACTCGATGCTGTCGCAGGACCTGTCGCCGAACCGCCTGGACCGGGCCAAGCTTGCGATCTCGCGGCTCGTGGACCGGCTGCAGGAGGACCGCATCGGGCTGGTCGTCTTCGCCGGCGACGCTTTCGTGCAGCTGCCGATTACGGCGGACTATGTCTCCGCGAAGATGTTCCTGAACTCGGTTGACACCGGTTCCGTGCCGATCCAGGGCACGGCGATCGGCGAGGCGGTCTATACCGCGATCCGGAGCTTCAGCGCCCAGAGCGAGAAGAGCCGCGCGATCATCGTGATCACGGACGGCGAGAACCACGAGGATGACCCTGTCGCGGCCGCGAAAGAGGCGGCGGAGATGGGGATCCGGGTCTATACGGTCGGCGTGGGTTCCGCCCAGGGCCAGCCGATTCCCAAGGACGGCGAACTGATGAAGGACAAGGACGGCAACATCGTCGTGACGCGCCTCGACGAGCAGGTGCTCCGGGAGATGGCGCGCGTCGGGAACGGCGCGTACGTCCACGCCGGGAACGAGGAGTTCGGCCTGAATCCGATCGTGGACGACATCCGCCGGATGGAGGACGAGCGCTTCAGCTCCGTCGTCTTCGAGGAGTATGACGAACAGTATATGTATTTCTTCGCCATCGCGCTGGCGCTCTTCGTGCTGGAAATGCTGATCGGCGAGAAGAAGGCGAAAAGGAGGTTGTTCGAATGAGAAGGTATGTGATCGGACTGGCGCTGCTGCTCTGCGTGCTGCCGCTGGGGGCCCAGACGGACCGCCGGGAGGTGCGCAGGGGCAACCGCGAATTCCGCAAGGGTGCGTTCCGGGAGGCGGAGATCGACTACCGGAAGGCCCTTGTGAAGGATTCCCTGTCGCTGGCAGGGGAGTACAACCTCGCTTCGACGCTCTACCGCCTGGAGGATTATGAGAATGCCGGCAAGGCGCTGGAGACAGTGAAGGAGGTGGCGCCCGCGAGTGCGTATGCGTCCGATTACCACTACAATGCGGGCGACGTCGCCCTCGCGCGGAAGGACTATGCCGCGGCGGTGGACGCCTTCAAGGCCTCGCTGCTGCTGAACCCGGGCGACCTGGACGCCAAGGAGAACTACATCTACGCGAAGAAGATGCTGGAGAACCAGCAGAACGGCGGTGGCGGCGGTTCGGACAACCAGGACCAGAACCAGGACCAGAATCAGGATCAGAACCAGGATCAGAACCAGGATCAGAACCAGGATCAGAACCAAGATCAGCAGGATCAGAATCAGGACCGGCAGAACCAGGACCAGGACGGACAGCAGCCCCAGCCGCAGCCGAACATCTCCCGGCAGCAGGCCCAGCAGATGCTCCGCGCCATCCAGGCCCGCGAGAAGGAGACCCAGGACAAGGTGAACCGCGAGAAGGCGGCCGCCCTCCAGTCCCGCCAGAAAGAGAAAAATTGGTAAGATGAAAAGGATAGTTGCGATATTGATGGCGTTGCTTGCCGCCCAGGCGCTGCTGGCGCAGACCTCCATCCGGGTGCAGGCGCCGAACGTGGTGGCTGCCGACGAGCAGTTCAACGTGACCTTCATCATCGAAGGCGAGAACGCTCCCTCCTCCTTCGAGTGGGAGGCGGGGGACGACTTCCAGCTGGTCTGGGGGCCGCAGCGCGGGACTTCGTCCAGCATCAGTATCGTGAACGGCAAGCGCACGCGCTCGTCCCAGACGACCTATACCTATGTCCTGATGCCCCGCAGGGCCGGTACCTTCGAGATTCCGACGGCGACCGCGGTCGTCAAGGGCAACACCCTGACCTCTGGGAAGGCGTCCGTCGAGGTCGTCAGCGGAGGCGCTTCCTCCCGGGGCGGCAATGCGGCTTCGTCGGGCGGTTCGGTCTCCGCGACCGGGGACATCGCCGACGCCGACCTCTTCCTCCGCCTGACCCTGAGCCGCACGAGTGTCGTGGTCGGCGAGCCCGTCACGGCGACGCTGAAGCTCTACCAGCGGGTCAACATCGCCGGGCTCGAAGATGCCAAATTCCCTTCGTTCAACGGCTTCTGGAGCCAGGAGACCGCCGCGCCCTCGAGCATCGAGTTCCGGCGCGAGAGCTACAACGACATGATTTACAACGCTGCGCTGCTGCGCAGCTGGACGCTGATTCCGCAGCAGGCGGGGACGCTCCGAATCGATCCGGCGGAACTGGTCTGCCTCGTCAATGTCCGGAACGCCTCGACGTCCGGCAGCATCTTCGACAGCTTCTTCGACGACTACCGGACGGTGCGCAAGCGCGTCTATTCCTCCGCCTACGAGGTGCGCGTCTCGCCGCTGCCCGCCGGGGCGCCGGCTTCCTTCCACGGGGGCGTGGGCAGCTTCACGATGGACGTGGCGCTGACCCGCGACTCGCTGAAGGCCCACGACGCCGCTTCCCTGAAGGTGACGGTCTCCGGCACCGGAAACGTGGCGCTGCTGGAAGCCCCTGTGATCCAGTTCCCGCCGGATTTCGAGGTCTATGATATGAAGACCGCCGAATCAGCCGGTTCGAAGACGTTCGAATTCCCGTTCATCCCGCGCAGCCACGGCGAGTTTGCGCTGGACCCCGTGGAATACAGTTATTATGATATCCGGAACCGCCGGTACGTGACCCTGCGGTCCGAGCCGATGACGCTCCGGGTCGCGCCGGGCGCCGGCGGCGACGCCGCTGCGGGCGGTACCCTGATCCAGGGCACAAACCGCAGGGATGTGAAGGACCTGGGCAGCGACATCCGCTTCATCAAGACCGGCGATCCTTCCTTCGCCCGTGCCGGCTCCTTCTTTGTGGGCTCGGCGGGCTTCTGGGCGGCGGTCGCCGCGCTGGTGGCGGCGGCAGCGGCCGCGTGGGCCGTGCTGC
>JAFRVZ010000074.1 GCA_017438265.1 Bacteroidales bacterium
ACCGCAGCACTCCTTTCGGAGCCTGCGAGAACCAATAATTATGTGATTGATTATAAGGAGATTATACCCCCCCTATGACTGGAGGGCGTAGCGACTGAGATTACGTATGAAGGGAAGGTAACCAATTTCTATCGCCTTAAACCGTAACAAATTTAAGTTTTTCCCCCCGAAAAAGCAAGGAAGACCCGCGGACGCGGGCGGCAGAAGACTGCAGCGAGGTGTTCCCTTCGGTCCATTCACGGGACCGAGGGGAACGAAAAGGGCCGTTTTTGACGCCCTCGGTCCAATCACTGGACCGAAGGGAACACTAATGCCCCCAGCGAAGGGCGGAGGAGGGAGGGCGGTGCATTGTCCAAGCGAATTTCATCAACGGCAGCAGAGAGCAGAGGGCGGGGAGGCAGAAAGGGTTCCCGTTTCAAATAAATTGTTATCTTTGCGGCGAATTAATTCGCAAGAGATATGAATTTAAGAGACATCAAGAAGGATATCGAATACGTGGTCAGCGCGTTTCTCGATGATTGCTCCGTTTTCGCGACCGTGAAGCCGGGCGTGGCGGACAAAGAACTGGACAGCCTCCTCGACGAGGCCATCGACCTCTATAACGACCTGAGGGACAAGGCCAACGCAAAAGCCGAAGGCGGCAAGCGCGCCTACTACAACGGCCTCCGCAAGGAACTCCTCGAGAAGACCGACGGCCTCTACGACAAGCTCAGCCAGCTCGTCAAGGCCGGCAAGTAGTCCTTACTCCGCAATCAGCAGGATTATCCGATCCAGTATAGGCAGCACCGTCCCGGAAGGGGCGGTGTTGTTGTTTGTCATAACGCTGAAAGCGATGACGTCCTCCGGCCTTCCGTTCTCCGGCAGGACATAGCCGCTGAAGCAGCGGATCCCGTCCATCGAGCCGCTCTTCATATAAATCCGGGACTTGACCGACGCGGGGGCGGTCCGCATCCGCGCGGCGAGCGTGCCCGCGCCCGGCTGCGGCAGCGAGCGCACATAAGCGTCGAACACCGGCCGCCCCGCCATCCGCAGCAGGAAATCCACCAGGAAGCCCGGCGACACGTAATTCTTCCGCGACAGGCCGCTGCCGTCGCGCACCCGCACCTGCGAAACATCCAGCCCCATCGCCTCCAGCAGCGCCGTCTCCAGCGCCGCGCAGGCGCCATATTCATCGGTCTCCCGCAGCTCCATCCCCATCGTGCGGAACAGCGTCTCCGCAAAGAGGTTGTCGCTGCGGTGGTTGGTATGGGACACAAGCGCGCGGAGCGGCTCCGAATACGTCTTCCCGAGGTAGCGGAGGCTGTCCTCCGGCGCGAGCAGCTCCGCGAAATCCGCCTCGTCGCCCGTCTCCCCGTCCACCGCGATGCCGCCGGCGGCCAGGTACTCCCGGAAATAATGGGCGAGGTTCGCTGCACCGGAGCGGTCCGCGCCGCCGGCGTAGGTCGTGTCGCGGTAGTTGTGGCGGAAGTTCACGCCCGCCGCCGCGACGGCGTCCTCCGATTCCAGGTCCTCGACCATCCAGTCGCCCAGGACGCCCTCCGAAGGGAAGTAGCGGCGGTCGGCGATGATGTTTCCGCCGATGCGCGAGACGCCCGCGGTCTCGAGGATCGCCTGCCACTGGCGGAAGGTGCGCAGCTCCGGATCCGCCATGCCCATCTCGACGCCGAGCGTGGGATCGCCCTCCCCGATCAGGTAGAGGTTGCCGGCGAGGACGGAGTCCCGCACCGCGCCGTCGCAGGCGAGCACGGTCTCATAGCGGTACCCCGGGCCGAGGTTCTCGAGCGCGAGGCCGGTCGTCAGGAGCTTCATGTTCGAGGCCGGGACGAGCTTCGCGCGGCTGGCGAAGCTCGCGAGCGTGTCGCCGTCCGCGCGGACGGCGAGGACGCCGAGCGCGGAGGAGCGGAACGGCTCCTGCGCCGCGACCTGCTCGATGTAGCGCTGGGCCGGCGTCTGCTGGGCCTGCAGCAGCATCGGGAGCAGCAGCGACAATATGATAAATCCAATGCGGCGCATACCGCAAAGTTAAACTATAATTCTTAACTTTGGCAATAGATTGCCGGACGAGCCGGCAATGACAAATATCGGTTATGGCAAAGACAGTATTGGTATCGGGTGGCGCCGGGTTTATCGGGAGCCACGTCGCGGTCGAGCTGGTGCAGGCCGGCTATGAAGTCGTCGTTGCGGACAACTTCTCGAACTGCGACAGGACGTGTTTCGAAGGGGTGCAGCAGATTCTCGGAAGGAAGCTGCCGCTCGTGGAGATGGACTTCTGCGACGCGGCGGCGGTCGAGCGGCTGTTCTCGGATTACCGGATCGATGCCGTAATCCATTTCGCGGCCTACAAGGCGGTCGGTGAGTCCGTGGACGAACCGCTGACTTACTACCGCAACAACCTCGGCTCCTTCCTGACCCTGCTGGAGACGGCGACCCGCCACGGCGGCTGCAACGTCCTCTTCTCCAGCTCCGCAACCGTCTACGGAACCCCCGACAAGCTGCCCGTCACAGAAGACTCCCCCCGCCAGGAAGCGACCTCCCCGTACGGCAATACGAAGCGCATCTGCGAAGACATCCTCCGTGACTGCGTGCGCACGGGAAAAGGCATCAAGGGCATCGCCCTGCGCTACTTCAACCCCATCGGCGCCCATCCCTCGGCCCTGATCGGCGAACTCCCGCGCGGCGTCCCGAACAACCTCGTCCCCTTCATCACCCAGACCGCCGCCGGCCGCCGCGAAGTCCTCAACATCTTCGGCAACGACTATCCGACCCCGGACGGGACCTGCCTGCGGGACTTCATCGACATCGTCGACCTGGCGAAAGCCCATGTCTGCGCCGTCGCGCGGATGCTCGACGGCAAGATGGCCGACCCCTACGAGGTCTTCAACATCGGCACCGGCCGTCCCCTGAGCGTGATGGAGCTCGTCACCGCGTTCGAGAAAGTCAACCACCTGAAACTGAATTACCGCTTCGTCCCGCGCCGCCCGGGCGACGTCGTCGCGATCTGGGCGGACCCGTCGAAAGCCAACCGGGAGCTCGGCTGGCGGGCGGAAAGGGACATCGAAGATACGCTGAAGGCCGCCTGGGCCTGGGAGAAACGACTCAATGGCATCGGGTAGCAAAACGAAATCCGTCTGGTTCTGCACCTCGTGCGGGAACGAAAGCCCCAAGTGGATGGGGCGGTGTCCGGCGTGCGGGGAGTGGAACACGATGGTCGAGAAGACGGTCGAGACCGGCGTCGCGAAGGCGCGGGGCAGCGCCGGAAGCGGCGCAGCCGCCTCCGTGCGCCCCGTCGCCCTGAGCGAGATCGCTTCGGCCTCGGAAGCCCGGATCTCCCTGAACAACGCCGAGGTGGACCGCATCCTCGGCGGCGGCATCGTCCCCGGCTCGCTGGTCCTGATCGGCGGCGAGCCCGGTATCGGAAAATCGACCCTCTCCCTCCAGATCCCCCTCCACTGCCCCGCCCTGAAGACCCTCTACGTCACGGGCGAGGAGAGCGTCCGCCAGGTCAAGATGCGCGCCGACCGGCTCGGCGGCGACCCCTCCGGCTGCACGATCTTCAGCCAGACCGACATCGAGTCCGTCCTCGAAGAGGCCGGGCGCCTGCAGCCGGATTTGATGATCGTGGACTCCGTCCAGACGATGTTCACCCACAGCGCCGAATCGACCCCCGGCTCGGTCTCCCAGATCAAGGAGGTCGCCGCGACCCTGCTGCGCTTCGCCAAGGAGAGCGGCATCGCCGTGATCCTGATCGGCCACATCACGAAGGACGGCTACATCGCCGGCCCGAAGATCCTCGAGCACATCGTCGACGTCGTCCTGCAGTTCGAGGGCGAGAACCGCGGTTCGTACCGGCTGCTCCGCAGCATCAAGAACCGCTTCGGCTCGACCTCCGAGCTGGCCGTCTTCGAGATGACCGGGACGGGCCTCCGGGAGGTCAGCAACCCCTCCGAGATGCTGATCCCGATGCACGGGGAAGGCCTCAGCGGCACGGCGGTCAGCGCGATGCTCGACGGCGCGCGCTCCTTCCTCTTCGAGGTGCAGGCGCTCGTCAGCAGCGCCGTCTACGGGACGGCGCAGCGCTCCGCGACCGGCTTCGACGTGCGCCGCCTCAACATGCTGCTGGCGGTGCTGGAGAAGCGCGCCGGCTTCCGGCTGAGCGCGAAGGACGTGTTCATCAACATGGCCGGCGGGCTCCGCGTCACGGACCCGGCCTGCGACCTCGCGGTCGTCGTCGCGGTCCTCTCGTCGAACTTCGACTACACGATCCCCGCGGACGTCTGCTTCGCCGGCGAAATCGGCCTGAGCGGCGAGATCCGCCCGGTCGCCCAGACGGAAAAACGCATCTCCGAGGCGGCCCGGCTCGGCTTCCGCCAAATCTACATCTCCGCCTTCTCAAAAAACATCCCCGCCGGAAAGGCAGGGATCGAAATCATCAAGGTCGGCGACGTGCCGGCCCTCGTCAAACGCCTCTTCCAATCGGCAGCTTGAAGATCTCCATGTCCTTGACCTCCCCGGCTTCGATCTTGAAGCGCAGGGCGGTCCGCAGCTGCTGCCATCCCTGGAGCCCCGCGGCGCCGGGATTCAGCGTGATCATCTCGTAGCGTTCGTCGTACATGATCTTCAGGATGTGGGAGTGGCCGCAGACGAAGATGTCGGGCTTGCAGGCCTCGATCAGGGCCTGCGCCCGCAGGTCGTAGCGCCCGGGGTATCCCCCGATATGGACCATCAGGACCGTCTTTCCCTCGCATTCGAAGCACTGGTGGTAAGGGTACTCGTAGCGGATATCGGTGCCGTCGCAATTGCCGTGGACGCCGACGAGCGGCTTGAAGGCCGCGAGTTTCTTCACGAACTCGATCCCCCCGCCGAAGTCGCCGGCGTGCCAGAGCACGTCGCACGGCGCGAGGAACTCCCGGAACTCGTCGCTGAACACCCCGTGGGTGTCAGAAATCAGACCTACATACATGGGACGCTAGATATAATGGAGATAAACGGCCTCGGCGGCGGTCAGGGCGGCGGTCTCCGTGCGGAGCCGCGAGGGGCCGAGGTGGACCGGCAGGAAGCCGGCCGCGACCGCCAGCGCCGCCTCTTCCCGGGAGAAATCCCCCTCCGGTCCGATCAGGACAACGATTTCCTTCCCTTCCGCCTGCGCGAGCGCCTCGTTGACGGACAGCCGCGGGACCTCCCCCTCGAAGCAGCAGGCGATCAGCTTCAGGCAGCCTTCGTCGCCCGCGAGCGAAGCGATCAGCGCGCGGACGGTCTGCGGCTCATCGAGCTGCGGGATCGCGCCCTTGAGCGACTGCTTCGAGGCGGAGAGCAGGATGCGGCGCATCCGCTCCGTCTTGAAGACCCGGCGCTCGGAGTGGTCGCCGATCACGGGCGAGAGACGGTCCAGGCCCAGCTCCGTCGCCTTCTCCGCGAACCACTCGAAGCGGTCGAGGTTCTTCGTCGGGCAGACGGCGAGGCGCAGCCGGTACGGATGCGCGCCCCAGTCCGGCTCGACGCGGACGATCTCCGCGGTCGCGCCCTTCGGGGACGCGTCGAGGAGCCGGCAGGTATAGCAGGTCCCCTCGCCGTCGATCACGAAGATCTCGTCGCCCTCGCGGTGGCGCAGGACGCGCACGCAGTGGGCGGACTCCTCCTCGTCGAGGCGGCAGACCCCGCCCTGGAACTCCCTGGCGTAGAATACTTCCATACTAGATACGGATAACCTTGACTTCGGACCCGGGGCCGACCTTGATGATCTGGGAGGCCTTGCCGGTCGAGCCCTTCTCGAGGGCCGGGGCGACGACGTAGTCGGCCGCGGCGCGGATTTCCTCCGGAATCTCCTTGAATTTCTTCGGGGTCGGCTCCCCGGAAATGTTCGCGGACGTCGAGACAATCGGCCGGCGGAACTTGCGGACCAGTTCGACGCAGAAATCGCTCATCGGGATGCGGATGCCGACGGAGCCGTCCTCCGCGACGACGTTCGGCGCGAGGCCGACGGCGTCGGGATAGATCAGCGTCATCGGACTGTCGTTGACCTCGACGAGGTCGATCGCGGCATCCGGCACCTGCCTGACGTGGCGGGCGACCATGTCGAGGTCGCAGGCCAGCAGGACGAGCGCCTTGCTGTCCGCGCGGCGCTTGATCTCATAGATCCGGGCGACGGCCTTCTCGTTCGTGGCGTCGCAGCCCAGGCCCCAGACCGTGTCGGTCGGGTAAAGGATTACGCCGCCGTCGCGGAGGACCTGCAGCGCTTCCTGGATGATTTCGGAAACCGCTTTCATAGGCTCTCCCGGTCAAAGAGCGTTCCCTGCCTGCGCCAGTACCAGATCAGCAGGAAGCCGATCAGCATGCCGCCGAGGTGGGCAAAATGGGCGACGCCGCCGACCGTGCCGGTCACGCCGGTCAGCAGTTCGATGCCGGCGAAAATCAGCACCCAGACTTTCGCACTCAGGGTTACGGGCGGGAAAATCAGCGTCAGGCGGGTATCCGGGAAGAGCATCGCATAGCCGATCAGCACGCCGTAGATCGCGCCGGAGGCACCGACGGTCGGGGTCAGCTTCAGGGCGTGGTAGGACTGGGCGGCGGCCTGGGAGCCCTCGGCGATCGCCGAGAGGTAGGAATGGGCCTGGAGGAACTCGACGCCCGTGTGGAGCGCCGCCGCGCCGAGGCCGCAGACGAAGTAGAAGATCAGGAACTTCTTCTCGCCGATCATCCGCTCCAGGACGGAGCCGAACACGTACAGGGTGTACATGTTGAAGAGGATGTGCCAGAAGCCGCCGTGCATGAACATGTGGGTAACGAACTGCCACCAGTGGAAATATTGCGATGACGGGTAAAAGAGGGCGAACCAGCGGATCATCAGATCCTCGTTGATCATCGTCGCGAAGAACATGATCACGTTGATCAGGATGAGGTTTTTGGTTACGCGGGGGACGTTGTCCATCATAAGGCGTCAGAATTTTTTGTCAATGGTATCGAGATCGAAGATGGCGATGATCCTGCGGCCGCCGGAAGTGAACTCCGCATTGTCGCAGGCCAGCAGACGGTCTATCAATCGCTGTGCCTCGAAGGGAGAACTGACAGCGGGGGCGGATGCGGCGCCCAGGACTGCAAATTTGGCAGCCCGGGCGGACTCCATCGCCTCCTTCAGGGAGTTCCGGTCCTCGGAGAGGATGAGCATCAGCTCCGAGACCATCGTGCGGACGCTGCCGCCGTCGCCGCTGCAGCCTTCGGGGACGCCGTTGACGACGAGGGTGTCGTTGCCGAAGGGGGAGATGTCGAAGCCGAGGGTCGCGAGGAGCGCGGCGTTCTCGTCAAAGAGGAGGCGGTTCTCGACGCCGACCTTGACCTGGACCGGGAAGAGGGAGGTCTGGACGACATGCTCGTTCTTCGAGAGGGCGCGGAGGAAGCGGTCGTAGAGGATGCGCTCCCGGGCGCGGCGGACATGGACGACCATCAGGCCCGACTTGGCGGGGACGACGATGTACTTGCCCTGAAGCAGGAGGATCTGGGTCGAGGGGAGGGTCTTGTCCTCGAAGAGCTTGCCGTAATTCTGGGATTTGTCGACGAAACGGGACGGGTCGGGGGCCTCGCGGGGGGCGGAGCCGGCGGCGGGGGTGTCGAAGGTCGCGGGATTGAAGGGATCGAAGGCCGGGTCGGGCTGGATGGCGGGGGCGGAGGCGGGATGGAACTGCTCGAAGCTGCCGGTCAGCGCGGGGATCGGGACTTCCGCGGCGGTCTCGAAATCGATGCTGCCGCCGAAGGCGTGCTTGCCGAGGGTCTCGCGGACGCAGGCGTAAAGGGTCTGGAAGATGACGGCGTCATCCTCGAACTTGATTTCGGTCTTGGTCGGGGAGATGTTGACGTCGATGGCGTGGGGGTCCACTTCAAGGTAGAGGAAGTAGGACGGGGTCGCGCCTTCGGGGATGAACTCCTCGTAGACCTTCATGACCGCCTTGTGGAGGTAGGGGCTGCGGAAATAGCGGCCGTTCACGAAGAAGAACTGGTTGCCGACGGTCTTCCGGGCGGTGTCGGGGCGGCCGACGAAGCCGCTGACGCTGACGACGGAAGTCTGGGCGAAGATGTCGACGAGCTCGTCGGCGGCGGGGTTGCCGAACATGTCGAGCAGCCGGTACTTCAGGGACTTGGCGGGCTTCAGGACATAGAGGTCGCGGCCGTTGTGGGTCAGCTGGAAGCCGGTTTCGGGGCGGGTCAGGGCGATGCGGGTGAACTCCGCGACGATGTGCTTGAGCTCGATGTTGTCGGACTTGAGGAACTTGCGGCGGGCGGGGGTGTTGTAGAAGAGGTTGCGGACGGCGAAGTTCGAGCCGACCGGGGCCGCGGTCTCGCAGGTCGAGAACTTGTTGTAGCCTTCGATGTTGACCTGGAAGGCGGACTCGTCGCCGGGGCGGCGGGTCTTGAGGGTAATGTCGGCGACGGCGGCGATCGAGGCGAGGGCCTCCCCGCGGAAGCCGTAGGTCAGGATGTCGGAGAGATCGTCGGCGGTCGCGATCTTCGAGGTCGCATGGCGCTCGAAGCAGAGGACGGCGTCCTCGGGGGACATGCCGGAGCCGTTGTCGATGACCTGGATGAGGGTGCGGCCGCTGTCGGTAATGACGACGGAGACCTGGGTCGCACCCGCGTCGACGGCGTTCTCCATCAGCTCCTTGACGACGGAGGCGGGACGCTGGACGACCTCGCCGGCGGCGATCATGTTCGAAATCTCGGGAGGGAGGACTTGGAGGCAGGGCATCAGAGGATCGTGTAGAATTTGGCGATGTAGAAGAGGACGACGAAGACCAGGAGGAGGCCGACGATGCCGATGATGTTCTGGGCACGGGTCGAGTGGCCGCGGGAACGGCGGTAGTTGCCGTCCCGAAGGGAGCCCTTGATGTAGGAGCCGGGGACGTAGGTGCCTTTTTCCTTGGCCTCCTGCATCTCCTTGTCGACGGTACCGTCGACTTTGCCGAACATCTGCCTGCGTTCTTCCTTTTCCTGGTCGTAGTAAATCGGCTTGTAGTTGAACACGCGGTGTTCCTGTTCGCCGAACATATTGAATAATGCCATAATGCTGAGTCGTTGTATCAGACAAAGTTAATCTTTTTTTCCGTACTTTTGTGGAAACAGGACCGATTATGGATTACAGGATTGGACAAGGATACGATGTACATGCGCTGCGGGAAGGACTGCCGATGTGGCTCTGCGGCGTGCGGATCGAGAGCCCGGTGGGCTTCGTGGCCCACTCGGACGGGGACGTGGCGATCCACGCCCTCTGCGACGCCCTGCTCGGCGCCCTCGCGCTCGGCGACATCGGCCACCATTTCCCGGACTCCTCCGAGGAATTCCGCGGCATCGACAGCAAGGTCCTGCTCGCGCGGGTGATGGCGATGGTCCGCGAGCGCGGGTATGAACTCGGCAACGCCGACATCACGATCGCGCTCCAGGCCCCGAAGATCGGAGCCCGCGTGCCCGAAATGCGGGCGAGCCTCGCCGCCGTGCTCGGAGTCGGCGTCGACTCCATCTCCGTCAAGGCGACGACGACCGAGCGCCTCGGCTTCGTCGGCCGCGGCGAGGGCTGCGAGGTCTGGGCCGTCGCGCTCCTCCGCCGGGGGTAGCCCGCCGCTGCAGGAAACGAAAGCCTGCGCTATTATTTGCCGCTGTAACGGCCGGCGAAGAGGATTGCGCCTGTGCTGCGCTCGGTGATGAGGTAGAGGAACGGGCGGTCGGCGCGGAAGGTTACGGGACCCTGGCCGCCGATGGAGGTGTTCTTGCGCATGCCGCCGATCGAGATGGCAGCGGCTTCGGAGCCTTCTTCATCCACCTTGATCACGGCATCCTGCTGGACGAAATCCAGATACGCGGGGACCTTCGACATGGCACTGAAGTCTGCGGCGGGAGAGAAGGCGAGGGGCATCCCCATCGCGGCGAGCATGTCACTCAGCTCGATGTGGAACTTTGTTTCGAAGCGGGGAAGCGATAGCTCGACCTGGCGCTCCGGCATACTGACCCCACTCGGGTCGCCGAGGGCCTTCAACGCTTTGACGACGTCCGAAACGGTGCATTTCTCCCGGGGAAGCAGGACCAGCATCGCGTAGGCGCCGTTGCCGTAGCCCAGCCGGACGGCCTGGTACTGGTCGGTCTCCCTGTAGGGAAGCTGGGCGGACTGGCGCATCATCTTGACCTTCGACGCCTTCCCGGCCTCGTCGGTAAAGGTCTCCTCCTGCGTGTTGCTCCTGTCGAAGGGGTTGGCCCATTTGCTCTTGAAATACAGCGCGTTCATCAGGAACGCCAGCATGTCCTCGCTGACCTGGTCCTCTTTCAGGACTTCCGGAATCAGGCCTTCGGTATGGTCACTGCACCATTGGTTGATCTTCTTCGCCGTCCCTTTTGCATCGCTGAAATCCATGGCGGAGACCTGCGCCTCATAATCGTTCGCGATACTCTTCCGGTAGCTTCCCAGCAGGGAGACATTCTGGTTCACGGCGACGGCATTCGCGATCTTCAGCGTCGTCGCCTTGTCCAGCGCCGGCAGCTGCTCTATCATGCTCCGGCAAAACTCGTTCACGTCCGCGGTTTCGCCTGCGCCATAGCCGAGCACCCGGCAGATCTGGCCGGCGGTCTCGCCCTGCGCGCCGCTCAGGATCATTCCGAGCAGGAACTGCAGGCTCAGCGGGGAAACGACATAACTTCCCTTCTCCGATGCATTGATCCTGTCAAGGAAATCCAGGGAAAACTGCGCGCCCGCGGAAACGTACTCCCGCCCTTTCAGCGAGAGCGCCAGCTCCCGGTACGGGTTGTCCCCCGGATCATCGGACTGCAGGCGGTCCTTGCAGGCGGATGCGCCCAGCAGCAGGGTCGCCGCGACGGCGATGAAATAGAAACTATGCTTGAGGCTCATACTTGAAAGATGCATTTTCCCGCGGTAAAGTTGCAAAGAAAGCGGGAGATTTGCGATATTTAGGGGATGAGAAAAAAAATGGAAAGGGTCGCCTTTGCGGCGACGGTGCTGCTCGCGGCTGCCTGTGGCCGCAAGGCGGCGGATGATTCTTGCCTGACCCTGCATTACGATGCTCCGGCGGCGTTTTTCGAGGAGGCGCTACCCCTTGGGAACGGGCGCCTCGGCGCGATGGTTTACGGCGGGACAAAGGAAGACCGGATCTCCCTGAATGACATTACCCTCTGGACGGGGGAGCCCGACCGCGGCGGGGAGCATCCCGATTACGGGGTGGTGCCGGAACTGACGCCGTGGGGCGAGGCTTCGCAGTCCGTGGCGCAGGTGCGCGCGGCCCTCGACGCGGAGGACTATCCGGAAGCGGAGCGCCTCCAGCGCCGCATCCAGGGCCATTTCAGCGAGAATTACCAGCCGCTGGGCAGCCTGCGCATCCGCTACCCCGAGGCGGAGGAGATTGGCGACTACCGGCGCACGCTGGACCTCGCGACGGCGGTGGCAACGACCTCCTGCACGCGCGACGGCGTCCCCTTCGCGGCGGAGTATTTTGCCAGCGCGCCTGATTCCGCGATTGTGATCCGCCTCCATTCGGAGGCTCCGCTTTCCCTGGAGCTGGCGCTCGACATCCCCCATCCGCATACGATGACCGCGGAAGGGAACACCCTCGTCGCAGACGCCTGCCTCTCCTACCACAGCTATCCCTCCTACCACCAGCGCGGTCCGGCGCTCTTCGATCCGGAACGCGGCATCCACTTCCGTACCGTGATCAGCGTGGAGTCGGACGGCGCCGTGGAAGCCTCGGAGGGCGTCCTATCCCTGACCAATGCCCGCAAGGCGGTCATCCGGCTGGTGAACGCCTCCTCCTTCAACGGCTTCGACAAGGACCCCGTCAAGGAGGGGAGACCCTACCGGGAGCTGGCCGACAGGCAGGCTGCCGCCGTCGCAGCCCGGAGCTACGCTGCGCTGAAGAAAGCCCATATCAGGGATTACCGGCATTACTTCAACCGCGTCAGCCTCAACCTCGGCCGCACGGATCCGGAAGTCAAGGCCCTCCCGACCGACGAGCAGCTCAAGCGCTACACCGACCTTGGGGAGGCCAACCCCGAGCTTGAAGCCCTCTACTACCAGTATGGCCGCTACCTGCTCATCAGTTGCTCCCGCACGCCCGGAGTCCCGGCGAACCTGCAGGGCCTCTGGAACGAGAGCCTCCTGCCGCCCTGGAGCTGCAACTATACGATCAACATCAACCTGGAAGAGAATTACTGGCCCGCCGAGGCCGCCGGCCTCCCGGAGATGCACGAAGTCCTGCTGGACTTCCTCCACAACCTTTCCGTGACCGGAAAACGCAGTGCGGAAAACTTCTACGGCGTTTCCGAAGGCTGGTCCGCCGCCCACAACACGGACATCTGGGCGATGTCCAATCCCGTCGGGCTCGGGTCGGGCGACCCGAACTGGGCGGACTGGCCGATGGGCGGAACCTGGCTCAGCACGCACATCTGGGAGCACTATCTTTACAGCCGGGACGAGGCGCGCCTCCGGGCCGACTGGCCCGTCCTGAAGGGCGCGGCGGAGTTCTGCCAGGGCTGGCTTGTCGAGAAGAACGGTGAACTGATCACGTCCCCTTCCACCTCGCCGGAGAATTATTATATCAATGACGAGGGCTTCCGCGGCGCGACGCTGTACGGCGGCACGGCGGACCTCGCGATGGTCCGCGAGTGCCTGGAGGACGCCGCCGCGGCGGCG
>JAFRVZ010000075.1 GCA_017438265.1 Bacteroidales bacterium
GTCGCCGCCGGCGAAGACGCCCGGACGGGTCGTCGCGCCCGCCTCGTCGGCGACCAGGCCGCCGCGGCGGTTCGCCTCGAGCCCCGCCGTCGTCCGCGCAAGCAGCGGATTCGGCGCCGTGCCGAGCGACATGATCACGGTTTCCGTCGGAATCTCGAACTCGGATCCCGGAATCTCGACCGGGGCGCGGCGGCCGCTTGCATCCGGCTCGCCGAGTTCCATCCGGATACACCGGACGGCGCGTACCCAGCCTTTCTCATCCCCCAGGATCTCGACCGGATTCGTCAGCATCTCGAAGCGGACGCCCTCCTCCTTCGCGTGGTGGACTTCCTCCACACGCGCGGGGAGCTCGACCTCCGTGCGGCGGTAGACGACGGTCGTCTCGGCGCCGAGCCGCAGCGCGGTCCGCGCCGCGTCCATCGCGACGTTGCCGCCGCCGACCACGATGGCTTTCGCCCCGGCGTGGACCGGCGTCTTGTAGTCGTCGCGGTACGCCTTCATCAGGTTGCTCCGCGTCAGGAACTCATTGGCGGAAAAGACGCCGCAGAGGTTCTCCCCGGGGATGTTCATGAACTTCGGAAGGCCGGCGCCGGTCCCGATGAACACGGCCTGGAAACCTTCCCTGTCCATCAACTCGTCGACCGTCACGGTCCGGCCAACGATCACGTCGGTCTCGATCCGCACGCCCAGGCGGGTAATGTTGTCGATCTCATGCTGGAGGACCGTATCCTTCGGCAGGCGGAACTCCGGGATGCCGTAGCGGAGCACGCCGCCCGTCTCGTGGAGCGCCTCGAAAACCGTGCAGGCATAGCCGAGCTTCGCGAGGTCGCCGGCGCAGGCGAGGCCCGCCGGGCCGCTGCCGATGATGGCGACCTTCGGCGCGCCGGGCGCCGGCTGCTGCGCCGGGCCCGCGGGCAGGTTCTCCCGCGACCAGTCGGCGACAAAGCGCTCCAGCTTGCCGATCGACACGCTCTCCCCCTTGATACCGAGGACGCAGCTGCCTTCGCACTGCGTTTCCTGCGGGCAGACGCGCCCGCAGATGGCGGGCAGCGACGAATCCTGCGCGATCACGGCGGCCGCGCCGGCGAAATCGCCTTCCTTCACCGCCGCGATGAATTCCGGAATCCGGACACTTACGGGGCAGGCGCCCACGCAGCGCGGATTCTTGCAGTGGAGGCAGCGGGAAGCCTCCTGCTGCGCCTCCTGCGCGTCGAATCCGTAACAGACTTCTTCAAAGTTGGCCGCCCGGACCTTCGGGTCCTGTTCGCGCGCCTTCAATCTTGCCAAACGCTCTGCCATCATTCGGTCCTCCCCATTTTCGCGTTCTCTGCCTGCTCCTCATCCCAATACTGCCGCTGGCGCTTCATCGCCTCGTCGAAATCCACTTCGCTGCCGTCGAACTCGGGCCCGTCCACGCAGGCGAACTTCATCTTTCCGCCCACGGACACGCGGCAGGCGCCGCACATCCCGGTCCCGTCGACCATCAGCGTATTCAGGCTGACCACGACCGGCAGCGCCAGCTTCCGGCAGGTCAGCGTCGCAAACTTCATCATGATCATCGGTCCGATCGCAACGGCGCGCGTATACCGCTTCCCGTCCTCGCGGACCAGCTTCTCGAGCAGTGCGGTCACCAGCCCGTGGAAGCCCTCGCTGCCGTCATCGGTACAGAGGTACAGGTTGTCGCAGACGCTCCGCATCTCCTCCGTGTAGATCAGCAGGTCCTTCGTCTTCGCGCCGATGATCACGTCCACCGGCACGCCGTGCGCATGCAGCCAGCGCACCTGCGGATACACAGGCGCGGTTCCCACACCGCCGGCGATGAAAATATACCGCTGCGCGGCCAGCTCCTCCGGAGCCATTTCCATAAAATCGGACGCATTGCCCAGCGGGCCCACGACATCCAGGAAGCGCTCCCCCACCGCGCGCCCGACGATATCCGCCGTCGAAGCGCCGATCTTCTGGGTCACGATCGTCACCGTCCCCGCCTCGGCATCATAGTCGCTGATGGTCAGCGGAATCCGCTCCCCTTTTTCGTCGTTCAGCACGATCAGGAACTGTCCCGGCCGTGCCGCCCTTGCCAACCGCCGCGCCTCGACCACCATCCGGCAGACCGTCGGCGTCAGCATCTCTTTCTTCAGAATCTCATACATACCTGCAAGATACGGCGAATTCCCTACAATAAAAAGCGAAAAAGACTGTTTTTCTGAGGCGGCGTTTTTTCGACGATCTCAGGAAAACAGTCTGTTTCGCGTATAGATTTCGCGCGGAATGGCAGTTGAAAAGCGAAAAAGACTATTTTTCTGAGTAGCCCTTTTTTGGGATATCTCAGGAAAATAGTCTTTTTCGCGATTCTAACAGCGTTTATTCGGCATAGCCGGCCATGACGACCGTCTTGAAGTTACCCTGCTTCAGGAGATTCTTCACGGACTTCGCCACATCCGCGGACGTCATCCCCTCCACGGCCTTGCGGTAATCCGTGACGAAATCGACGCCGTCCTGCAGGTACGAAACCATCGCACCGGCGAAATACGTATTGGAACGCTGGTTCTCCGTATAGGTCTTCAGGCTGTACTCCTTGACCTTGGAGAGGACCTCCTCGCTCGGGCCGTTCTTCTCGAAGTCGTCGAGGATCTCCATGATGCGCTTGTTCAGGTACTCGTACTTGTCCGGGTCGGTCTGATAGACGATCTGGAGGATCTGCTGGGGCTTCGGGATCATCGAGAAGTCGGAGGCCACGGAGACGCCGTAGGTGCCGCCTTCCTTCTCGCGGATCTCTTCCGTGAAGATGATGTTCAGGGCCTGGACGGCGAAGTCGAAGGCGAGGTCGTTCTTCAGGTTGTAGTCCGCCTTGCCGGAGGCGATCATCGCGACGGTGGCCATCGGGGTCTCCATCTGCTTGCGGAAGATGTTCTCCTCCTTGCCCTTGACGACGTAGATGTTGTTCTCCGCCATCTTCTCGCGCTGGCGGGAAGTCGGGAGTCCGCCGATGTACCGGGCGATCAGCGGGAGCATCGTCTCCTCGTCGAAGTTGCCGGTGAAGACGAAGTTGAAGTCGGCGGCATTGGCGAAGCGCTCGCGCGCAATCTGCATGATGCGGTCATAGTCGATCTTCTCGACGTCGGCGGCCTTCAGGCGCTGGTTGCGCGGGTTGTTGCCGTACAGGGTATGGGTCAGCGTATCCTGGAGCGCGCTCATCGGCTGCATCTCCTGGTTCGCCAGGGAGGCGTGGAGACGGGACTGCAGGGAGCGGAAGGCGTCCTTGTCGCTGCGCAGGGAGGTGAAGTTGAGGTAGACGAGCTGGAGCATCGTCTCGAAGTCCTTCGGAGTCGAGCTGCCGGTCAGCATCTCGCCGGCGGCGGAGATGCGCGAATTCACGCTGACCTGCTTGCCGGAGAGGGCCTTGGTCAGGTCGGTCGCGCTGAAGTTGCCGACGCCGCCGACACCGTAGACATCGTTGATGGCGTTGAGGTTGATGGACTCGTAGGCCGGGTAGAGGGAAGTACCGCCGTAGCTGAAGGCGCGCAGCACGATCTGGTCCGCCTTGAAGTCGGTGGGCTTGATGAAGACATTGATGCCGTTGGAGAGGGTCAGCTTGCGGTAGCCGAACTTAGAAGGCTCGGAGCTGACGATGGTGCCGCCCTTCGGGAGCTCGGAGAGGAGCGGTTCGTCGGAGACGGTGTCCTCATACTGGGGGATGTCCTCCGCCTCGACGGCGCTCAGCCAGGAGGCAACTTCCGCCTCGGTCGGGGTGCGCAGGCCTTCCTTGTCCGGAAGCATGCAGACGACCACGAGGTTGCCCTCCTCGCCCAGCAGCTGGGCGACGACCTGGTTCACGATCTCGACCGGGATGCTCGGAGCGAGCTGGTTGGCGAGCATATAGGTGTTCTCGATGCCGGGGATGGGCTCGTTGTCGATGAAGTGGCGCACGTACTGCGAGCAGTAGGTGATGCTCTTGGTCTTCTCGCGTTCGTTGTAAGCGTTCTCGATCTGGGTCAGGTACTCCTGGCGGGCACGGTCGTATTCGGAGGCGGTGAAGCCGTTGCGGGCGATGCGGAGCATCTCGCGGTAGACGGTCGTAAGGCCCTTCTGGAGCCCGCCTTCCGCCGTCACGGCGATGCCCATCACGGAGCCCTTGGTCTTGGAGATGAAGAAGTCATCGTCCTGGATCGCGGCCTGCATGAACGGCGGCTCAGGCTGCATCATCAGCTCGTCGAGGCGCTGGCTGATCATCATGTCCATCATGCTGACGGCATAGTTCATGACCAGGTAGTTCAGGTCGCCCTTCATCTCGTCCGGATAGGCCTCGTGCTTCTTGAAGATATAGGTCATCGAGTACGGCTGTTCCTTGTCCTTCACGACGGCGACGATCGGCTCGGCGTTGTCCTCCACGGGAACATAGTAGCGCTCCGCCGGGTTCACCGGCTTCGCGATGGTCCCGAAGATGTCCTTGATCTTCGCCTCGATCGCGTCGACGTCGATGTCGCCGACGACCACGATACCCTGCTGGTCCGGACGGTACCACTTCTCATAGTAGTCGCGGAGCGCCTGGTACGGGAAGTTGTCCACGACCTCCATCAGGCCGATGGGCATACGGACCGCGTACTTGTTGTTCGGGTAGATGATCGGCAGGAACTGCTCGTACATACGCATCTGGGCGTCCTGGCGGCTGCGCCACTCCTCGTGGATCACGCCGCGCTCCTTGTCGATGTCTTCCCCCGCGAGGAGCAGGCCGTCGGCCCAGTCGTGGAGGATCCAGAGGCAGGAGTCGATCGCGCCCGGAACGGTCACGGGGACGTTGTCGATGTTATAGACGGTCTCGTCGATCGAAGTATAGGCGTTCAGGTCCGCGCCGAACTTCACACCGATGGTCTCGAGGTACTTGATCACGCCGTTGCCGGGGAAATGCTCGGTCCCGTTGAAGCACATGTGCTCCAGGAAATGGGCGAGGCCGCGCTGGTTCTCGTCTTCAAGGATGGAACCGACCTTCTGGGCGATGTAGAAATGCGCCTGGTCCTTCGGCTCCTCGTTGTGGCGGATGTAATAGGTCAGTCCGTTCTCCAGATGGCCGATGCGGACATTCGGATCGACCGGAATCGGAGGCATCTGCTGGGCAGATACGGTCACGGCCAGCCCGAGGGCCAGCGCGATGACGGAAATCATTCTTTTGATCATAGTTCGTTATAAAAAAGTTTATATCTCACTTTTGGTGTATTACCATACTAAGACACTGCAAATATAGGATGTCTGTTTTTTTCTTGCAAATGTTTTCGTAATTATTTCTTCTCTTTTCGCAAAATTATAAATAAATATTGAAAAACAATATCTTTTTATTGATTTTTTTGATACAGCTCCAAAACCAGCTTGTCGCGGAGGTCGCGCCGTGCGTCGTAATTGTACTTCTCGACCAGGAAAACGGCGCGGTTCTGGTTGCCCATGAAGGTATAATCGAGGGCCACCGAACCGGCGAGGAGGGCGGTCAGGTAGTTGTGCCACCAGATATTGACGCCTCCGATGCCGGCGGCCAGGGCGTTGAGCCCCATCGACAGCAGGCCCTCGCCGTAATGCCCCGTATACCAGTGGCCCAGCGGAGGCAGGAACGCCAGGGCCATCGCCGTCCCCTCCTTCTTCAGCCGCAGCTCCCCGGCGCGGCCGCTCATCGCCAGCACCAGCGCATCCAGCTTCCGCTTCGCCTCCCAGGGCTCGAAACGCGCGTCGAATTCATCCACGAAGGACGCCGCGGCGGCGAAATCCCCCGCCAGGTAGCTGCAGAGCTCCTTTTCATACAGGACCTCCTGCAGGTCCTCCGGGGTCAGCGCGTACATCGCAAGGCGCGTCAGCGTCGCGGCGGCGTCGGCGTAGTCGCCCGCCTGCTTGAGGCAGCGGGCGCGGGCGAGCAGCGCCGCGTTCGACTCCGCCGCGGACGCGGCCCGGAACGCCGCGCGCTCCTGCTCGACCGCCCGCAGCAGCCATTCCTCCCGGCTCTGGGCGCTAACGGAAAGCGCTGCGCAGAGGAATATGCATATGCAGCAGGACAGCCGTATCCTGCGTTTCGCGCATCCTGTCATTGTATACTTCTACTGAAAGATAACTTCCATATATATTGCCGAGGTAAAAGAGCGAACCCAGCGTCCCAAAGAGGATGGTGCTCCAGATCGGCCCGTAATGCCTGTAATTTTCGATGGTGATGGCCGCGAAGCCGCCGCAGACGAGCAGCGATTCCGCCGCGGCCCCGTACTGGCGGGTGTACACCCGCCCCAGGCCGGGGACGAGGGCCGAGAGCCCGGCGGCGAGCAGCGGGCTCTTCGCGGCGAAGGTGTCCGGCCCCTGCAGGGCCGCCAGGTCCTGCAGCTGGCTCGCGCGCAACTCCGCGTAAGGTCCGGCGTAGGCCTCCAGCTGCGCCCGGGCGCCGGCGTAGTCGCCGAGGTACGCCTTCGAGGCCGCGCTGAAGAAGAGGGACTTGTCATACCAGGGCGAACCCGCCGGGACGCGGTCGAACGCGCGGGAGGCATCCGCAAGCCGCCGGGTCGCATAGCTGGCCCAGCCCCGCAGATAGTCGAGCGTGTCCGACGGCGCATAGTCCGTCCCCTGAAGAAGCACGACGGCATCTTCACTCATCCCGTTGTCTATCAAATAATTGACGAAATCGAAATCGGCGCTGACCCCGCCTGCGGTACGCAGGAACGGGAGGGGCGCCGTCCCGACCGGCGCCGGCCGGGGCTCGTACCGCTTCCCGGAGCGCCCGATCTGGGAATTCCGCAGGTAGCGGTCGGCCGTGGAAACCGGCCAGCCCCAGTAGAGGGGCGCGACCAGCTGGCGGTTCAGCCTTTCCGCCATGCGCCCGAAAAAGGAGAGCCCTTCGGGCATCGCATCCTCCAGCCGCGTGTCCGTGAAGTCCTGCCTGCGGATCAGTTCCTCGTCGGGGACCTGTCCCAGCAGGCTAACGCCCGCCAGCAGCAGGAATATCGTAATCAAACAGCGGGTCATCCACGTCCACTTTGAGATTGGAATACAGGGTCCGCGTCACGGAAGAATCCCTGGGCGACGGATACGTGATATTCGTCACGCGGCAGGGAAATACGAAGCGCTGGAAATACGAATAATTCGAGAAATAGGTCTTGTTCACGGCCTTGCCCGACGGGTCCAGATAGGCGAGATAGATCGGGAGATAGTTCTGGTAGACGATCTCCACCCGGGGGAGGTTGCCGTTCTTCTCCGAAACGAAGGTTTTCTTGAGCAACCCGTCTTCGTTGGCGGTGGAGACGAGCCTGTAACCGTCCTGGGTCACGCCCAGGTCATCGACACGGCCTGACAGGAACAGGAAGAGCAGCTCATCCCGGGAGCTCAGGCCGATGTTTTCCCCGGCATTGTCCTTCCCCGTCTTCGGGAAGTACACGCGGGCCTCCCCGAGCGGGTTCGTGACCACGAACATCTCCTCCGGGGTATGGAAATGAATCACCAAGCGTCCATTGCCGGAGCAATAGACGCTTTTGGTGACTGTAACGACTTTGCCGGCCAGTGCCTGCTTCACCTCCACGTCGGCGCTGACCCTGCGCTGGGCGGGGCACAGCGGACCGGCGAGGAGAAGCAGCAGCAGGCTAAGCCCACATAAAGAATTTCGTGTTGCCGACATAAGGGCTGATGTTGTCATCAACCAATCCTATCAGCAGCATGACCCAGTCCACGAGCGGGACGATGCCGAAAATGCCGCCGACGGTAAAGGTATAAATCGCCCACATACCCGGACGGGTGCCGAGGTAGTGACGGTGGACACCGAAACCACCGAGGAAGAAGCAGAGCAGGAAAGCACCCGCGGGGCTCGGGCTGCCGACTGCGGGAAGGTTTGCCGGAAGCGGGGCAGGCAGGTTCGCCATATCCAGCACCGGGGAAACTTCCACGCTGTTCTCGACGAGGGCGTCGATCGCCGCGTCGTCAAGCGTGTAGCTGTTCGCGTTCGCAGCAAATGAAACTGCGAAAACCGCTACGAGAATCAGAAGTAACTTTTTCATTTTGTTAATACTATAAGGATAATAATAAGGTTTAAACCATGCCGGAGAAGCCGAGGAAGGCCATCGCCATCATGCTCACGGTAATCAGCGCGATCGGCAGGCCCCGGAACATCTTCGGGACGTCGTTGGAGGCGAGGTGTTCCCGCAGGCCGGCGAACAGGACCATCGCGAGGCCGTAGCCGAGCGAGGTCGCGAAAGCGTAGACGGTCGCTTCGCCAAGGTTCATCAGGTGGGCCGCGCCGCCGAAGGTGAATTCCTTCGAGACAACCGTGATCGCGACGCCGAGCACGGCGCAGTTCGTCGTGATCAGCGGCAGGAAGATGCCGAGCGCCTGGTACAGGGACGGGCTGATCTTCTTGAGGACGATCTCGACGATCTGGACGAGGGAGGCGATCACGAGGATGAAGGCGATCGTCTGGAGGAACTCCAGGCCGAAGGGCACGAGGAGGTAGCGGTTGACCAGGTAGGTCACGACCGTCGCGAGCGTGATCACGAAGCAGACGGCGCCGGACATCCCGGTCGCGGTCGAAAGCCGGTTCGACACGCCCAGGAACGGGCAGATGCCGAGGAACTGCGCCAGCAGGATGTTATTGACGAAAACCGCGGAAATGATAATCAGGAAATACTCCATAGGGCTGCCTCCTTACTTTTTCAGGTACTTGTTGAACAGGGCCATCAGGTAGCCCAGGACGAGGAAGGCACCCGGCGCCATCACGAAGGCGAGGACGCCGTCGCCGGGGAAGAGTTTCCACCCGAAGGCGGAGCCGCTGCCGAGGATTTCGCGGACGAGGCCGATCACGACCAGCGAGGCCGTGAAGCCGAGTCCCACGCCGATGCCGTCCAGCGCGGAGGCGCCGACGGAGTTCTTGCCGGCGAAGGCTTCGGCGCGGCCGAGGACGATGCAGTTCACCACGATCAGCGGGATGAACAGGCCGAGGGTCGCATAGACGGACGGCACGAACGCCTGCATCAGCAGCTGCAGCACCGTCACGAACGTCGCGATCACGACGATGTAGACCGGAATATGGACCTTGTCAGGCACCATCGGCGCAATCGCGGAAATCGCGATGTTGGAGAGCACCAGGACGAAGAGCGTTGCGAGGCCCATCGACAGGCCGTTCATGGCCGAGGTCGTCGTCGCCAGCGTCGGGCACATGCCGAGGACCAGCACGAACGTCGGATTATTCTTGACGAATCCGTCGAGTATGAGTGAGATTTTCTTTCCCATCGCCAGCTCCTCCTAATATGCGGAAGCGCCCGAAGCCGCATCCACGGCGACGGACTCCCCTTCCAGGTTCTTCACAACGGCCACCGCATTCGCGACGGCGAGCGTATAGGCGCGCGAGGTGATCGTCGACGCCGTGATGGCATCCACGTCCCCGCCGTCTTTCTTCAGTTTCAGCGACTTCGTGGCGGGGAAGTTCTTCCACTGTCCCACGAAGGCCGCATCCGTCGTGCATTTCGCGCCGAGGCCCGGGGTCTCAGTGTGGGAAAGCACGGAAGTGTTGTAGACGGTCCCGTCCGGAAGCACGCCGACCATCAGGGTCAGCGGGCCGCCGAAGCCGCTCACGGTCGACTTGACCGCATACGCGAGCGTCTTTCCGTCACCGGTCGAGAGGTAGTATTCATAGTCCTGCCCGCCGACTTCGACGTGGTTCGCTTCGGAGAGCGCGCCCCCTTCCGGGAGCACCTGGCCGATCGAAGCCTGGAGGGCCTTCAGGGAGGCCGCTTCGATTGCGTCGTAGGTCGCCGCATAGACGAGGCCGAGCACCGCTCCGCAGAGCAGACAGACCGCCGTCAGGCAGAGGACCATGTTTCGGAGTGTCGATTTCGCCGCCATACGCTAGTCCCTCCCGAATTTAGGCTGATGGAACCACCGGTCGAGCAGCGGCACCGTCATGTTCATGAACAGGATCGCGAAAGACGTGCCCTCCGGGTAGGCGCCGAAGTAGCGGATCAGCATCACCAGCAGGCCGATGCCGAAGCCGAAGATCAGGCCGCCGGGCACGCTCATCGGGGACGTGACGTAGTCCGTCGCCATGAAGCAGGCGCCCAGCACCAGACCGCCCGAAAGCAGGTTGAAGACAGGGCCGGTATAGGTCACGGGGTCGATGGCGTGGAAGATGCCGGAGATGGCGGCGACCGTCACGAAGATCGCGAGCGGGATCCAGATCTTGACGACCCGGCGCAGCAGCAGGTAGGCGAAGCCCGCCAGCAGCGCGAGGATGGAGATTTCGCCGGCGGAGCCGCCGACATACGCAAAGAGCGGGTGCCAGCCCATCTCGGCAAGGCTGTCGATGGCCGCGGTGCCGTTTTCGCTGACCAGGCTGAGCACGGTCGAGCCGGTCACGGCGTCCGCGCCGAACAGGCCCTGCGGAATCTCCCAGTGGGTCATATAGGCCGGGAAGGAGATCAGCAGGAATACGCGTGCGGCGATCGCCGGGTTGAAGACGTTCTGTCCGAGTCCGCCGAAGGTCATCTTCGCGACGCCGATGGCGAAGACAGCGCCGATCAGCACCACCCACCAGGGCGTCGTGTACGGCAGGTTCAGCGCCAGCAGCAGGCCGGTCACGCCGGCCGCCTCCGGGCAGTCGAAGGGCCGTTTCATCAGCCACTTGCAGATTGCCCATTCCAGCAGCACGCAGGATACGATGCTGACAGCGAGCACCAGCAGCATCGACCAGCCGTAGAAGACGACGGCCACGGCCGTCGCCGGGAGCAGCGCGATGATCACGTCGCGCATCAGCGAGGCGGTCGTCCGCGATGCGTGGATGTGCGGGGGGTGCGATACCAGAAACTTATCCATATTCTTTCCCTCCTAACGTTTTTTTGCCAATACCTTTGCCGTCCGGATCCGGTCCAGCAGCGGAATATAAGCGGGGCAGCTGTAGAGGCAGCAGCCGCATTCGATACAGTTCAGGACCTCGTTCTCCTTCAGCGCCTCGATGTCGCCGGCCTTGGCCAGGCGGTTCAGCAGGAAAGGTTCCAGGCCCATCGGGCAGGCGTCGGCGCAGCGGCCGCAGCGGATGCAGGGGCCTTCCTTCCCGCGGCGGGTCGCCTCTTCGCTCAGGTAGAGGATTGCGGGCGAGCCCTTCACGGTCGCGGCGTCGAGGTTCGCGATGGGCTTGCCCATCATCGGACCTCCGCTGACGATTTTCGCGGCGTCGGCGGGCACGCCGCCGGCGTATTCCGCGATGTAGCTCAGCGTCATGCCGGCGCGGAAGAGGTAGTTGTGCATCTTCTCGCCGGAAAGGCAGTCGCCCGTCACCGTCAGGACGTTGGTCACGAGCGGCTTGTTCTTCTGGACCGCCTCGTAGACCGCAAGGGCGGTACCGGCGTTCTGGACGACGGCGCCGACGCTGATCGGCAGGGCGCCGGGTTTCGTCTGGCGGCCGAGGACCGCGTCGATGAGCTGCTTCTCGCTGCCCTGCGGGTACTTGCACTTCAGCGGGGCGACTTCCATGTTCGCGTAGCCGAGACGCGCGACAGAGGCCCGGAGCGCTTCGATCGCCTCGGGCTTGTTGTCTTCGACGGCGAGGACGGCCCGGCAGCCGCCGAGGACCATCTGCATGATCGCCGCGCCGACGACGATTTCGTCCGGGCGCTCGACCATGATGCGGTAGTCGCTGGTCAGGTAGGGCTCGCATTCGGCGCCGTCGATGATAAGGCACTCGGCCTTCGACTCCGGCGGCGGATTCAGTTTCACGTGGGTCGGGAAGGTCGCGCCGCCCAGGCCGACGACGCCGGCGGCCTTGATCTTCTCCAGGACGGCGGCCCGGTCGGTCGGGATCTCGGGGACGAGTTCCGGGGAGAGGTCGATGCCTTCCGCCCACTCGTCGCCTTCCACGACGATTTCGATATGGGTCACCGGGCGGCCGGCGATGTCCTTGCGCGGGCCGATCGACTTAACGGTTCCGGAGACCGGGGAATGGACATAGGCGGAGATGAATCCCCCCGGCTCCGCGACGACCTGGCCGGCCTTGACCTTGTCGCCGACGGCGACGCAGGGGACGGCGGGGGCGCCCAGGTGCTGGGAGACGGATACATAGACGACCGGCGGAAGCGGCAGGACTTCGATGGCGCAGTCGCGGGCGTACTTGGTGTCGTCCGGGTGGACGCCGCCCATCGGGAATGTCAGTTTACGCATGGCTCTCCTCCTTGTTTACTTCTACCGGGGACGGCTTCGGCTTCACCACCGGGAAGTTGACGGCGAGGATCGCGCCCGTCGGGCACTCCGCGACGCACTTCTTGCAGAGGCGGCACTTTTCGAAGTCGATATAGGACAGGTTGTTCTCGATCGTGATGGCGTCGCTGGCGCAGACCTTGGCGCACTTGCCGCAGCCGATGCAGGCGGCGGCGCAGGCCTTGCGGGCAACGGCGCCCTTGTCCTTGTTGACGCAGCGGACATAGACACGCATCCCGCGGGGGCCTTTCTTCCGAAGCTCGATGATGCCCTTCGGGCAGGTCCGGACGCAGGCGCCGCAGGCGGTGCACTTCGTCTCGTCCACCACGGGCAGCCCCGTCTCAGGGTCCATCCGGAGCGCGCCGAACTGACAGGCGGCGACGCAGTCCCCGCAGCCGAGACAGCCGAAGGCGCAACCCGTGTCGCCGGCATAGAGCGCCGCTTTCGCCTGGCAGGATTTCACGCCGTCATACTCATTCGTCTTCGGCCGGTTGGCGCAGCTGCCGTTGCAGCGGACGACCGCAACCATCGGCGCCTGCTCCTGCACCTCGTAGCCCAGGATATCCGCCACCTGCTTCATTACGTCGTTTCCGCCGACCGGGCAGAAGATTCCGTCCAGGTTCGGGGCGGCCACGGCCGCGGAAGCGAACGCGCGGCAGCCGGCAAAGCCGCAGCCGCCGCAGTTCGCGCCGGGCATCACCGCCTCGACCTTGTCGATGCGCGGATCCTCCTCAACCCGGAAGCGCTTCGCGATGAGGAACAGGATAACGGACAGGACCAGGCCGAGGCCGGCCAGGATGGCGACTGTCCAGAGGATCGTTTCTGTCATCATTGCTTCTTGCGTATCGTAAAAATATACTCGTCCTGCAGCTTGTCCCGCAGCAGGTATATTCCCAGATAGTACAGGGCGACGGCGCAGACGGCAACGAGCGCCGCAAGCCCTTCCCCGGCGCCGAGCCGGAGGGCCAGCAGAATCCCGGCAAGCAGGAGCACGAGCGGCGCCACATACGCGAGCCAGACCGCCTTGTGGCCCATCGAGGCCTTCAGGACGACGTCCACTTCCTCGCCGGGCTCATAGTACACGGTCGGGGAGGTCGGGACCTCCACGGCCTTGGTCTTGTATTCGGAGATGCCGCAGAGTCCGGCGGCGTGGCAACTCGCACAGGCGGCCTCGGAGACGATTTCCACCATCGTAAACTGCGGATTGACACTCACGATTTTTCCGGTATGCACAATCGCTTCCTTCGCCATACTACAGCATTCCTCCCATGGATTCAAATTCGGATACACCGTTGAAATCGACGGCGTCGTTCATCGCCGAGGCGACGTTGCGGGCCTGCACGTCGAGGGCGTCGTCCATCTCCACGAAACGGATCTGGTCGCTCTTGAAGCGCATCGGGATTTCGCCGATCTCGCCGTTGCGGTGCTTGGCGATGATGATCTGGGTCAGCTCCCGGTCCTCCGGATTCTCGGACAGGCCGATGTAGTCCGGACGGTGGATGAAGAGGACCATGTCGGCGTCCTGCTCGATCGAGCCGGACTCGCGGAGGTCGCTCAGCTGGGGCTTGCCGTTGCCGCCGGTGCGCTGGACCGCCTGGCGCGAGAGCTGCGACAGGGCGATGATCGGCACCTCGAGCTCCTTCGCGGTCGCCTTCAGCGTCCGCGAGATCGCGGCGACCTCCTGCTCGCGCATGCCGCGCAGCTCGGAGGGGCCCTGCATCAGCTGGAGGTAATCGACGACGATCAGGGCGACCTGCTTGCTCTTGACGAGGGTTTTCGCCTTGGTCCGGAACTCCATCACCGGGATGCCCGGCGTGTCGTCGATATAGAGGGGGGCCTTCGAGAGGTTGCGGAGCTTGTACTCAAGCTGCTCCCACTCGAAGTTCTCGAGCTTCACGCCGCCCTTGATCTTGTCGGCGCTCAGTCCGGACTCGGAGGTCATCAGACGCTTCGCGAGCTGGATCGCGGACATCTCCAGGGAGAAGAAGGCCACCGGCTTGTGGAACTGCACCGCGGCGTTGCGGGCGATGTTCATCGCGAAGGCGGTCTTACCCACGGAGGGGCGGGCGGCGAGGATGATGAGGTCGGATTTCTGCCAGCCCTGGGTAATGCGGTCGAGGCTCGCGAAACCGGAACGGACGCCGGTCGGGCCGTCGGCGGTCTGCATCTCCTGCAGGTCCGACATCGCCATGTTGATCACGGAGCCGATGTCCTGGACCTCGCGGCGGACGTTGTTCTGGATCGCGGCGAAGACTTTCGTCTGGGCCGAATCGATCAGGTCGTCGACATTGACGCTGTCGTCGTAGGAGTCTTTCAGAATCTCGTAGGAGGCGGTGATCAGGTCGCGCTGGATGGTCTTCTGCTTGAGGATCTTCATGTAGAATTCCAGGTTCGCGGCGGCGCCGACGCGCTCGGAGAGCTGCGCCAGGGCGACCGCGCCGCCGACGGCCTCGAGGTTGCCCTCGGCCTTCAGGCGGGCGCTGACCGTGATCAGGTCCACGGAGGTATGTTCCGCGACGAGGTGCGTCATCGCCTCGAAAATCATCCGGTGGCGGGGATCGTAGAAGCACGAGGGGCTCAGCTCCTCCATCGCCGCGTCGACGGACGAAGGCTCGAGCAGCATCGCGCCCAGGACAGCCTCTTCGACGTCAAGAGCCTGAGGCGGTTTGTTTCCCATCTCAAGCCCTATGGTGTCCAGATTTGCTGCCTGTTCCCGTTTTCTGGATGATTTCTTGGGCTGGTCAGGCATAAACGCTATTCAAAGTCCGGATTGACGATGATTCTGCCGCAGTGCTCGCAGATCACGAGCTTGCTGTTCGACGCGATGTCGACGAGGCGCTGCGGGGTAATGGTATTGAAGCAGCCGCCGCAGGAGTCTCCGTTGTAGACGGAGGCGACTGCGAGGTGGTTGTGGACGCTGGCGCGGATGCGGTCGTAGGCGCTCATCGTACGGGCGTCGATCTTCGCGGCGCACTCGTCGCGGCGGGCCTGGAGCTTCGCTTCCTGGGCGCTGGTCGACTCGATGATGTTCTCGAGCTCCTCGCGTTTCGCGGCAAGGTCGTTCTTCTTGACCTCGATCTTCTGCTCGATCATCTCGATCTCGTCCTTGCGGTCGGCGGTCGCCATCCGGGTCTCGTTGATGTTCTTCTCCGCAATCTGGCGGAGGAGGCCCTGGTTCTCGAGCTCCTTGTTGATCGAATCATATTCGCGGCTGTTCGCGATGTTTTCCAGCTGCGCCTGGTATTTGCCGATCTGGGCATCCAGTTCGATGATGTTCTGCTTGTTCGCCTCGATGGAATTCGCGTATTCGACGAGCATCTGCTCCAGGTGTTCCTTCTTGCCGCAGAGGGCTGCGAGTTCCTGCTCGAGGACTTCCACCTCCGCCGGGAGTTCGCCGCGGAGCTGGACGATCTTGTCGATAGCCGTATCCGCCTCCTGAAGCGCGTAGAGGGTCTTGAGCTTTTCAGCTACGCTCAGTTCCGAGTCTGCAAACGTCTTCTGGAGGGATACGAAAGTCTCCCTTTCATCAATCGGAGTCTCGACTTTCTTGATTTTCTTGGTCGCCATATATTACAAATAAAGTATCGGATTGGTACTGTCCAATGCCTTGGTGCATTGAAGAACAAAGTTAGGAAATTTTTTCCTTAACAAAGAATATAAAATGGAGACTATCTCCTTTTCACTCTCGAAATGGCCGATGTCCATCAGCATGAATCCATCGGGGACGAAGAAGTGGTGGTAGGAGATGTCGCCGCTGATGTAGAGCTGGGCGCCGGCCGCGCGGGCCGCCCCGATCAGCGAGCTGCCGGAGCCGCCGCACATCGCCACGGTCCGGACGGGCTCCGCGACCGGCCGCGAGGCGCGCACGACCTGCAGGCCGAAGGCCTCCTTGACGCGGCGGAGCGCCGCGTCCGCGGAGAGCGGCTCGCGCCAGACGCCGACGGCGCCGAGGCCGGTCTCCCCGTCGCCTTCCGGCTCCAGGACGCGGATGTCCGCGAGGCCGAGGCGGCGCGCCATCGCCCCGCTGACCCCCGCAAGGACCTTGTCCGACGGGGTATGGGAGGCATAGACGGCGATGCCGGCGCGGATGGCCTTGATCAGGGCCAGTCCGACCGGATCCTCCGGGCGGACGGATTTCAGGGAGCCGAAGATCAGGGGATGGTGGGTCACGATCATGTCAGCGCCGACGGCAACAGCCTCGTCTACGAGGGCCGGGGTGCAGTCCAGGCCGAGCAGGACGCCGTGGACCTCCTGGTCGGGCGAGCCGACGCAGAGGCCGCTGTTGTCCCATTTTTCCTGCAGCCCGAGGGGGGCGAACTCCTCGACGGCCGCGACGATGTCCCGGACTCTCATAGCGCTTCCCTCACTTCCCGGAGCTGGGCCCGGATCTCTTTCAGGGCGTCCAGCACGCGGACGTTGCGGTCGACGGTGCTGCGCTCGGAGGCGAGGATCTTCTCCGCGCCCTCGAGGGTGTAGCCTTTCTCCTTGACCAGGTAGTGGATCTGCTTCAGGGTGTCGATGTCCTCGCGCCGGTAGAAACGGTTGCCCTTCGCATTGCGCCGGGGCGTGATGTACCGGGAGAAGGAATTGGACCAGAAACGCACGAGGGAGACGCTTTCGCCGAGCTCCGCCGCGGTTTCGCCGATGGTATAGTAGAGTTTTTCCATATCAGTCCATGGATTGGCCGGTCGTGACCGACATAAACAGCATGTTCATATACTCCTCCGGGGTCACGGACGCGAAGAAATAGTTGATCGGATCGACGTAGCGTCCGTCCTTGAGGATTTCGTAGTGGAGGTGGGCGGCGAAGGTGTTGCCGGTCGTCCCGACCGCGCCGATGCGCATGCCCCGGCGGATGGTCTGTCCCTTGATGACGGGGATGTCCGAGAGGTGGGCGTAACGGGTCACGTAGCCGCCCGCGTGGGTGATTTCCACATAGTTGCCCTGACCCTTGCGGGAGGAGACGACGGCCGTGATCTGGCCGTCCGCGGCGGCGAAGACCGGGTCGCCCTGGTTCGCGATCAGGTCGAGGCCGTTGTGCTGGGAAGGGACCTTGTAGAAGGGGTTGACCTTGCTGCCGAGGGAGGCGCCGACCTGGGCGTAGGAGACGTCCGCGAGCGGGAGGCTGAGCGGCGGGAGGCCGTCCTGCGCCTGCGCGAAGACGCGCAGCAGCGCCTCCTCGACGGCCGCGGTCCGCTGCAGCAGGGCGCCCGACTTGGCGTCGGTATACTCCTCGATGCGGCGCGAGGGGACCGAGTCGTTCCCGGCGAGGAAGCCGGCGCCGCCCATCGGATTGGACCGGGGGGCCTCCGCGCCGAAAATCGCGCGGTAAATCTCGTTGTCCTTGACCTGGAGGTTCGTGATCGCGTCGGAGACAAGCGCCTCGCGTTCCAGCATCTGGGGATAGACCTTCTCGTAGATCTTGTTCTCGCGGCGCAGGCGCCGTTCCGTGTCCGTGCTGACGAACAGGGCGAAGATGACGTAGTAGACCACGGCGAGGGAGGCCGTGACAAGGAAGTACTTCAGGACGGTAAGGAAGACGCTCCCGGCCGTGCGCGTCACTTTCCGGAAGGAAAAGGTGCTTCTGTCGAATTCGTAGTGCCTGGGCATCGTCTATCGGTTCGTGCTGAGCCGGAAGGAGGGGCGCAGCTGCGCCTGCGAATCCTCTTCCTTGTTTTTCACCATCGTTTCATATTCCGCGACGGACATGTCCAGGTCGAAGAAATTGGCCGGGTTGACCGGATTGCCGCGGTAGTGGACTTCGTAGTGAAGGTGGGGGCCGGTCGTCTTGCCGGTGTTGCCGACCTCGCCGATGCATTCGCCGCGCTTGATCTTCATCCCTTCGACGACGCTGATCGAATTGAGGTGGGCGTAGCGGGTCTTGTAGCCGAAGCCGTGGTCGATCGTGACCATGTTGCCGTAGCCGAAGAACTGGAAGGTGACGCTCTCGACGACCCCGTCGCCGGTCGCGTAGACCGGGCTGCCGCGCTTCATCGCGAAATCGAAGCCCTCATGGAAGGCATAGCGGCCGCTGATCGGGTCCGCCCGGCCGCCGAAGGGGCTGGAAGCGCGGTATTTCGACTTGTCGGGGACCACCGGCGGGATTGCCGGGATGCAGGACGCGAGCTCGCCGGCGTGGCGGGACATGTTCGCGACTTCGTCGTAGGCCTTGCTCTGGACATACGCCTGCTTCGTCAGGACGTCGAGGCGGACGGCGGCGCTCCGCAGGAGGCTGCTGCCGCTCAGGCCGTCGAGGTAGGCGTAGCGGTTCACGCCGCCGAAACCGGCGTTCAGCACCTCCTCGGGGATCTTGTTCATACCGAAGATCGAGCGGTAGATGTCGTCGCCGCGGACCTCGAGGTCCTTCAGGGCGGACTCGTTGCGGTCCATCTCGCGGTTCAGGAGCTCGATCTTCGAGCTCCAGGCCGCGTTCTGGCGCCGCAGGATCGCCGTTTTCGGCGTCTCGAGCCCGAGCACGGAGGTATAGAGCCAGAAATACAGCGCGAAGCAGGCAAAACCACCGAGCAGCACAAGCACCGTCCGGAGCAGACGGGACTTGTGCGAAACCTTGACGACTTCGTACATAAGGGTCTCAGGGTTAAGGTGGTATTGTTTAAGCCTGGACATCCGTGACAAATATAAGCTTTTTTAGCAAAAAATATGCTAACTTTGTTGTTCCTCACAAAACGGAGAATAAACGACAACCCTATGACATCCAAGGAAATCAGACAGCAGTTTCTGGATTTTTTCGCTTCCAAAGGCCACACCGTCGTCCCGTCCGCCCCGATGGTCGTCAAGAACGACCCGACGCTGATGTTCACGAACGCCGGCATGAACCAATTCAAGGACATCTTCCTCGGCAACGCCAAAGCGCCTTACCTGCGCGCGACCGATTCGCAGAAATGCCTCCGCGTCAGCGGCAAGCACAACGACCTCGAGGAAGTCGGCCACGACACCTACCACCACACGATGTTCGATATGCTCGGCAACTGGAGCTTCGGCGACTACTTCAAGTCCGAAGCCATCGACTGGGCATGGGAACTCCTGACCGAAGTCTACAAGATCGATAAGAACCTCCTCTACGCGACGGTCTTCGAAGGCAGCGCGGAAGACGGCACCGAAATGGACGAGGAGGCCCGCCAGGCCTGGCTCAAGCACCTCCCTGCGGACCACATCCTCCCCGGCAACAAGCACGACAACTTCTGGGAAATGGGCGACACCGGCCCCTGCGGCCCCTGCAGCGAGATCCACATCGACATCCGCAGCGACGAAGAGAAGCGCAGCGGCGTCCCCGGCCGCGACCTCGTCAACCAGAGCGACCCCCACGTCATCGAGATCTGGAACCTCGTCTTCATGCAGTACAACCGTATGGCCGACGGCCACCTGGTCCCCCTCCCCGCCAAGAACATCGACACCGGCATGGGCTTCGAGCGCCTCTGCGCCGTCCTGCAGGGCAAGAACAGCAACTATGACTCCGACGTCTTCACCGGCATGCTCGCCACGATCGGCGAAATCTCCGGCCACAGGTACGGCGAGTCCCCCAAGACCGACGTCGCGATGCGCGTCATCGCGGACCACATCCGCACGATCAGCTTCTCGATTGCCGACGGCCAGCTGCCGTCGAACGTGAAGGCCGGCTATGTGATCCGCCGCATCCTGCGCCGCGCCGTCCGCTACGGCTACACCTTCCTCGGCCTCGGCGAACCCTTCCTCTGCCGCCTCGTTCCCCAGCTCATCAGCGACATGGGCGAGGCCTACCCGGAACTCGTCGCCCAGCAGAAGCTCATCACCAGCGTGATCCGCGAAGAGGAAATGGCCTTCCTGCGCACGCTCGACCGCGGCATCAAGCTGATGGACGAGTGCATGGCGGCCTCCGCCGGCGCGAAAGTCATCTCCGGCGCCGACGCCTTCAAGCTCTACGACACCTATGGCTTCCCGATCGACCTGACGGAACTCATCGCGGGCGAGAACGGCTTCACCGTGGACATGGAGCAGTTCGCCGTCGAACTCCAGAAGCAGAAGGACCGCGCGCGCGGAGCGACCGCGAACGAGTTTGGCGACTGGACCGTCTACGCCGACGGCGAGTCGGAATTCACCGGCTATGACGCGACCCTCGTCGAGGGCGCGACCCTCCTCAAGCACCGCACCGTCGTCCAGAAGAACAAGGAAATGCTCCAGCTGGTCTTCGACCATACGCCCTTCTACGGCGAAATGGGCGGCGAGATCGGCGACACCGGTACGATTACCTCCGCCGACGGCGAGGTCGTCCGCATCCTCAATACCATCAAGGAAAACAACCTGACCGTCCATATCGCGGAGAAACTGCCGCAGAACTGCACGGGCGCCTTCACCCTCGCGGTCGACGCCGACCGCCGCCGGAAGATCGCGAACAACCACAGCTGCACCCACCTTCTCGACCAGGCCCTCCGGGAAATCCTCGGAACCCACGTCGAGCAGAAGGGCTCCTATGTCTCCGACAAGGGCCTGCGCTTCGACTTCTCCCATTTCGAGAAGCTGTCCGACGAGCAGGTCGTCTTGGTCGAGAAGCGCGTCAACGCGCTGATCCGCCAGAACCTGCCGCTGCAGGAGAAGCGGGACGCGACGATGGACGAAGCCCGCGCGATGGGCGCACTCGCCGTCTTCGGCGAGAAGTACGGCGACCGCGTCCGCGTCGTCCGCTTCGGCCCGAGCGTTGAGCTCTGCGGCGGCTGCCATACCTCCGCGACCGGCAACATCGGCCTCTTCAAGATCCAGAGCGAGTCCGCCATCGCGGCGGGCGTGCGCCGCATCGAGGCCGTGACCGGCGAGGACGCCGAAACCGTCGTCTACGGAATGCAGGAAATCATCCGCACCGCCCGCGGCTTCTTCAACAACGTCCCGGACCTCGCCGGCGCCATCAGCCGGATGATCGACGAGAACGCGACGATGAAGAAGCAGGCCGAAGAGTTCGCCAGGCAGAAGGCCGCCGAACTCGCGTCCCGGCTGGCCGGGACCGCCGAGGAAATGGGCGGCCACCGGCTGATCCGCTTCCGCGAGAACGGCGTCGATCCGGCGATGCTCCGCAACGTTGCGCTGGCGCTCCAGAAGGATCTCCAAAACACGGTCTTCGCCGCCGCCTTCGCATTCGAAGGCAAGCCGAACCTGCTCCTGATGTACTCCGCCGACCTCGTGGCCGCCGGCAAGAACGCCGGTAAGGACATCCGCGAAGCCGCGAAGCTGATCCAGGGCGGTGGCGGCGGCCAGCCCGGCCTCGCCAGCGCCGGCGGCAAGGACGCCTCCGGCCTCGCGGCCGCCCTCGACGCCCTCGTCGAAACCGCCACGAAATAAACCCGTGCCAGGATGAAGAAGTTCGACCGGTTTTTGCTGAAAGCGTTCATAGGACCGTTTGTGGCGATCCTGCTGGTCGTGCTTTTCGTCCTGATGATGCAATTCCTCTGGGTCTATATCGACGAACTCGTCGGTAAAGGACTGGGGTTCAGCGTCATAGCGGAATTCCTGATGTGGGGCAGCTGCTACTCGCTGCCGCTCGCGCTGCCGCTGGCGACCCTGCTGTCGTCGATGATGACGATCGGCCAGCTGGCGGAGAACAACGAGCTGATGGCGATCAAGTCGGCCGGCATCTCGCTGGGGCGGGTGCTGCTCCCCCTGATCCTGGCCTCCGTCGTGATCAGCATCGGTGCGCTCTTTACCTCGGACGACCTCGTCCCCTACGCCTATAACAAGATCCTGACGCTGCGCGACGACATCGGCAAGACCAAGGAAGAGATCAAAATCCCTTCCGGAACCTTCTACGACGGCATCGACGGCTACATCCTCCGGGTCGAAGACTCCGGGGACAGCCAGGGGATGATGTACGGCATCATGGTCTACGACCACACCGGCCGGCAGGGCAACACGACCATCTCCCTGGCCGACTCCGCCACCATCCGGATGGCCAAGACCAAGGACTACATCACCTTCACGATGTACAGCGGCGCCAACTACCAGGAGACCAACCAGTACGAACCGCAGGATACGACCCGCCAGCTGGAGCGCATCGACTTCGACCGGCAGGAGATGATCATTCCCCTGGAGCACTACGCCTTCCAGAAGTCCGACGAGGCGCGTTTCGGCGACCAGACCAAGTCCAAGAAGCTCAAGGACCTGTACTTCACGCGGGATTCCCTCGTCGAAGTCGCCGCGGAGCTCCATACCCGCCATGTGCTCCAGATGATGACCTCCCCGCAGATCGCGAAGATCGACCAGCTCGACAGCGCGGGGCTCGCCAAGGGCCTCCCGAATTTCCCGGAGGAGTACCTGACGCAGTGGAAATCCGACTATGAGCCGCTCGTCGCGGCCGGCAAGGCGGAGTCGCGGATGGAGCGCCTGATCTCCGACATGAAGATCTACGAGCAGGAGACCTACGACTGCAATTACTTCCTGCGGCGCAGCGAGCTGGAAATCCACAAGCGCTACTCCGGCGCGCTCGCCTGCTTCATCCTCTTCTTCATCGGCGCCCCGCTCGGCGCGCTGATCCGCAAGGGCGGCCTCGGCGCCTCCGCGATCGTCTCCGTCCTCTTCTTCGTCCTCTACTGGGTCGTCGACATCACGGGCACGAAACTCGCCCGCGACGGCGCGATCGACCCGTTCAGCGGCGCCTTCATCTCCGCCTACGTGCTCGCCCCGATCGGGACCTTCCTGACCTGGAAGGCCATCCACGACTCTTCCTTCTTCGCCGCGGACAACATGAAAGCCTGGTGGCGGCGGGTCAAGAGCCGGATCCGGGCATTCTTCCGCAAGCCGCGCATCGTCTATATGGGCACGCCCGAATTCGCCGTCGCCCCGCTGGACGCCCTCGTCCGCAAGGGATTCAAGATCGTCGGCGTCGTGACCGTGGCCGACAAGCCCAGCGGCCGCGGCCTGAAGATGAACGAGAGCGCCGTCAAGCAGTATGCCGTCGCGCACGACATCCCCGTCCTGCAGCCCCTGAAGCTCAAGGACCCGGAATTCCTCGACGCCCTCCGCGCCTGGAACGCCGACCTCTTCGTCGTCGTCGCCTTCCGGATGCTGCCCGAAGAGATCTGGTCGATGCCGAAGTTCGGCACCTTCAACCTCCACGCCGCCCTGCTGCCCCAGTACCGCGGCGCCGCCCCGATCAACTGGGCCGTCATCAACGGCGAACGGATGACCGGCGTCACGACCTTCATGATCGACAAGGACATCGACACCGGCGGCATCCTCTTCCGCTCCGAGGCCCGCATCGCCGAGACCGACACGGCCGGCGACGTCCACGACCGCCTGATGGCGCTCGGCTCCGACCTCGTCGTCCAGACAGCCGAGGCCATCCTCGAAGGCAATGCCGAGACCCGCGTACAGCGCAGTTTCATCCAGGGCTCCGAGGTGCTCAAGCCCGCCCCGAAGCTGACCCGCGAGCTCTGCCGCCTCGACTGGTCCGACACGACCCGCCACCTCTACAACCTCATCCGCGGCCTCAGCCCCTACCCCACCGCATTTACAACGCTGACACCTATCGCTGAAAAGAATATTTTCATCGACTCCCCTGTCATTCCGAGCGAAGCGAAGGAATCTGTCACCCTGAAGATCTTCTTCGCGGAGAAGGTCGAGGGAGCGCCGGCGGCGGCGCCCGGGACCGTCACTTCCGACGGGAAGACCTGGCTGCACATCGCGACCGGCGACGGAGCCCTGTCCGTCACGGACGTCCAGCTCTCCGGCAAGAAACGGATGGGCGTCCAGGACTTCCTCCGCGGCTTCCGCGATCCGGAATCCTACATCGCACAATAGTTTTTTTTAACAATAAAAAAGAAGGATGGTCGCAGGACCATCCTTCTTTTTATTGAAGTATTCGCTGTTTAGCGGACAGCAATCGGGGCGGGAGCGGAAGTCGGACGGAAGTCCTCGTTCTTGGCGCCGGACTGGCCGCTGAAGGTGCGGACATGGTGGATCTTCTCGAACGGACGGAAGGTCGCGTTGCCTTTCTTCTCCATCACGTACGGAGCGAAGGCAGCGTCGGTATCGTCAACCGGATGGCCGATGATGTTCCAGACAATGCTGAGACCGCCGACGCCGGGTACATAGAAGTACAGGCCGTCATAGTCCGGGATCTGCGGATGCGGGACAAGGGCGAAGGTGCCGTCCGCGGTCAGACCGCCGATCAGGAGGTAATTCGAATTGATGTTAAACGCGGAGGAAGAGAACGGAACGACAGTGATGTCATAACCCGCATACTGGCCGGCAGTCTGCTGGGCCTCGACGAAGAGCAAGCCGTTGCTCCACTCGGCGAGGATCGTATCGTCGAAGTCCACGCCGGAGATACCGCGGATCGCGACATACTCGGTCTCTTCCCCGCTCTCCTCGTCAACCTCAGTACCGCCGTCGGAAATGACAAGCGTACCTTCCTCGACAGCTTCACCGGCGAAGTTGTAGTAGTCGTTGACCTTACGGGAATAGGTACCGTAGAAGTCTTCCTTGTCGGCGCGGGCAAGGTCAGCGAGGGAATAGATCTCCGGCCACTCGTTTCCGGCGAACTGCTCGGCGAAGGTGCCGAAGTCATACGCGACATTGCCGTCCGCATCCTTCGCGTACACGTTGACCTGGAAATCGAAGATCGGGAAGCCGTCGGCATCAAACGAAACGGTACCCTTCTTGATATTCACGAACACCGGGTTGCCGAAAACGTCAAGACCGGTCTCCTGCTCGTTCGCCACGTCGGAGATGGCGTCGCCGTCCTTCAGGTCGTCCGGAGCCGGAGCGGAGAAGGCAAGGCCGTAACCATCGGTGAAGTAGTCCGGGATGAAGTAGACCGGGAGGTCCTCGTCGTCCGTATTCACCATCAGCTTGGCGCCGCCCCACTGGATCGGCTGACCGTCCTCAGCAAAGATGTTGGAGGTGACCATACCGAGGAGGTACGGGGACGTACCATAGTTATAGGTGTTGTAGTCCTCGACCATGAGCGTGCTGTCGAAGTAGAGGTAGGTATCCGGGACCCCGCTGTAGGTCGGCCAGCCGTAGATGCTGTTGCCGGCGAGGAGCATGAAGTCACCGAAATTGATCGCCTGCTTCTTCGCATCCCAACTGCCCAGCGGACGCGGGCAGTCGTAGTTGACGTGGTTCGGCCAGGTGATCGCGCTGTTGATCGAGAACGGACCGGCGTCGACCCACTGGAAGTTGAGGTTGGAGTCAGCGACATAGACCTGACCCGGCTCGAGGGTACCGCCGAATTCTTCCTTGAAGATGTCGCCTTCCATATCGAGGACGATATAGTAGTCGCTGTCATCGAGGAACTCCTCAGGCCAGATACCGTCTGCGGAAGCGGTCTCGTCATAGTACGGGTTCGCATACTTGGTCTTGCCGACAGTCACCGTGCTCATCGGGTTGACGATACGGTAGATCTTCTTGTCCTGGTACTGCTCGACATAGGCCGGGAAGGTGTGGGTGTCGATACCGCTGCTGTAGATCTTCATGATGTTCTCGACGAAGGTCGGGACACCGCCGGAAGCCGCCTTGCCGACCGCCTTCCAGTCAGAGCCACCGCCCTGGGGAGGAAGGGTCGCGGTAAAGGAATAGCTGTTCAGGCCGTACTGGGACGCATCGGCGCCGCTCACGGAGAGGTTGAACTGGTACGGGAACTGCTCGGCAAGCTTCGCGGAATTGTAACCGATCACGAGCTGGGCGGTAGCCATACCGTCGGCGAAGGTCACGGTACCGGGAACGGAGAACAGCGGGTCAGCCTCGCTGGAGACCGTAGCGGTGAAGGAACCGTTGGTGTTCGCACGGTTCACCGGGATGGCGAAAGCGCTGGCACCGGCAGAAAGGGTATAAGACGCTGCCAGACCATCCTGGAAGTAAACTTCCGCCGTCGTGGGGACGGGAGCCGGAGTATATTCCGGAGCCTCCGCGACGCAGGACGCTACACCTGCCAACATGGCGCCGGCAAGCGCAAAAACAAGAATTTTATTGAATGTCTTCATAATCTCGTCTCCTTATTATTCATATTTACCGGGAGCAAAGGTTCCAATCGGAGTCGGGCCGGTGATAAGGGCGCTCGGGTTGGGGTTGTTGTGACCGGCAAGAGCCTTGTTGGCGTTGACCTCGGAATCCGGGATGCAGAAATTCCACCAAGGCTTGATGCCCTTCGCGTTGATCTTGAAGATGTTCGCAGGGGCGTTCGTACCTTCGTAGTTCTGGATCACGTCCGGCTTGATACGCTTGGCGTTCGGGAAGCCCCAGCCTTCACCCCAGAACTCGATGCGCTCCTGGGTCAGGACCTCGAGCTGGAGGTCACGGGCGGAAGCGGGAGTGAAGCTGTAGTCGCTCTGACGGTAGTTCTGCATGAAGGCGTTCAGCAGAGCGGCACCGGCAGCGGCGCCCTGGCTCATACCGACGGCCTCAGCCTCGAGCAGGTACATTTCCTCAACGCGCATGATCGGAACATCGACGGCACCACCGACGGTGTAGGACTCCCAGTCGCCGTTCTTGCAGCGGAACTTGAGAGACAGGCACGCAGGAGCTTCTTCGATGTAAGCCTTGTCGCGGGAAGTCTGGTAGTTGTAGTAGTCGTACTTGTCCGGATCGAGGAAGCTGTACTTACGGAAGTCGTTGTCGGCAATCTTGTCGTAGAGGCTCTTGTCGATGGAGGGACGGGTCAGCGAGGAGTAACCCCAGTCAGCTTCGCCGGAAATCCAGCCGATGAAGTTGCAGAGGTTCGCCATGTTCTCGGCGGAGTAGCTGGTGTACCACATCCAGGCCTGGTTCGCGGTGTTGAAACCGGTGCTGACGTCGTTCCACTGGGCAGCGGTCACAGGGGAGCCGCCGAACGTGTCGATCGCGAGGCGCGCATACTTCGCAGCATTGGCGTAATCCTCATCCCACATGTGAACCTTCGCACGAATACCGTAGGCGACGGCGAGGCCCGGGAACTGGCCGGAAGCCGGGGTATAGCCCTTCAGGCAGGCCTCGGCAATCTCCAGGTCGGAAATCATCTGGGCGGTCACCTCGTCGTGGGTCGCACGCGGGTTGTTCTTCGCGGTTTCGGCGTCGGTCGTGTCAAGCACGAGCGGAACGGAAAGTCCCTTGACGCTGGAGACATCGGTGTAGATGTTTTCCTTGGCCTCGAACATCACGCTCAGCAGATAGTAGTAGAACGCGCGGCAGGCGTAGGCCGAACCGGCGAGACCGCGGACGGCGGAAGTCGTCTCCGGGTTCTCGAGGTCCACGGCGGAGATTACGTCGTTGGCGGACTTGATGAACTGATAGCAGGTAAACCAGGGAAGGTAAGCAAAGTAAGTCTCCGAACCGAAGGCACGGTCGCAAGTGTTGTAGTTACGGAACCAGTCATAGCCGGAGTTCGAACCCAGCGGATACATGTCACCGAGCAGTTCGGTGAACGCGATCATGAACTGGGGGAAAGCCATATCGGTCTCGTGGACCTGCCTTCCGTACACCATATACCACTGGGACATTTTGGCAGGAATACCGTTCGCAGCACTCTGCAGGGCAGAGGCGGAGGCACCGACCTGCTCGGAAGTGGCGGAACCACCCTGCGGGAAGGTCTCCTTGATGCAGCTCGTGAGCGAAAGGGCACCCACGGCCAGCACGGCGATATATTTAAAAAATCTGTTCATATCTCTTATATTCTAAAATTCTGGGTCTGACATTCTAGAAGTGGAAGGTAACACCTGCGGAAACCGTTCTCATCGGAGAATAGTTGGTCGCATTGGAACCGCCGTCGAAGCTCTGGCGAGGGTCGAAGCCGCGACGCATGGACCAGTACCAGACGTTGTTGGCGGCGAGGTAGACGCGGATGGAGTTGATGTTCATCTGACGGGTCACGACGGCCGGGAGCGTGTAACCGAAATTGATGGTCTCGATGTTCAGGTAGCTCGCCTTGGTCTGGAAACGGGTCGATGCGGAAGCACTGTAGGTATCAGCAAGCTGCCAGCGAGGGATCTCGTTGTTCTTGTTGGTAGGCGTCCAGGACTTCAGGACGTCCGCGTGGAAGTTGTAACCGGTGTTGGACGTGGTCGGGGAGGCCATGAAGGTCTGGTAGGTACCGTCGTTGATCCAACCGCCGATCTGATAGGAGAAGTTTGCGGAGAGGTCGAAGCCGTAGAGGCGGACGCTCGTACCGAAACCACCGTAGAGATCCGGGATGGAGGACTTGCGGGTCACGAAGTAGTCGGCGTCGTTGTAGACCGTCGTCGTCTTGATGTCACCCACCGGGTAGCCTTCCTCATCCTTGTCATAGTAGTACCACTGGGAGAGACCGGTCTCCTGGTCGATGCCGGCGAACTCCTTCGTGTACCAGGTATACATCGAGATGCCTTCGGCGATGTAGGTGCCGCTGGTATCATAGCCGCGGTATACGTTGGCATCCTTGTCATAGCGGATGGAGTTCAGCTTGTCGGGATGCAGTTTCGTGATACGGTTCTTCAGGGTCGTGGCGTTGAGGTTCACATCCCACTGGAAGTTCTTCTTGTTGAAGATGTTGTAGTTGAGTTCGAGCTCGAAGCCCTGGTTGTACAGGTCACCGACGTTGTCGTAGTAGCTCGAGTAACCGAGGGACGGAGCGACGGAGAAGCTGAAGAGCATGTCCGTGGTCTTGCGGAAGAAGTATTCGAAGCTGCCGGACAGACGACTGAAGAGGCCGAATTCGATACCGGCGTTGAAGTTCGTGTTGGTCTCCCAGGTGATGTCGCGGGTACCCTTCGAGGAGAAGGCGGTACCGACGTTGCCCGAGGAGTTCACAATGTCGTAAACATCGGTATAACGGTAGGAACCGATGTTGTCGTTACCCTGGGAACCGATGGAGGACTTGATCTTGAGTTCGTCGATCCAGCCGGCGTTGAACCAGCTCTCGCGGCTGATCAGCCACGCACCGCCGACGCTCCAGAAGCTACCCCAGCGGTAGTCCGGGTGGAAGCGGGAGGAGGCGTCACGACGGAAGGAAGCGGAAGCGAAGATACGGTTGTCGTAGTCGTACTGCAGACGGGAGAAGTAACCCTCGTTGTTGTACTCGCTGATGGAGGAACCGGCGCTCTGGTCGTCGACGACGGCGCTGCTGAGTTCCTTGTCGGTCTGGCTGAACATCTTGTGCTTCGCACCCCAGAGGTCGTAGCGGCGGGAGTTGTAGTACTCGTGACCGAGCATCAGGTTGAAGTTGTTGTGCTCGCCGAAGGTCGTCGTGTAGTTGAGGAGCTGCTGGAAGTTGTACGTGAAATCACGGATGTGCTCCTTCTCGACGGTACCGCCGGTCGTATCGAACTGGCCGTAGTACGGGTTGTATACATAGGTATAACGGGTTTCGTCGAGGTTCGTCGTACCGTTGACGGTAAGGACGAGGCCCGGGAACAGGGTCACATCGAAGAAACCGTTCGCGGTCAGGGCGTTGCCCTCGTTATTACGGGTGTTGAGGTGGGCGTCCTGGATCGGGTTCGCGTCGGAGATGAACGGACGGGCGAAGCCGGCGTTGGTGCCGTTACCGTAGTCCATCATCGCGATGCCGTCGCTGTCGATCTTGACGGAACCGTCAACGTTGCGGATATACGCAGGATAGATCGGAGGCATCTGGGAAGTGAAGGCCCAGATGTTGCCGGAAGAAGTCGCGCTACCGTTGTTGCCGAGGGTGTTGCCGTCGAAACGGGAGTAGGACATGTTACCGCCGACCTTGAGCCAGTCCTTGGCCTGGTACTCAGCGCGCAGACGATAGGTGAAACGCTTGAGGTCGGAGGCCTCGGTGATACCCTGGTTGTCCAGGTAGGACAGGGAGGTGTAGAAGTTCGACTTGTCGCCGGCACCGGAAACGGAGAGGTTGTATTCCTGACGGATACCGGTACGGGTACCGACCTTCATCCAGTCGTCCGGCATGATGAGGTAATCCTCACCCTTGTAGTTCTTGACAAGGCCAAGGGACGCATTCGGGTTCAGCTTGCCGTCACGGCCGATCAGCATCGCACCCTTCGGGAGGGAGTAGACCTGATAGCCGATACCGCCGTTACCCTGGTCGCCGGTGATGTACTTGTTCGCCGTAAGCCAGGCCTGCTCTTCGGACTGACCCTGGCTCAGGTAGTAGTTCTGCATCGCCTTGTAGTGGGTCTCCAGATAGAGGGCCGGATCGTCGATGACGTTGTACTGGCGGAGGGCACGGGTGTTGAAACCGTACTTGGCGTCGAAGGTGACCTGCGCGTCGGAGGATTTCGCACGCTTGGTCGTGATGATGATGACACCGTTCGCACCGCGGGCGCCGTAAAGGGCGTTGGAGGCGGCATCCTTGAGGACGGTCATCGACTCGACGTCGTTCTGGTTGATGTTCGTGATGTCACCGCTGTAGGGAGCGCCGTCCACGATGATGAGCGGGTTCATGCCTGCGTTCAGGGAGCTGAAACCACGGACGCGGATCGTAGAGGAGGAACCCGGAGCACCGTTGGAGGAGGTCAGCTGGACACCGGCGACGGCACCCGCGAGGGCGTTCGTAACGCTGGCGGTCTGGACCTTCTCGAGTTTCTCGCTGTTGACGACAGCGGCGGAACCGGTAAAGGAGCTCTTCGTTGTCGTACCGAAGGCCACGACGATCGTCTCATCCAGAGCTTCGGCATCCGGGTCGAGGGCGACGTTATGGACGGCCCTGCCGGCGACCGGAACCTCCTGGTTGAGGTAACCGATGGACGAGAAGATGAGGGTGCCGTTCGCGGGGACGGAGATGGAGTAGGATCCGTTCACGTCGGCGCTGGCGCCGGTCATCGTGCCTTTCAACTGAATTGATGCGAATGGCACCGCCTCGCCCGTAGACGAGTCGCTGACAGTACCCGTAACGGTGATGTTCTGGCCATAAGCCAGCGCCGTCACAAGCAGAGCCATCGCTGCGAAAAATACTTTAATTTTTCTCATTTGTTGAACTTTTAATTAAACATAACTATTGAACTAGTAACAAATCATTACCGAATTTTCAGGGCTTTTCCCGGTAGATACACCCTGCAAGTTGCTAAGTTGGTTATATTTTTTCACAATTCCAAATGTATTGTATGCGCTTCGGCAGGGGGTTCAACAAGAAAATGTCGTTTTTTTTCGAAAATTCGAAATAGAATTACCGATTAGAATAACGAATTGACACCATCTACACGTTTCAAATGGCAATATTTAATTTCTAAAAAAGTTGATAAATTTTTTTATTAAATGGTTTTAAACCTATTATAGGCACTTTTACACAAAAAAGGCGACTTTCTTACCGAAAATCGCCGCTTCCAAAATGAAATCAACCCCGTTACGGGAGCGCTTTGAAAAGGCCGTAGTGCGGGTCCGACGCCTCGGGGGTCGGGAGGAGAAGGCCGGGGCGGGCGGAAGCCGCTTTCGTTTCCGGCTTCTCGTGGACGGGGAAGGCACCGGTCGCAATATGGGTCAGGCAGTCCCTGATGTTCTCCTCCTGCGGGCCGAAGTCGTGGTACAGGTCGTCCGGGCACCAGTTGTCCGGGACCATTCCCGCATCCGGGATGGAGACGTCGACCGAATTCTTGTTGTAGAAGCAGATCGGCAGGAAAGCGTACTTGAGCCGGGAGTAATCGTCGTTGTTGTACTGCTGGTAATCGGCGTCGGATCCCGGATAGAATAGCACGTACATCCCGTTCGGCTTGCCGTAGGTCTGCTTGCCGACGGTATGGAGATAGTCGGTCATATACGGGGCGAGACCGTTGACCGTGACTTCGCTCGCCGATGCGGAGCCCTTGCCGAGGATGAAGTACAGTCCCGTCAGGCGCAGCGCGTCCTTGTTTTCGGGAATGGCGACCTCCTTGTCCAGGGAAGCGAGCTTGTCGTTGTGGACCATCTTGACGTAGGAGTTCCCCTGGGCGGGTATCGGAGCCAGCCAGGAGACCAGTTCGGTCGCCGCGTTGACGTCCCCGCCGCCGTTGTAGCGCAGGTCGACGATGAGTTTATGGATCCCGCGGGCGTGGAAATCCTGCATCGCCGTCTTGATGTCGCTGACCATCGTGAACTTGTAGGCCAGGTAGTGGATATAGCCCACTTCTTCCCCGAGGCCGGGGAAATCGTCCGGACCGAAGACCTCCGTCACCAGCGTCGAGCGGGTCGAAAGCTCGGTCGCGCGCGAGGCGGTGAAGGTCACGTCGGTCCCGTCCGCGCGGTGGAAGGTGAAGCTGGTCGAGACTTTTTCGATTTCCTCGTTGAAGATGGCGAGCTTGTCCTCGGTGAAGGGCTCGGAGATGTCCCTGCCGCCGATGGCGTCGAGGCGGGCGCCGCGCGTGATGCCGTGCTTCGTGAACGGGGAGCCCGGATAGATGAAGCGCACGCGGATCGCGAAGTCGCCGTAATCCTCGGCCGCCTGCGCCCAGCTCACGCCCCACGTACCCTTGTACACGCCCGTTTCGGTCGAGATATACTCATCCCTGTCGCACATCCAGCTCCAGCGGTCGCCCTGGTAGAGCAGCGCCTTAAAGAAATCGTCGATGCTTCCGTATTTCTGCGGCTGGAGCGAGGCGTTGCGGTTATAGACGTCCTGGTACCAGTAGTAATAGACGTTCATGTATTCCCTGCGCAGGTAGGTCTTCGCCATATAGTCGACGTCCTTCTCGATTTCTGGATCGACCGGATTGACCGGTTCCTTCTCCACCTTCCCGCAGCCGGCGGCCAGCAGGAAGAAAATCGCGAGAGACAGCAGATATTTTATTTTGCGTTCCATAATAATCAAGTTTGGCACGATTATGGGATTAAGGGGCAACTGAACTTTTGATTAAACATAGCTAAGTATTGAACAATAGGAGAGCTGGTCGTGAGATCAGCTTTCTTGTTGTCCCCCCACGAGATCGAGGATCTCGGAGGTAATCTTCTGCTGGCGTCCCTTGTTGTATTCCAGCGTCAGCTCCTGCAGGACCTTGTCGCCGTTGTCGGTCGCGGTCTGCATCGCGACCGTGCGCGCGGCGTGCTCCGCAGCGGCCGAATCCAGCAGGACGGCATAGATCTTCAGGTTCAGCACCTTCGGCACCAGCGCCGCCAGCACTTCCTCCCGCGCGGGCTCGACGATCGGCGCATCCGCCGCTTCCGCCTCCTGCGCCTGCACACCGAGCGCCATCGGCAGGTACGGCTCGCGCGTCACCTTCTGGGAGGCCGAGGAAACGAAATGGTTCCAGATCAGCTCTACGCTTTCATACTCCCCCCGCTCGAATCCGGCGCGCAGCGACTCGGCCAGCGCTTTCGCACCGTCGTACTCCGGCTTTCCGGAAAGCCGGGTCAGGTCCTGCGGCGAAGGATAGCCTGCCTTCGCCATCGCGTCCGCCATCCGGCGGCCCACGGAAATCACGACGACCTGGCGGCCCTGCGCGGCGAGCTCCCGGACGCGGGCCCGCGCCTCCCGGATCACGTTGGCGTTGAAACCGCCGCAGAGGGAGGAGTTGGAGGCGAAGGCGACGAGGACCGTCTTCCCGCCGGAGGCGCGGGACGCGGCGGCGGGAAGACCGCCGACCCCGGCGAGGATGCTGCGCAGCCCCTGCTCGTAGGGAAGCAGGTTCTCGATGGCCGACTGGGCCTTCCGCAGCTTGGCGGAGGCCACGAGCTTCATCGCCGATGTAATCTTCAGCGTGCTCCGGACCGAACCGATCCTTCCCTTGATTTCCTTGAGGCTGGGCATGGCGTCTGCTTTACTTCATGCCGCCGACAATCGCGGCGGCTTCTTTCTCTATGATATCCAGTCCTTCCAATTTTCCTGCCGAAAGCGCGTCGAGCACGTCGGGATGGGCGCTGCGCATCTTGTCGAGGAAGATTTTCTGGAATTCGCGGACCCGCTCGACCGGGATGTCGGCCATCAGGGAGTGGATGCCGCAGTAGAGGATGGCGACCTGCTCGCCGACCGGCAGCGGGGTATACTGGGGCTGGATCAGGAGCTGGTTGTTCTTGCGGCCCTTGTCGAGGGTCATCGCCGTGATCCGGTCCATGTCCGAGGAGAACTTGGAGAAGGATTCCAGCTCGTTGTACTGGGCCTGGTCGATCTTCAGGGTGCCCGCGACCTTCTTCATGCTGGCGACCTGGGCGGCGCCGCCGACGCGGGAGACGGAGATGCCGACGTTGATGGCGGGGCGGAAGCCGTTGTTGAAGAGGGAGGACTCGAGGTAGATCTGGCCGTCGGTGATGGAGATCACGTTCGTCGGGATGTAGGCGGAGACGTCGCCGGCCTGGGTCTCGATGATCGGGAGGGCCGTCAGCGAGCCGCCGGCCTTGACCTTGCCGGCGAGCGATTCCGGCAGGTCGTTCATCCGCTCGGCGACTTCCTGCTGGTCGATGATCTTTGCGGCGCGCTCCAGGAGGCGGGAGTGGAGGTAGAAGACGTCGCCCGGGTACGCCTCGCGGCCGGAGGGCCGGCGCAGGATCAGCGAGACTTCGCGGTAGGCGACCGCCTGCTTGGAGAGGTCGTCATAGACGACGAGGGCGGCGCGGCCCGTGTCGCGGAAGTATTCGCCGACGGCGGCGCCGGCGAAGGGGGCGAAATACTGCAGCGCGGCGGGGTCCGCGGCGGTCGCCGCGACGACGACGGTGTAGTCCATCGCGCCCCTGGCGCGCAGGGTCTCGACGATGTTGGCGACGGTCTAGCCCTTCTGGCCGACAGCCACGTAGATGCAGTAGACGGGCTTACCCTTTTCGAATTCCGAACGCTGGTTGATGATCGTGTCGATGGCGATGGCGGTCTTGCCGGTCTGGCGGTCGCCGATGATCAGCTCGCGCTGGCCGCGGCCGATCGGGATCATCGAGTCGATGGCCTTCAGGCCGGTCTGGAGCGGCTCGTTCACGGGCTGGCGGAAGATGACGCCGGGCGCCTTGCGCTCCAGGGGCATGTCGATCAGCTCGCCCTCGATCTTGCCGAGGCCGTCCAGCGGATTGCCGAGCGGGTCGACCACGCGGCCGACGACACCCTCGCCGACCGGGATGGAGGCGATGCGGGAGGTGCGGCGCACGGTCATCCCTTCCTTCACCTGGTCCGTGGGGCCGAGCAGGACGGCGCCGACGTTGTCCTCCTCGAGGTTCATCACGACGGCCATGATGCCGTTGTCAAATTCCAGGAGTTCGCCGGCTTCGGCGGAATTCAGTCCGTGGATACGGGCGACGCCGTCGCTGATCTGCAGTACGGTGCCGATTTCTTCGAATTGGAGCGGCGTCTGCACGCCCTTCAGCTGGTTGAAGAGGACGTCGGAAATCTCGCTCGCTTTGATAGGCTGGATCATTACACGATTCGGTTATTCTTTTCTATAAACTGGCGCCGGATCAGCTCGATCTGGCGCGCGACGCTCGCGTCGAGCATCAGGTCGTCGACAGTGAAGACGAAGCCGCCGACGAGCGCCGGATCGACTTCACAGACCATCTTGACTTCGCATCCGGTCCGGGCGCGGACCAGGTCCGCGAGCCGGGCTTCGAGGGTCGGGACGGGGACGGCCGTCTTCAGGCGGGCGATCTTGATGCCGGCGGACCGGTAGTAGAGGTCTACGAAATCCTGGAGGATGAACTTCAGGAGGTCCGTGCGGCGGTTCTCGATCAGCAGGGAGACGAAGCGCTGCAGCTCAGGCTCCAGGCGCATCCCCTTCAGCGAGTCCGGATCGGCCAGCAGGCGCTCCACCTGGGCGCAGACCTCCGCCGCGCGGCCCGTCGAGGCCGTGTAGCGGTACAGCGCGGTGGCGTACCGGGAGGCTATGATCCCCGCATTCACGACGGATTCTCCGATTTACGTTCCGTGGCCTCGTCCAGGAGGCGGTCAATCAGCCGGATCTGCTCCCGGTCGTCCGAGAGGTCCTTGCGGAGGACTTTCTCCGCAACTTCCATCGACAGGACGGCAACCTGGCGGCGGATGTCGCGCATCGCGTTCTCGCGCTCGGCAGCAATCCGCTCCCGCGCGCCGGCGATGAGTTTCTCCGCCTCGGCGGAGGCCTGCGCCTTCGCGTCGGCGATCATCGCGTCGCGCGCCTCGGACGCCTCGCGCAGCAGTGCGGCCTGCTCCCGCCGGGCCTCGTCGATCATCCGTTGCTGCTCCTGCGCGATGGATGCGAGCTGCGCCCGGGCCTCGTCGGCCTCGCGCAGGCTTTCTCGGATCTTCTCGCTGCGCGCCTTGACCATGCCGGAAATCATCGGGAACCCGAATTTCGCCAGCAGGAAGAAGACGAGGCCGAAGATCAGCGTCATCCAGACAATCAGTCCGCTGTCAGGAGTAATGAGTGACATGGCTTAACGGAAGAGGGTCAGCAGACAGACGATGACGGCGAAGAGGCAGACACCCTCGATCAGGGCGCCCACGATGATGGCGGTCGTACGGAGGCCGCCGGCGATTTCCGGCTGGCGGGCGGAGGCTTCCATCACGTAACGGGCGAGTTTGCCGATACCGAATGCGGCCGCGAAGGCGACGGCGGCGGCACCGATGGCGCCGGCGGCTTTCGGAAGCGCTGCGGCCATCGTGGCCTGGAGTAAAGTAAAGAGTACCATAAGACGTTTATTTTAAACAGTTATAAAAATCATTCAGCTTCGGGTTCCTGATGGGCCAGTCCGATGAAGACGGACGAGAGCATCGTAAATACGTACGCCTGGATAAAGGCCACGAGGAACTCGAGGCAGTCCAGGAAGATGCCGAACAGCACGGCGACCAGGCCCAGCGAACCGTTGAGCAGCGGGCCGAGTTCGGCGGTCAGGAAAATAATCGCGACGGCGCAGAGGATCATGATGTGGCCGGCGAGCATGTTCGCAAAGAGTCGGACCATCAGCGAGAAGGGTTTCGTGAACATCCCGAGGATCTCGATGAGGGGCATGATCGGAAGCGGCGCCTTCAGGAAAATCGGCACGTCCGGCCAGAAAATGTCCTTGTAGTAGTGCCTGTTGCCGAAGAGGTTCACCATGAGGAACGTAAACATCGCCAGGACGAGGGTCACGGCGATGTTGCCGGTCACGTTCGCGCCGCCCGGGAAGAACGGCACGATGCCCAGCAGGTTGTTGATCAGGATGAAGAAGAACACGGTCAGCAGGTAGGGCGCGTATTTCTCGTAGTCCTTGCCCACGGCGTCCTTGATCACGTCGTCCGTAATCGACGCCACCAGCATCTCGACGAGGCCCGGCACGCCCGTCGGCGCCTCTTCCAGCGCATCGTGCTTCCGGTACCAGCGCGCGGTGGAAAGGATCAGGATCACGACGAGCAGGCTGCCCACCATCAGGCCGAGCACGTTCTTGGTGATGGAGAGGTCGAAGGGACGGATCTCGCTGCCGTCGGCGCCGGTCTCGACCACCTTGCCTTCGTATTTGCTCCCCGCAGGAGCGATGTGGAAGCCCCTGTACTCCCCTTCCTTGAGCTTCGAGGAGAGGAAGCACTGCCAGCCGGACGTCCTGCTGTGGACGATGACGGGGAGCGGGATGCTGACGGGCCTGCCCTTGATTTCCGTGATGTGCCATTCGTAGGCGTCGCCGATGTGGCCGAAGATGAAGGACTGCATATCGAACTCCTCCTCCGCCCGCAGGGAGAGGGGAAGCAGCGCGAGCAGCGCAGCGAATATGAGCCTCAGCTTCTTCATACTTCAGCGCATACGGTAACGGTGTCATCCTTCACCTCGGCGAAGCCCGAGGCGATGCGGACCGCCTTCGTCTCCTGCGGGAGCAAGCAGCGCACCTCGCCTGCCTCGAGCGACGAGATGATGGGCGCATGGCCCTTCAGCACCTCGAACGGGCCGAGGGTGCCGGGAAGGAACACGCCGAGCGCATTGTCGCAGGCGTAGAGCGTGCCCTGGGGGGTGACGATGCGGACGCGGATCATTGTTTCGCGGCGGCGAGAATGGCCTCGCCCTTCTTGATGGCATCTTCGATGGTGCCGACCTGCAGGAATGCCTGCTCAGGGAGGTAGTCCACTTCGCCGTCCAGGATCATCTTGAAGCCCTTGATGGTATCCTGGATGTCGATCATCACGCCGGGGATGCCGGTAACGGCGGCGGCGACGGCGAACGGCTGCGACAGGAAACGCTGCACGCGGCGGGCGCGGTTCACGACGAGCTTGTCCTCGTCGGAGAGCTCGTCCATGCCGAGGATGGCGATGATGTCCTGGAGCTCGTTGTATTTCTGGAGGATGTTCTTCACGCGCTGGGCGGTCTCGTAGTGCTCCTCGCCGACGATGTTGGGGTCGAGGATGCGGGAGGTCGATTCGAGCGGGTCGACGGCGGGGTAGATGCCGAGGGTCGCGATCTTGCGGCTCAGGACGGTCGTCGCGTCGAGGTGGGAGAAGGTCGTCGCCGGGGCCGGGTCGGTCAGGTCGTCCGCCGGGACGTAGACCGCCTGGACGGAGGTGATGGAGCCGTTGCGGGTCGAGGTGATGCGCTCCTGCATCTGGCCCATCTCCGTCGCGAGGGTCGGCTGGTAGCCGACCGCGGACGGCATGCGGCCGAGCAGCGCGGAGACCTCGGAGCCGGCCTGCGTGAAGCGGAAAATGTTGTCGATGAAGAAGAGGATGTCGCGGGGGCCGGCGCCGGTGTCGCTGTCGCGGAAGGATTCCGCGAGCGTCAGGCCGGAGAGCGCGACGGAGCTGCGGGCGCCCGGCGGCTCGTTCATCTGGCCGAACACCATCGCCACCTGGGATTTCTCGAGCTCGGCCGGATCGACCTTGGAGAGGTCCCAGTGGCCTTCATCCATGCTCTTGCGGAAGGCCTCGCCGTAGCGGATCACGTCGGACTCGATCATCTCGCGGATCAGGTCGTTGCCCTCGCGGGTACGCTCGCCGACGCCGGCGAAGATCGAGAAGCCGTTGTGCTTCTTCGCGATGTTGTTGATCAGCTCCTTGATCAGGACGGTCTTGCCGACGCCGGCGCCGCCGAAGAGGCCGATCTTGCCGCCCTTGAGGTAGGGCTCGAGCAGGTCGATGACCTTGATGCCGGTATAGAGGACTTCCTGCGAAGTCGTCAGGTCCTCGAACTTCGGGGGCTCGCGGTGGATCGGAAGGGAGTTCTCGCGGGTCAGCTCCGGGAGGCCGTCGATCGTCTCTCCGACGACATTCATCACGCGGCCGCGGATCTGCGCGCCGACCGGCATCGAGATCGGGGCGCCGGTGCAGCAGGCTTCCATCCCCCGGCGGAGACCGTCCGTCGAGTCCATCGCAACGCAACGGACGGTGTCTTCGCCGATGTGCTGCTGGACTTCGATGACGAGTTTGCGCCCGTTGCTCCGGGTCACCTCGAGGGCCTCGTGGATCGCAGGAAGATCCTGCTCTTCGATCCGCTGGAAATGGACATCGACCACCGGGCCGATGATCTGGGAAATGGTTCCGCTGACAGTTGACATACGCTTCCGTTTCTGCCGCCCCTGCGGCAATTCAATCATCTAACAAAGATAGTGAATTTTGCTGTCATAAAGCAGACGCTGCAAAAGCAATTTTAATAAAATTGCTTTTGCAGCGGATAGCTTCCTTCGCTTCTTTCTGCGATACAAACGCCCTAGAAGGAGAAAATGTAGCCGATGCCGAGGGCGGGGACGAGGGACTGGCGCCACGTGAAGGACTTGAGCTTCGTGCCGGCCTTGTTCGCATCGATATCCCTTTCGCGGTTATAATCGACGAGCACGTACAGGTCGAGTGCGTGACGCGGGGAGAGACTCCACTCGGCCCCGAGGGACCCGCGGACGCGGTTGACGTACACGGACCTGTAGCCGAGGAACTGATAATCGGAATACGCCATCGCCGTGGGGTTCCAGGTCGCCGAGAAGGACGGATCGTTCAGCGTGTTGCGGAGCTCGACGAAGGCGTAGGGCTCGAACGCATACCAGCCCTTGTACGCCAGCTTCAGGCGGGACTTGAGCATCAGGCTGTTCCGGACGGACTGGAAACGGTTGAACTCGTCCGCGCGGTGGGTCAGGCGGAGCATCTCGCGGAGGGCGAGGTTCCAGTCGCCGAAACGGTGGCTGAAGGTCAGGTGGGCGTCGGCGCGGTGGCGGGGCTCCCAGGCGGAGGACGTCTGCCGGTAGAAAAAGGTGTAGCCGACGCCGCCCTTGAGCCATTCGTTGAACTTGTAGGTCAGGGCGAGGCCTGCCTGGTGGCGGTCGATGCGGGAGAGGTTGTCCTGCGTGCGGAGCTCGTACTTCATTTCCAGGTCGAGCCCGGGCGCGACCGCATATTCCAGGGCCAGCGACGTGCGGGTACGGAAGTCCGTTTCGAGCGGCTCCAGCGTCCCTTGGGCGGCAGCGCCGGCCGGGAGGGCCAGGAGCAGCACCGCCAGGTATAATAGCTTCTTCATGCCTTGTCCGTTTCTACTGTTCCGCATAATCGCGTGCGCGGGTGATCTGTTCGATGGTCGCCGACTGTCCCTTGTCGAGCGTGTAGGTAACTTTGATGAATGCGGCGTCCTTGAGGAAGTCCACGTGTCCGATATCGACGGAGTCGATCTTGAACCCCAGCCGTTTCTCCAGGTCCGCGACCAACTCCGCCCGGCGCTCCGGGACGATGAGCTCGATCCGGTCGTAGAGGACGAGTTTGGTCGAGGTGTTCTTGACGAGGATGTTGTTTTCGAGCACCCAGATCAGGCAGATGACGAGCAGGTTCGACAGGGCGAGCACGCCGAGGCTGCCGGGGCTCAGGGCGTAGTGGGGGGCGTCGGAGAAGGCGCCGACCATCTTGAACAGGGGCGTGAGGCCGTTCACGGCGGCGACGGCGATGATGACGAAGAGGTAGGTCATCTCGCGGATCGGGACGGTCTCCGTGCGGTAGCGGATCACGCCGAAGATGGCAAAGAGGCCGAGGGTCAGGCCGATGCCGACCTCGGCGTTGCCCATCATATAGAGGAGCAGCAGCATCGCGGAGGAGAACACCATGAAGGTGAAGTAATAGTCGCGGCGGCGGCTCTTGCGGTAATAGAAGCAGTGCACGAGAACCCAGCATACCAGCAGGTTCAGCAGGAAGCGGAGGGCCAGCTCCGTGATGCTCTGGCCCGTGGTCATCATCGCATCCGTGATGGTCTGCACGTCAAGGACATCCTCGTCAAGCGCAAAGGAGTCCAGTTGTTGATCGATTCCTATCATGATCGTTCCGTAAGTTTGTTTTTCATCTGTTTCTCAATGTCCCGGACCCGTTCCCTGAACCGGCCGGCCCGGATTTCCGGGTCCGTCAGGGTCAGTCCTACGCAATATTTGCTGACGCGGACCGGCTTCACCCGGTAGTCGAGCAGGATGCCTTTCATCCGGCTTTCGGTCCGGCCGTCCTGCTTGATCTCGATAACTACCCCGTCCTTCAGGCTGGCCTCGCGGCCGTTGCGCGGATTGACGAACGCGATTCCGCAGTCGATGGTCAGCCGCTCCGTCTTCTCCGGATTCACGAGCGTGATCCGGCGGAAGGAGGTCTCCAGGGCCGGGCTCAGCTGCGACGCAGCGAAGGCTGAATGGCGCTCCAGGTAGTCGCAGGCGGCCGCGTCGGCGGCGAAATCCCGGAAGGCGCCGGCAGGGATTTCCATGCGCTTTTTCTTCGTGCGGCCGTGGTTGTTTTTGCACTTGACCTCCAGGAACGCAAGCCCGGAACTGACATAGGAGCGCGTCCGGACCTTCTGGCGGGTCATCCGCCCGTTGCGGTGGTCCAGGAACATCCGGTGGTCCGCGGTGTCGTAGTAGACGGAATCATAGGGACTGACCATCGAACCCTCCGTCACGAGCGCCCGGTAGCCGCTCCGGCAGGCATCCCGGAGGATGTCCGCGAGCGTCTCCTCATCCGTCAGGTACTTGGCGTCGATGCGGTTCATCAGCCGGATCGCGTCCATCTCCTCCAGGAAAATCGGCTCGAAGGGCGGCAGGTCAGGCATCTTCGCTGACATATTCGAACACCTTGACGGAGCGCAGCTTCCCCTTCGCATCGTAATTGTACTGGGTCTTCCGCTGGTCCAGTTCGTTATATTCATACCGGCGGACGGTATTGAGCCGGTTCTTCCCGTCGTAGAGCAACTCCCGGGAGACCTTTCCGTCCGGAGCATACTCGTAGCGCCGGCGCCATTTCATCCTGGAATTGCTGTAGTATTCGATCTCCTCGATCTTCCGCCCGTCGGCGTTGTAGGTCGTCACGTGGTCCAGCACTTTGGAGGTAGATCCGACGGCGGTCGTCCACTCCTTGATCACGAGGTTCTTCCGGTTCGGAACCTGGACCGTCTGCGCGGAGGCGGCAAAGGCGGCAAGCAGCAGCGCGGCCGCAGTCAATAGCAATTTCTTCGTCTTCATCGGATAAGCCGGGATTCTTCCCGGTACAAAAATAAAAAAAGAATTGTTTGTTTTCAGCTTGGCAAAATTCTTGCCTTATCGAACGACCCGTAAAAAAACGTGTACTGAAAAAAGAGTCGCATCATGAAAAAGACGTATTGTATCCTGACCCTGCTGTGCCTGGCGGCGACCGCCTGTGACAGCGACACCCTCCTCCCTTTTGACGCCGACCCCTGGAGCGCAAACGGCTCCGCTGTCGCAGATGCCGAAGACGACATCACCTCCATCCCGTCCGCCGGCGAAGCCCTCGACGACGAGGACGACATCGGCGGAACCTCCTTCTCCCGCACCATCCGGATCCATTTCTCCGACGCCGACGGCGCCACCGTCACGGGCGACGGGGACGGCATCGTCTCCGTCGCCGACAACGACGTGACCGCAACCAACACCGCCGGCGAGAAGATCCGCTACGAACTAAGCGGCACCGCCGCCGACGGCTTCTTCAAAGTCTACAGCGACAAGAAACAGGCGATCGTCCTGGACGGCCTCGACCTCACGAACAAGCGCGGCGCCGCCATCAACAACCAGGGCAAGAAGCGTTGCTTCGTCGTCGTCCAGGGCGGGAACAGGCTCGCCGACGGCCCCGCCTACACCCTGACCCCCGACGGTGAAGACGAGAAGGCGGCCTTCTTCTCCGAAGGCCAGCTCATCTTCAGCGGCGAGGGCAGCCTCAGCGTCAGCGCGACCGGCAAGGCCGGCATCACCTCCGACGACTACATCCGCTTCATGGCCGCCCCGACCGTCCGGGTCACCAGCTCCGCCGGCCACGGCATCCGCGGCAAGGATGCGGTCATCGTCTCCGACGGCGCCCTCTATGCGGAGGTCTCCGCGGACATGAAAAAGGGCGTCTGCTCCGACTCGCTCGTCCGCTTCGACGGCGGCGCGACCGAGATCCGGGTCACCGGCGGCACCGCCTACGATGACGACGACGCCGAGTACAAGGGTTCCGCCGGTGTGAAAGCGGACCAGCGCTTCGAGATGAACGGCGGCAGCCTCAGCGTCACGAACACCGGCACCGGCGGCAAGGGCATCAGCGGCGATGCGCTCGGCATCTTCGCCGGCGGCACCGTCGACGTCTCCGTCACCGGCGCCAACTACGGCAAGAGCACTTCCGGCAAGCCCGGCAGCAGCTCCGGCAGCGATGACTCCGTCGCAGCCAAGGGCATCAAGTTCGACGGCGACCTCTTCTTCACCGGCAGCGCCGTCACGGTCAGCGCGAAGAGCCACGAAGGCATCGAGGCGAAAGGCGTCCTCGCCGTCACGGGCGGTTCCGTCTGCAGCCAGAGCTCCGACGATGCCATCAACTCCGGCGGGACGATGTCCCTGCGGGGCGGCTATGTCTGCGCCCTCTCGAGCGGCAACGACGGCATCGACGCCAACGGCAACCTCTTCGTCACCGGCGGCCTCGTCTATGCCTCCTGTGCGGGCACCCCGGAAGTCGCGCTCGACGCCAACACGGAAAAAGGGTATCACCTGTATGTCCAGGGCGGAACGCTCATCGCGATCGGTGGCCTCGAAGGCAGTTCCAGCCTGACCCAGGACTGCTGGCAGGCCTCCTCCTGGAGCGCCGGCCAATGGTACTCCCTCGCCGTCGGCTCCGAGACCCTCGCCTTCAGGACCCCCGCCAAGGGCGGCAGCGGCCTTGTCATCTCCGCCGCCTCCGAGCCGGTCCTCAAGTCCGGCGTCACCGCCTCCGGCGGCACCCCCGTCCCCGGCGGCCTCGTCCTCCTCGGCCCCTCCGTCTCCGGCGGCTCCTCCGTCACCCTCTCCTCCTACACCTCCGCCGCCGGCGGCCCCGGCAGGAGATAGATTCCTTCGCTCCGCTCGGAATGACAGGGCCTGCCGCCGCTAGTCGCCCCGGCGCTCGGCAAGCTTGATGGCGGGATTCAGCTGGCGGAGATGCTCCACGATATGGTCGGCATGCTCCCGGTCGAGGATTACGTCCACATACTGGACTCCCCGTTCGTAGATGCTCAGGTATTTCAGCCGGCCCCGTTTCGTCATGCAATACGTAATGGATTCGATGTTGTCGATGCGGACCGGATGCTTCCGGTTCTCGGAAAAGAGGACGGTCCGCTTCCCGTCGTCCACCGTGCACGTATTCAGCCGCCGGATCAGGAAGTAGCCCAGCCAATAGGAAACCACGGCAAGAGCCAGGAGACCATAAAGGGGCCCGGGCTTTTCATCCACGTGTGGAATATTCAGGATAAAAACGACGACGAGCGTCACGGAGACGGCCAGGAGAATCAGTGCGAACAGCCAGCGTGTCCGGTTGTTCGGCGTACTATGATAGACAGTTTTCATATTTTAAGATGATTGGTCTACCGCCCAATATAACAATAAAAAAAAACCACACCAAAAGATTTCCACCGCCCCCGCTAGCGGCAGACGCCCGAGCAGGGCAGGCATAACGAGCGGAGCGGGAGGTATTGTTTTTCGGAAACCTGTGGCCGCCCACGGCCGCATGAGTGGGAGGGGCCCGCAAGCACAGCGCAGCGGGAGGGACGAGCTGTCGAAGACAGCGAAGGGTTTCCGCAAAACAATACCTCCCGGAAGCGACGAACAAAAAAATAGCCAGACTGATTATTTATCAATCTGGCTATTAAGTAAAAACGGCAGCTTCCTACTCTCCCACCTGGTGGGGCAGTACCATCGGCGTTGGTGAGCTTAACTTCTCTGTTCGGAATGGGAAGAGGTGGTTCCTCACCGCTTTAGCCACCGCAGTATATTTCTGAGAGAGATATCCTTCGGCAATACATAGCCGAAAATTACGCTATCCGGAAAGATCTCGGGCCATTAGTACAGGTCGACTGAATACATTGCTGCACTTACATCTCCTGCCTATCAACGTGGTAGTCTCCCACGACCCTCAAGGGAAGTCTCATCTCGGAGCCGGCTTCGCGCTTAGATGCTTTCAGCGCTTATCCTAACCGAACGTGGATACCCGGCGGTGCAGCTGGCGCCACAACCGGTCTACCAGAGGTTCGTCCAACCCGGTCCTCTCGTACTAAGGTCAGTCCTCCTCAAACTTCCTACGCCCACAACAGATAGAGACCGAACTGTCTCACGACGTTCTGA